>JBBQUN010000013.1:0-34433 GCA_038212405.1 Acidimicrobiales bacterium | reverse complement strand
CTCGTTGTCGATGACACCGAGCGACAGCTCCTCACGCCCGTTCTGCGTCACTTCCTGGCTCGGGGCTACAACCCTCTCGACGCCGATCCCAGCGATCAGATACGACTCGAATCCGCCGACGGTTACGTGATCGTTCGTTCCGAACTCCTGGACCATCCGGAGCTGAGTGCCACCAACGATGCCAGTGCCCGCGTCCTCTTGTCGATCACCGCTTCGAGCATTGCCAGCATCGACCTTCGTCATGCGGTGGGGAGCGCGATCACCGAATACGGCGGACTGGAAGCCCGGGGTACCGACCCCCTCGACGCTGACCACACCTTCCATGATCAGCGCGGCATCCAGCGAGCCGTCCTTCGCTCGCCCCGCTGATCCTTCCGCTCGCGAGAGCGATCGATCGTCAGACGGTTGGGAGTGAGAGGTTCGGTTGCGCGCCGTCGTCGAGTCCGGTTGGCCCATCGTGTTCGAGGCGCCACTGTCCTGCGGCGGCAATCATCGCGGCATTGTCGGTGCAGAATGCACGATCAGGCACCAACGCATCGATACCGGCCTCAGCGGCGGCGGCAGCAAAGCGCTCACGAAGCAGCGAGTTCGCCGCCACGCCACCGCCGAGACACACCGCTCGTGCGCCCACCTGCTTCGCCGCCCGCAGCGTTTTGGTGACCAGGACATCGACGACTGCCTCCTGAAAAGCAGCGGCCACGTTGGCGTTCGTCGACTCCGGGTGCTTGCGAACGTGGTTGACCACGGCCGTCTTCATGCCGCTGAACGAGAAATCGAGGCCGTCGTTCAGCATCCCGCGAGGGAAGGTGATGGCGGTCGGATCTCCCTCACGAGCGAGTTTGTCGATGAGCGGACCACCGGGGTAACCGAGACCGAGATAACGAGCGACCTTGTCGAAGGCCTCACCGGCGGCATCATCGATCGTCGACCCGAGGATCTCGTAGGTGCCGACCTCGGACACGTGCACGATCAGCGTGTGGCCGCCCGAAACGAGCAGGACGACGAGCGGTGGAACCAGGTCAGGTCGTTCGAGTGTCGTTGCGAACAGATGGCCCTCCATGTGGTTGACCCCCACATAGGGCACGTTCCATGCGAGGGCCAGCGCCTTTGCGGCACTCACCCCGATGAGCAGGGCACCGATCAGGCCCGGTCCGTGCGTTGCGGCAACGGCGTCGATATCCGACGGCTCGAGCGCAGCGTCGGCCAACGCTCGCATCAAGACGGGTTCGAGCAGATCGAGGTGGGCGCGACTTGCGACCTCGGGCACCACCCCACCGAACTCGGCGTGCAGATCGACCTGGCTCGACACCACGTTCGCCAAGACCTCGTTGCCATTGCGAACAATGGCAACGGCGGTTTCGTCGCAGCTGCTCTCGATGGCCAGCATGATGGTCATGGGTTCTCCCCGTTGTCGTCATGGCGATGGAGCCCAGCGAGGTAGCCGGGTTGATCGATGTCGTGCACCCACAAGATGGCAGCGTTGACACCCTGCCCGTAGTAGTCCTTGCGTTCGCCAGCCGATTCGAAGTCGTAGCGCCGGTACAGCTCGAGTGCGGCAACGTTGTCGGTGCGGACCTCGAGCGTGAGATGGCAGGCTCCGCGCTCCACCACATCGGCGATCAACTGCGTCAACAACTGCCCGGCGATACCCGAGCGCCGCCGGGTTGGCCGGACGGCAATGTTCATCAGGTGTGCCTCGTCGCCAACGATCATCATCCCACCGAAGCCAACGAGCTCGGTGTCGACCAAGGCCACCAGCCAGTGACGTTCGCCGGCTGGCATCAGGAGTTCACCAGCGAACAGCGAACGAGACCATGGCTGCTGACTGGCGGCCGCCTCGATGGCGGCGACCTCATCGAGGTGGACCTCATCGAGTTCGACGAGAGCAACCCTCATGGTCGTTTGACGATCAGCAACGGCCTTCGGTGCTCCAGCGGCAAGCGAGTTCATGTGTTGTGCCGCGTCTTGATGTTGATCTGCACGTCAGGGTCACGCAGGTACAGCGGCAGCACTTCGGGGCCGGGCACTCCTGGGCGTAGTGCCGCGAGTCGAGCGATTTCGACCGGTGAGGGTTCGCAACCGGCGACGATCTGACCGGTGTAGAGCTCGGCATATCGATCGGCTCCGTCGCCAACGACCACATCGTCGGGGCCGATGTCGTGCCGGAAGTCGCCGGGAGCACCGACGAACGGCGCAGCAATCGCTGTTGGATGACCGAGTCCATCGACGACGAACCGTTGTTGGAAGACCTCGGCGCGGCGGGCATCGATGATCGAGCTGACCGTCACGCCGCAATGCGCGGCGGCAAGCGCTTCGAGACTCGAAACCCCGGTCACCGGCGTGTTCGTCGCAAGCGCGAGTGTGCGTATCGTCGCCAGCCCCACTCGCAGCCCGGTGAATCGACCGGGGCCGATGTCAACGGCGAAGCGATCGATGTCGCGCAGCGCAATCGTGCCACCAGCTTGCTCACTGGCCGCATCGAGCACTCCGGCGATCATCGGGATCAGCTCCTCGGCATGGCGGCGGTCGGTGGCGATCTGGTGATGGGCGAGGACCCGCTGACCGGTTGGATGCCCCTCACGATCCAGGCCAGCCGACTCGACGATGGCCACGCCGACGCTGGCAGTCGCTGAAGTGACGGCCAGGATCAACATGGCTCGAGCCGATCGCCGATCGTTGCCAACGAGGCGAGGCGGTCAGCCCATCGGTCTGACCCGGGTTCGAAACGCAGTTCACGATCGTCGTCGCCGTCGCCAAGCAGCAGGCGAAGCGTCAGGCGATCGACCGGGAGCACCGGTTCGATCTGCTCTCCCCACTCGATCACGGTGACACCCGATTCGAGTAGCTCCGGGAGATCGAGGTCGAGCGTCTCGCCAATGTCATCGATGCGATAGACGTCGAGATGATTCAGTTCGAGCCGGCCCTGGTAACGATTGGCCAAGGTGAAGGTCGGACTGGTGATCCGGCCGTCGATGCCGAGACCAGCACCCAGACCTTGGGTGAAGCACGTCTTGCCTGCGCCGAGATCGCCGGCAAGCACGATCAGGTCGCCCTCGGACACCAGGTCGGCGAGTTCGGCGGCAACCTGTTTGGTCTGAGCCGGGCATGAGGTGTGGATCACGATCGACGCGGTGGACGGATTGGTGGTGATCTCAGGCACGGCGCTCAAGGCTACCGCCACCGAAAACCGTGCCGGTGCCCGCCGCTGCTGAGGGACGCCTTCGTGGTGAGTGTCAGATCTCGCGGCAAGCTCAGAGAATCGACCGGATCGCTCGGGTGACCGCCTCGGTTGCCATGACCCGAACGTGCATTGGATCAGCATCGACCGTTCCCGTTGCTGCAGCAACGAGGGCGTCTCCGTCGGCTGCGGTGTGGGACGGTACGAGCGTTCGGGCGAACGCGTCGTGCCCGCCCTGCGCCATGAGCTGACACTGGGCCTTGTCGAGTGTGGCGTTCGTGATCACGAGACCGATGGTCGTATTGGCGCCGAACTCCGGTTCGTTGCCGGCCCCAACAGCGATGACCCGTTTCGGTGGCATGTCACGCAACGACCCGTCACCGGGATCGATGTCACCAAGCGCATTGACAACAACGAGTGCACTCACCAGCACGTCGCCGTCTTGCACCGTCGCCATCCCAACACCACCTGGCCGCGACCCTTCACGTCCCCACCACTTTCGATACGTTGCGCCCGCGCCACCGCCGACTCGACCCGACGGCACCGCTCCACTGGTTGCCGCTACCGCTGCTGCGTATCCAGCCGCAGCGTCAGGCCGGACACCGCTGGCCGCTGCCGTGAGGTCGTAGATACCCATGCCGACCACGATCGGCACCACTCCTCCAGCCGTTGCGAAACCGATGTCGCGCTCAGCCAGGTAGCGCATGACCCCGTCGGATGTTGCCAGTCCAAAGGCCGACCCGCCCGACAACACGACTGCGTTCACATGCTGCACCATCCGAATCGGATCGAGCAACGCGAACTCACGGGTGGCCGGCGCACCACCGCGAACCTCACCCGACGCCACCGTGCGCTCGGGCAGGAGCACGACCGTGCAACCGGTGTCGCCAGCTGGACTCGTCCAATGGCCAACGGTCACGCCAGGAACATCGGTGATCGTGCCGTGAGAACGACGGCCGTCGTGAGCGCTCACGACGGACCGAACTCGTCCCATGGCAGATCACGATCGAGCATCGCCTCGACCGGGTCGCGATGATTGTCGAAGTAGTCGACCAACGGTGACGCTTCACTGACCGAGTGCGCCACCGACATGGGCCGAGCGTGGCAGGTACCGCGAGCGAGGTCAACATCGATCACATTTGCTCGCTTCCAGGTACGCATTCAGAGGCCCGCCAATGCCTTAAACCGTCGGTCATAGACCGAGGCCATGACGCCCCAGTCGAAGCGGCGGGCTGCGGTCATTGCTGCCGCTCGCTGCGCACGCCACGAGTCGATATCGCCGAGCACATCGGCCAGGCGAGTCCCGAAACTTCCCGGCCGATAGGTGAAGGCCGCCGCTGCGTCACCGAGCAGATCGGGATAGTGCAGTGCGTCAGGTACCACCGGCACGCAGCCAGCAGCCACCGCCTCGGCGACGGCGGCACCAAAGAAATCATGGCGGGCGCAACTCACGACCACATCGCTGCGACAGACCCAGGATCGGTACTCCTCGCGCGTGAAGGGACCCATGGCGATGACTCGTCGACGATGGCGTTCGCCGCATCGCCTTCGCATCTCATCGTCGATCGGTCCCGACTCACCTGCCAGTACCAGGCTGAAGTCCACATCGATTTCGGCGAGTCGATCAACGACCCGCTCGAACGCGGCGGGATCCTTGTCGGGCTCCCAACGGTGTGGCCACAACACCACCGGTCCGGCATGATCGAACCGCTCGTCGGATGGCGACGCCCATGAGAGATCGATCCCAAGCGGCAGGGTCTCGAACGACTCGACAACACGATCGAGGTAGCGGAGATGATCGCCGCCAGGAAGGCGCTGCACGAAGCCCGGTAGCTCCTCGATCACCCGACGGCGGTGCCAATCACTGTTGAAGAAGACAGCATCGGCGCCGAGCCAGGAGAACCAGTCGTACAACGCGTTGGCGTCGTTCGCCACCGCACCCCGCGTATTGGGATAGAGCAGTTGCGACTCGTGTTGATAGACCGCAACGGGGACGCTGCCAAGATCGGTACGCAGCAGGCCGAGCAGCCGTGATACGTCGAGCGGGCTCGATACCACCACGGCATCGGGACGCCCAGCACGGGCCACATGATCGCGTACGAGATCGGCCAGGGGAGCTGCACCACCGCGGAGTCGCCAACGCCAACGATCAGCTGGCAACCCAACGATCGAGACCTCGTGCGTGCTCACCAGTCGATACCCCTCGGCCCATTGGGCATGTGAGCCGCCCAACCACGGCTCGACGATCAGGAGCTTCACCTGGAGTCGACCAAGAGGCGACTCAGCAAGGCGTTGACCTTCGTTGGCGCCTCCATCATTGCTTGGTGGCCAACGCCGCCGAGCACATGCAGTTCGGCTCCGTCGAAGGTGGCGACGAGTTCACGAGCGCAACGCAGTGGCGTCAGTCGATCTCGATCACCAACGATCACCATGACGCGGATTCGATCGAGATCGGTTCGCTTCCGAAGCGCCACACGCACGTCGTGTTCGAGAATCGATGGCATCGACTGCCAGTACGTCTCGGGGTCGAGGCGGTCAAAGCTCTCGGCCACCGTTTGCAGGTCGAGCCGGCTCGGTGCACGACCAAACGTTGCCATCACTGCGAGGCGACCGGCATCGCTGTTGGGAACGGTACCGATGGTGGCAGCCACGACTGGACGTTGCAGGAAGGCATCGAGGCGATCGTTTCGAATCGAACGTGTCACGGGCGAACGAACGGCGGAGTCGACGAAGGCGACCGCACCCACTCGCTCGATCGTTTCGGGAGCTGCAGTTGCAAGAAGGTGGGCAACCACCATGCCTCCCATGGAATGCCCGGCGAGCACGGCGTCGTGGAGGTTTTCGCGTTCGAGTAGCGCGGCCAAGTCAGCGGCGTTGGTGGCAATCGTCGACCCGTCGCTGCCGGCAACGGACCGGCCGTGGCCGCGCAAGTCGACCGCCATCACTCGAGCTCGATCCGACAGCACGAACTGGCGAGACCACGCCTCGGCTTCGAGCGTGATGCCATGGAGCAGGATCAGAGGACGCCCGGAGCCGGCCTCGATCCAGTGCATCGAACCGCCGTCGGCGGTGTCCATCGTGTTGTCAGCGGCGGCGGCCGGCAGGGTGTTCGCCAACGACGGCGACGCCGCTTGGTCGATGCGTCGCATCAACAACCGCTCGACCAACCAACCGACAGCTGCTCCTGCCATGAGGGTGGAGGTGCGAACAAGGGTGGTCGTCATCGTGGGCTCCGAAACGTGCGATCGAGCCGAGCGCCGAAACCGCACACGACCTCGTAGGTGATCGTGCCGAGAACATCCGCCCATTCTTCGACCGAGATGGCATCGCCGCCCTGCGCTCCGAGCAGCACGACCTCATCACCGACCGACACCTCGGCATCACCGCAGTCGATGATCACCTGGTCCATCGTGATCATCCCGGCAAAGCCATGGCGTTCGCCGCCGATGAGTACCTGCCCCGCGTCCCACCATGCACGGGGTACGCCGTCGGCATAGCCAATCGGCACGGTTGCCAGTGTGGTGTCACGAGTGAGCGTTCGACGATGGCCGTAGCTGACGGCAGTGCCCGCGCGGACTCGTTTGACGAACCCGACCCTCGACACGAGACGCATCGCCGGCCGCAGATCGACGAGTTCATCCAGATCGGGACCGGGCAAGCCGCCATAGATCCCGATCCCGCACCGCACGACGTCGAAATGACTACGCGGCAGCGAAATCGTCGCAGCGGTGTTCGCGGCATGCACGAGCGGCGGATCGATGCCAACGGCCGACAGCTCTTCGAGTACTGCGTCGAAGCGGTCGAGCTGTTGATCGTTGAGCGGATGACCGATTTCGTCAGATCGAGCGAGATGGGTCCACACCGAGCCGAGCTCGAGTTCGTCGGCAGCGACGATCGATTGGGCCAACTCGATGGCATCAGCCGCAGTGGTTCCCACACGCCCCATCCCGGTATCGACAACGAGATGAACGGTCATGATCCGCTGATCACCCGTTGCCGCGATGGCCGCATCGATCGCGGCAGCCGAGTACACCGCAGGTTCGAGATCGTCACGGGCCGCGATGTCGAATTCGACGGTGTCGGGCTCGGAGAGGATCCAGATTGGCGCCTCGATCCCCGCCTTGCGCAGGTGGCTCCCCTCGGCGATCTGGGCGACGGCCAAACGAGACGCACCCGCTCCCAGCGCCGCCGCCGCTACTTCGGCTGCACCGTGCCCATAGGCATCGGCTTTCACCACCGCGCAAAGCTCGCTGCCAGGAGCGAACGATCCCAACATCGAAACGTTCTGGGCAACAGCGTCGAGATCGATCTCGAGCCAGGCTCTGCTCATGTCGTGCGCCGATGCTTCGTTGCGGCCTGGCCAGTCACCGAGGAGGAGAGCAGATTGGCAATGAGCTCAGGTAGATCACTGGCGATCAGTCCTGACCGGTGACCAGTCGAGGCGGCACGGCCGTGAAGCTCGGCCCCAAGACCGGCCGCCAAGAAGGGATCGAGCCCGAGGGCAAGACCAGCAGCGATGACACCGCTCAGGACATCGCCCGTTCCAGCGGTCGCGAGGCGGGCGTCACCTGCCTGCGAAAGCAGTACACGCCCATCGGGCCCCGCCACGATCGTGGTCGGCCCTTTGAGCAACACCACGCTTCGATAGGCCGCGGCCGCCACCCGGGCCGAACGCACACGGTCACGGCCGGGCGCCTGGCCCATCAGCCGAGCGAACTCTCCGTCGTGCGGGGTCAACACCGCCGGGAACTGACGGTCACGAAGACACGATGCTCGATCCGAACCGACCGAGACCGGAACACCGCCAACGGCAATGGCATCGAGCGCACCGGCGTCGATCACCAGCGGTTGATCGGTGGCAGCGATGAGTCGGCGCACTTGCGACCCGACGCGGTCATCGGTCGACAAACCGGGACCGAGCACGAAGGCGGCCACCCGCTCGGCCTGACCAGCGACCTCGCTCCCCCATTCGAGCCCGAGCGATCGCCCGACCGCCTCGATTGGCAGGTCGAGTGCCCCACCCTCGAGGCCCGGTATCGAGCCGAGGACATAGCCTGCCCCTGCTCGGGCAGCCGCCATTGCCGCAAGCCGCTGGGCTCCGGGCATCGAAGGCCGCCCTCCGATCACCCAGACCGCAGAACGCCACTTGTGCGCGTCGGTCGGACGGGTCGGCCAAGCGGCAACATCACCAGGATCGAGCAGGTGCATGCCGGCCGACGAGGTATCGAGCCCGAGATCAGCGACCGACACCGCCCCGCAGTACCGGGGGCCCTCTTCGAGGAGCAGGCCGGGTTTGAGAGCGCCAAACGTGATGGTGGCGTCGGCCCGCATTGCGGAACCATTGATGGCGCCCAGGTCACCGTCGAGACCGCTCGGAATGTCGACGGCCAACACAAGTGGCCGCTGGGGGCAGAGCGCCTCGATGTCCGGGGCATCGAACGCACGGGTGAGACCGGTGCCGAAGCAGGCATCGATGATGAGATGGTGACGTGACCACTCGATGTTCTCGTTGCGCCATGACCGTGCATCGACGATGTCGACCTTGGCTCCCCAGCCTTGGAGCACTCGGCCAGCAACTCGACCGTCCGCACCATTGTTTCCGGGGCCCACCAGCACGAGCACTCGACGGCCCGATACCGAACCCAGCAGCGAACGGGCCGCAGCGGCGGTTGCCCAACCGGCGCGTTCGATGAGGGTCACGAGATCGTCATCGGCTGCTGCGTCGATTGCCCGCATCTGCGACGGCGTGATGACGCCGAGCATGTCAGAGCATCCGGTCCAGGGCCTGGCCCAGCTGACCGGAATCGAGATGCACGCCACCCACCAGCGTGAGACCCATGATCGCAGGCTCGGAACGAGTCCACGCCAAGACCTGCTCTCGTCGGTCGGGGAACTCAGCCCAACGCTCAGACGACAACTGATCGTTCACGAGCGCAACGAAATGTCTGGCCCCGGGACCGTCGAGATCTTCGAGCCAGGGCTGGAGCCAACGCCCAACTGGCTGATCGAGGCGAACCAAGGCAGCGAGGACATCATGGACTGGTGGCTCCCCTGGTTCGAGCGCCAGTTCCGTTGCCCACCATTGATCGAGCAGCTTCTCGATCGGGCGTCGTCTCCTGTCGGGCCACTCGGTCCAGCCGGCCGATTCCAACCGATCGAAGACCGCAATCGCTGTCTCGGGATCAGCACCGGGCAACGTCATCACTTCGAGCAAGCGAGGAAGACACTCGACGAATTCGCCATGGTCGGCACGAGCGAGCACGGCATCGAAGGCGAGGTCGGGCAAGAGCGAGTCGACGGGAGCGAGATCTGCCCAAAGGCGAGCGAGCGATGCCGCAATCATCTGGTTCCAGAGAGGCGCGTCAGCGTTCACGACGACAATCCTGCCACCACGGCAATGGCAACCGTGTCACTGTGCGACAACGAAATCAGCCACTGCCCGATTCCGAGGATTTCGGCCCGTTCCAGCGCCCGGCCCACCACCACCAGCGATGGAGCCCCAGAGGCTGCTTTGGCCACCGCCATGTCGCGAAAATCAACGCCACCGAGCCCAACGCCCAGCGCCTTCATCGTTGCTTCCTTCGCCGCGAACCGAGCAGCGAATCGTTCGCCCGGGTCCCGGGCGAACTGGGCGTAGCGAGCCTCATCGTCGGTGTAGACGCGGCGGACGAACCCTGGTCGCGATGAGGTGATACGGCGAATTCGGTCGATTTCGACGACGTCGATACCGATCGAAACCACCGTGTTGCCAATGAGCCGATCGAGGGCGGCGGCCTGAAGAGCCACCGCATTGCTCACGGCGTTGGTCAGTTCGTTGCCCATCGTGCTGCCACGGTACTGATGGGGGCCGTCAGCAGCTCGACGGTGGGAACAGTACCGAGGAGATCCTCACGGAAGCTGGGCTCGGTTTCGGTCACCACATCGACCAACTGGCGGTATCGCTTGTGATAGCCCTGAAGGACCGAACGAGCAGTCCCCGCATCGAGGTCTTCGTTGAGCGTGAGATGGCAGAGGGTGAGACCGGTGGTCTCGCCGTCTTTGACCTCGGGCACGATGAGGACGATGCGACCGTCAGAACCGACCGAGACGATGAGCTCACGGTCGGCAGCAACGCGGTGTTTGGTGCCTCGCAACGAGGGGTCGTTCGCCACTCGAGAACTCAGGTTCGCAGCCAAGCCACCCTTGTCGACAACGAAGATCTCCGCCGCACCGTCGGTGTCGCCTTCGATGCGATAACGGGTGTAACCGGTGATCTCGTCGATCGCCGGATCGAGCGCCGCCAGCGAGCGCAGTGTGCGGTAGCTGAGTCGGTCTCGGGGGCACCCGGTGCCAAGCACACCCTGGATGAGGTCGGACTGAAGGAGCGACTCGTCAGCTCTGGAGATGCCGACCGTGACCGTCTTGGCCTGATGTTTGATGGCGTCGACCGGTCGGGTCAGCTCTTCGATGCCCTTGGTCAAGGCCCCGGCGAGGTCTTCGACAACGACACCGGGGGTGCCGACCTTGCCGAACTCTTGCTGATAGGCCTCGAGTGGGTAGGTCTGGCCGGCGAAGCGGAGCAAGGTGGCAACTCGAGCGGCCGTCGATGCTTCGAGCTGGCCGTTGAACCGGCCATCGCGCAGCAAGGTGAAGAATGCGGCGGCCTTGGGCTCGAGCTCTGCGGCGAATCGATCGAACCACTGCTCGCCGGTCGCACCGACGAAGCCTTCGATGATCCCGCGAGCCTCGCGCAGCGGTCGAGCCGACGCATCGATGGCAAGTGCGGCTTCGTAACCGAACAGATGGCCAACGACCGTCGAAAGGACAAACGCCAACAGCGGATGGGTCTCGGGAACGAAGATGACGTCGAGCGCGCCGTTGAAACGGTTCTCACCTTCGGTGGCGATGACGATCGGTGCCGCCTTGTGAGCACGGAAGATCGCAACCTCTTTGGCGACGTCATCAGCATTCGAACCGACGAGACCGGCAGCGCAGACCAGGATGAGTGGTTCCGACGACAAGTCGATGTGCTTCTTGTCTTCGGTGATGTCGCAGGCGATCGACTTGTAGCAGAGCTCAGACAGCTTGATCCGAAGCTCTCGGGCAGCAACCGCGTTCGCACCGTTGCCGACCATCGCCCAATAGCGGCGACTCGGCGCATGGCGGTCGGCTGCGGCCGCGATCTCAGGGCGCTTGGCCAGTGTCGCGGTCATGGCGACGGGAAGCGCCCGTAGCGCAGAAAGAATCGACTGGCGTTCAGCGGCCGAGCGACCGGTGGCTCCCATCAGTTGCGAGACACCTTCCGCCAGGAGGAACCCGGCGGCGATCTGGGCATAGAACGCCTTGGTGGAAGCCACGCTCATCTCGACGTCGCGGCCGTCGGAGGTATAGAGCACGCCATCGGACTTGTCGACGAGGTCGCTCCCGCGACGATTGACGATGGCGAGAACGATTGCCCCCCGCCCGTGCAACAGATCGACGGTGCGGTTGGTATCGGTGGTCGTTCCGGACTGGCTGATGGCAACGACGAGCACATCGGACATCTCATCGGCGAGCTGGAAGCCGGACATTTCGGTTGCCGTGATGGCGCGAACCGGAACATTCAACCCATCGAGCATCCACTCGAATGCAGAAGCAACCGCCTGGCCGGCGACCGCGGCGGTGCCCTGTCCAATGATCTCGACCCGACGGATCGAGCCTGAACGAAGACGAGCAGCGACGGAATCGTTCACGGTCTCATCGGGCAGCCGCACGCTGAGCGTGCCATCGGTGTCGATCAGGCGTCCACGCAGCGTTTTGGCAAATGACCCTGGCGACTCGGAAATCTCCTTGAGCAGGAAGTGGGGAGCATCGCCGCGGTCGATGTCTCGAGTGGTGACCTCAGGAGTCTTCCACTCACTCGTTTCGATCGGGAGATCCATGCCGTCGTAGGACATGCGACTCAAGCCACTCGGATCGCCGGCGAAACCACCGCGGATGCGAATGATCTGGCCCTGACTACCGGTCGGATTGTCGGGGTCGGCCGGCGTCTCACCATCCATGCGCAGGTACGAGCTGGCGTCTTCGACCACCCCGTAGGGTTCCGAAGCAATCACGAACGCATCCTCGGCCATGCCGACGAACACGCCCTGACCCGAGCCTCGAAGCGCGAGGTGGAGATCGCCTGGCTCGACGGTGGTGGAAATGCCGATCGCCACCGAGCCCTCGAACTGAGCGACCGCCGAACGTACCGCCTCATCGAGGTCGAGTCCATCAGCCAGACCGCGTGAAACCATGGTGGGAATCACTTTGGCATCGGTCGTGATCTCGCCGGCTATCGCCAACTTCTCGACAGCGATGAGGTCGGCAAAGTTGTCGACGTCACCATTGAGTGTTGCCGTTACGTACGGTGCATCGAGTCGTCCGACCTCGTCAGAGTTGACGGGGTGGGCGTTTGGCTCGGAGATGATGCCGACCGAGGCCCATCGGGTGTGACCTAGCACGGTCACTTCACATGCCTCGTTGGTCAGTGCAGCCCTGAGCAGCTCGTCAGCAGCGATGCCTGAGCGCATGACCCGAGTGTTGTCACCGAGCTCGCCGATTTCGGCTGCCGCCTTGTAGACCAAGCTCAGATAGCCGTCGGGTGTGCGCACGGCGCCGCTGGTGAACAACGGATCGTTGGCGCGGTCCGCCATCATCTGGGCGTACTGGGGCTGTTCGAGGTCGAGACCGTGATTCCGTACCAAAACGTGGAGTCCGGCGCTGTCGCGACCGCGAACCTCGAGCCGGTCGAGCGAACTCAGTGCTTGCTGGATGCTCATGAACGCAGCGATCGCTGCGCCTGTCGGGAGTGGACCGGCGAGTGCGGCTACCTCAGTGGCCATGCGCAGTCGGTCCCGTTCAATGGCCCAAGCCCCATCCTTGGCCGCAATCAGGGCCGAGTTGATCGACTCGAGGTTGGTGTACTCGTGGCCATGGTCGAACAGGTGCTGTTCGATCGTGCCCAGCCCCTCGCTGATCCACGCAATGTCAGTAGCGATCGTTGCTGCCAATCCGAGATGATGCAGTAGGGCACACAGGCCGGCCTCGCCACGAAGAATCTGGTCGAGTGAATCGAGTGCCTTGGCGGTCTCGGTCAAAGGCGCGACCAGATCGACGATGCTGGTGGCAGGGAGCGCCGCCTTCGCATCGGCAAGGAACTGCAGAATTTCGTCGGCTGCAGGAGTTGCCCGCTGGGTTCGACGACGAGCGATGGCGATGATGCCGCACAAAAGGAATCGGCCTCCTCAATAGGGTCCGTACTCAGTATGGATCGGCAGATCACACCTACCCCCTGAGCGGATCTAGGCAATCGGCCTCATCGCTGGAAGGAGTTCATGCGCCAGCAACGAAGTCTTGGGTCGTTTGCACCAGTTCGTCGCAGATACGTTCGGCGACTCGGACGTCTGAATGTTCGACCATGACCCTGATCAAGGGCTCGGTACCCGAAGCGCGGACCAAGATTCGGCCTTGGTCGCCCAGCACACTCTCGGCATTGGCGATGTGAGGTGCGAGCTTGTCGAGCAGCGCAGCGTCACGCGCCGGAAGCCGCACATTGCGCAAGATCTGGGGAACGGTGGTCATCGCAGCACGAGCGAGCTCGGC
Organism: Acidimicrobiales bacterium; assembly: GCA_038212405.1. Taxonomy (GTDB): domain Bacteria; phylum Actinomycetota; class Acidimicrobiia; order Acidimicrobiales; family SZUA-35; genus JBBQUN01. The sequence continues at coordinate 20,653 of JBBQUN010000013.1, read as the reverse complement.
CAATGTCGACCCCGACCGTACCACGGCGTCGACGAGCTGGACGGCGGCGAGCACACCGTCACCGGTGGTGGCAATGTCGCGGCAAATGACGTGACCCGACTGCTCACCCCCCAGGGAGTAGTCGCCGTCATCGAGTTCGGCCAGCACATAGCGGTCACCGACCCCGGTTTGTCGGACCTCTATCCCAGCCGACCGCATGGCAAGGTGCAGTCCGAGATTGCTCATGATGGTCACGACGAGTGTGTTGTGTCGCAGGCGTCCGGTGGCTGCCCAGTCAGCAGCCAGCAGGGCAAGGATATGGTCACCATCGACGAGCTCACCGGTGTGGTCAACAGCAATCAGCCGATCAGCATCGCCGTCGAAGGCGAGTCCGATGTCGGCTGCATTCTCGACGACCGCTGTTCGCAGAGCTTGCGGACTCGTCGAACCCCGATCGAGGTTGATGTTCACTCCATCGGGCTCGTTGCCGATCACGCTGACATGGGCACCAAGCGCTTCGAAGACCTGAGGCCCGACGACGCTCGCCGCACCATTCGCACAGTCGAGCACGATCCGCACACCGTCGAGCGTGCGACCCTCGAGGGAGGCCACGACCGAATGGACCCACGCCGCTGAGGGATCATGAGCGCTGATCGAACCGACTTCAGCACCAAGTGGCACCGTCTCTGCGGCGTTGGCCGACGTATCACCAACGAGGATTGCGTGAAATCGGGCCTGGATCTGGGCTTCGGCATCGTCGGACAGCTTGATGCCACCGATGCCAAAAAGCTTGATCCCGTTGTCGGTGAACGGGTTGTGCGACGCCGAGATCATGGCGCCAGCCGCCTGACGCTGAGCACAGACCCAGGCGACGGTGGGTGTCGGGACCATTCCCAGCAGTTCCACTGACACCCCGCTCGAGGCCAGACCAGCGGCAAAGGCCGCTTCGAGCATTTGGCCCGAACGTCGTGGGTCTCGACCGACCACGAACGTGTCGGCTCCCAAAACGCCAGCGGCGGCACGGCCAAGGGCCAGTGCCACCTCTGGAGTCAGATCAGTGTTGGCGACTCCTCGTACTCCATCGGTGCCAAATGATGGAACCACCATGGAAGAAGCCACGAGAGCGATCAGCGCTTGGAGTACTGCGGAGCCTTACGAGCCTTCTTGAGGCCGTACTTCTTGGACTCCTTCTTGCGGGGGTCACGAGTGAGCAGGCCTTCGGCCTTCACTGCACCTCGGCACTCGGGATCGAGCGTGATCATCGCACGAGCGATACCGAGACGGAAGGCGCCGGCCTGACCGGACAAGCCGCCACCGTGGAGGGTGACATCGATGTCGTACGCCTCTTCGGTTTCGGTGATGCGGAGCGGCTCGGTGATGAGACGACGGTGGACCGCCGAGGGGAAGTAGTCATCGAACGCACGGCCGTTGGCGGTGATCTCACCGGTACCGGCGGAGATGCGGACTCGGGCGACGGCCTGCTTGCGACGACCGGTGGTTTGGAGCAAAGAAGCCATGGAATCAGTTCACCTCTCGGCGTGCGCCGGGAATCTCGAGAACGGTCGGTGTTTGGGCACCGTGGGGATGTTCAGGGCCTGCGTAGACCTTGAGCTTGGTCGCCATCTGGCGACCGAGACGATTCTTGGGGAGCATGCCGGTGACCGACTTGCGAACCGTGTCGGCGGGCCGACGAGCCATCGACTCGGCGTAGGTACGGGTGGTGAGACCACCGGGGTACCCGGAGTGATGGTGGATCTGCTTCTTGGCCGCCTTGTCGGACGTCAGCACGATCTTGGATGCGTTCACGATGATCACGTGATCACCCATGTCCATATGTGGTGCAAACGTTGGCTTGTGCTTGCCACGCAGGATGCGAGCAACCTCAGTGGCCATGCGGCCGAGGGTCATGCCCTGGGCGTCGACAACGAACCACTGGCGGTCGATCTCGGATTTCTTCGGAGAGTACGTCTTCACGGGATACCTGCAGTCTTGACAGCAAAAGCCGGGCCAAAAGGGCCGAACGGCAAGCATAGGGTCGCGCGCTGCTCGCTCCAACCGTGCTAATGGGAATCGGTGAATGGATCATCGGGATAGTCGACGCTCCACAACGTGAGACCGTGCGGCGGTGCAGGAGAGACCGCCGCATTGCGGTCACGGGCAGCCAGCACCCCCCTCAGCTCACCGGCAGAGCGGCGGCCCCGCCCAACAGCCACGTGGAAACCAACGATGCTTCGCACCATCTGGTGGCAGAACGCCGTTCCATCGATCTCGAAACGGAGCACGCCGCCCCCGAGAGCCGACCACTGTGCCCGAGTCACTCGACGTTCGAGCGACACCTCCGCTGCATCATCGTGCGATGACTTGGGTCGACGGCAGAACGAAAAGAAGTCGTGTTCACCGATGATGGGGTCGCAGGCCAAGCGCATCGACGCCAGGTTGAGTGGTTCGGCTACCCACCACATCGTGTCGGCCTCGAACGGGCTTGGATGTGGCGTATTGAGCACGTGAAAGCGGTAGCTCCGACCCACGGCCGAGAATCGAGCACTGAATGAATCACCAGTGATGCGAGCATCGCGGCACACCACTTCAGGCTGTAGCCCGACGTTGATCACTCGCATGATGCGGTTCGGCTCCGCCTTGGCCATCGGGACGTCGAATGAGAGAACCTGCCCCCAGGCATGAACACCAGCGTCGGTGCGCCCCGACATCACGATGTCGGGGCGATAGCCCAGATACGGACGAAGGGCATCAGCAATCTCGCCGACGACGGTTCGCACACCTGCGTTGGGGGCAAGACCGCGAAAGCGACCGCCGTGGTAAGCGATCAGCAAGGCAACGCGAGCGAGCGGACCCTCAGGTCCGCTCGGTTCAGCAAAGAGACTCAGTGTTTCCACGTCGGTGTTTCCAACTCAGGTGGGTCAGGGTCGCCGTGCGATCAGACCGGTGATCGGCCGGCACTCATCGATCGCTCACACCGAGGACGCTCGATCAGACCAGTTCGATCCGAGCCATCGGCGCATTGTCGCCCGCTCGTTGACCGATCTTCAAGATTCGGGTGTAACCGCCGGGGCGGTCGCTGTAGCGAGGTCCGACGTCGTCGAACAACTTGGTGGTCATCTCCACGTCGCCGAGGTAGGACAGGACCTGCCGATAATTGTGCAGACCACCCTTCTTCGACTTGGTGATGATGCGCTCGGCAATGGGGCGCATCGCCTTTGCCTTGGCTTCAGTGGTGACGATGCCCTCGGCGGCAACAAGCGACGCAACGAGGTTTGCCATCATCAGCTTCTGGTGTTGTGCAGATCCGCCGAACCGGCGGGCCTTGCGTGGACGTCCTTGCATCGATCAGCTCCTGGATCCACGAAGTGACAAGCCACGCTCGTCGAGCTTGGCAATCACTTCGTCGAGGGACTTCTGGCCAAAGTTGGTGATGGCCAGCAAGTCGTCTTCGGTCTTGGTCAGCAGTTCCCCGATGCTGTTCACCTGTGCTCGCTTGAGGCAGTTGCGCGGCCGCTCAGACAGATCGAGGTCTTCAATCGGGAGGTCGAGGTCTGGCGAGCCGGAGGCTGCCGCCGGCGCCTCACCGAGCGTGAGCCCCTCGGGCTCGTCGCTCATCTCTTCGACGAGCTGCACCAGTGAGCGCAGCGTCGCACCGGCCGAAGCCAGCGATTCACGAGGCGAGATCGCGCCATCACACTCGATTTCGAGAATGAGGCGATCGAAGTTGGTCGACATCTCGACACGAGTGGGCTCGACGGTGATCGACACCCGGCGGATCGGGCTGAAGATCGCGTCGATTGGGATGACACCGATGACGGCATTGTTGGTCACTCGGTCGGAACCAATCCATCCGCGACCACGCTCGACAACGAGATCAATCGCGATCCGACCCTTGCCGTCGAGCTTGGCGATGTGAATATCACCGTTGAGCACTTCGACTTCGGGTGGGCAGGCGATATCAGCCGCAGTGACATCACCAGGGCCGCGAGCGTCGAGACGCAACGTTGCCGGCTCATCACTCACGCTGGTGACGACGATGTCTTTGAGATTCAAGATGATGTCGGTGACATCCTCGACAACACCGGGGAGGGTGTCGAATTCATGGAGGGCGTCGTCGAAACGTACGCTCGTGATGGCGGCGCCAGGTACCGATGAGAGCAAGGTGCGGCGAAGCGAGTTCCCGAGCGTGTGGCCAAAGCCAGGCTCGAGAGGACCGATCGCGAAGCGACCAGTGTTCGATTCACCGTCGTCGAGTTGCTCCACGGTGGGGCGCTGAATGATCAGCATGGTGGGATTCCTTCCGGCCAGCTCGGGCGAGGGACTACTTCGAATACAGCTCGACGATGAGCTGCTCGCGCAGCGGCACGTCGATCTGTTCACGCATGGGTTCGCTGTACACGGTCACCGACGCGCCATCGGCGCCGCGGTCGAGCCATGCAGGCGGCGTGCGATCGAGCACGTCCTTGTTCCACTGGATCACAGCGTTCTCGCGACTCTTCTCCTTGAACTCCACGACGTCGCCCTTACGGACGCGGTAGGAGGGGATGTCGACGCGCTTGCCGTTCACCTTGATGTGGCCGTGGCTCACGAACTGACGGGCCTGGGCCCGGGTCGAGCAAAGCCCGGCGCGATACACCACGTTGTCGAGTCGAAGCTCGAGGAACCGAAGCATGTTCTCACCAGTGACGCCGGGGCGGCGCTGGGCTTCGTCGTAGACCTTTCGGAACTGACGCTCGGTCAGACCGTAGGCGAAACGCGCCTTCTGCTTTTCCTGCAACTGGAAGAGGTATTCGGTGTTGTTGTTGCCCCGGCGACGAGTGCGGCCGTGCACGCCTGGCGGATACGGCCGCTTCTCGAGTGCCTGGGCTTCACCCCGGGTGTCGAAGATGTTGGTGCCGAGTCGGCGGGAGATGCGGGCGCGAGGCCCGGTGTAGCGCGACATTGATCAAACCCTCCGACGCTTCGGTGGCCGGCAACCGTTGTGGGGAACCGGTGTGACGTCTTTGATTCCCGTCACTTCGATCCCGCTGTTCTGGATGGAACGGATCGCGGTCTCGCGGCCGGAGCCCGGACCTTTCACCTGCACATCGACCTTGCGAACTCCGTGCTCCATGGCTCGACGGGCCGCCGCTTCAGCGGCCATCTGTGCGGCATACGGCGTGCTCTTGCGTGAGCCTTTGAAGCCGACATTGCCAGCCGAGGCCCACGACAAGACGTTTCCGTCCTGATCGGTGATCGCCACGATGGTGTTGTTGAAGCTCGATTTGATGTGCGCAACGCCATGAGTGACGTTCTTACGCTCTTTTTTGCGAGGCCGCCGGCCTCCGGTGCTTGGCTTGGCCATGACTACTTTGCCTTCTTCTTGCCGGCGACGGTGCGCTTGGGACCCTTACGGGTGCGGGCATTGGTCTGAGTGCGCTGACCGCGGACCGGCAGGCCTTTGCGGTGACGGATACCCTGGTGGCTTCCGATCTCCATCTTGCGCTTGATGTCTTGCGACACCCCACGCCGGAGGTCGCCCTCGGTTTTGACGTTGGCGTCGATGTCGGCACGAATGGCCATGACTTCGGCTTCGGTCAGATCTTTGACTCGGGTGGTGGACTCGACTCCGGTGCGGTCAAGGACCTGACCGGCCGTCGTGCGACCCACGCCGAAGATATAGGTGAGGGAAATACCCACCTGCTTGTCTCGCGGAATATCAACGCCAGCGATGCGTGCCATATCAGCCTTGCCTCTGCTTGTGACGGGGGTTCTCGCAGATCACCATGACGCGACCGCGTCGGCGTATGACCTTGCAATTCTCACACATCTTCTTGACGCTGGGTCGTACTTTCATCGTGCATCCCGTGTCATGGTTGTTTACCTATTTTCGGATTGGAATGCCGTTCCGACACCAAGGTGCCAGAAACAGTCATCTCACCGCGTAGATCGAGCGGGCTCGCCGACCGGTGAGTCGGAATCGGGGTCCTACTTGTAGCGGTAGGTGATGCGTCCACGAGTGAGGTCGTAGGGCGTGAGCTCCACCTGCACCCGGTCGCCCGGAAGAATTCGAATGTAGTGACGGCGCATCTTCCCTGAGATGTGGCCGAGCACGGTCAAACCGTTTTCGAGCTCCACGCGAAACATCGCGTTCGGCAGAGACTCGACGATGGTGCCCTCGAGGACAATCGCATCTTCCTTGGACTTTGGCAGAACGTTCCTCCTCGAACGAGCGAACCACTTCCCTCGATCGATCTCATCCTGTGGTGTTGGAACACAACGGGTTGAAATCACTCAGAAAGTGGGGCTACCGATGCGATAAAGAGACGCGTCGATGGCCGACAGACCATGCTAGTGGTCGACGGCCCGCGCTCCAACCCGCAGTCGAGCACGACGAAAGAACTCCTCAGGAAGGAAGCCCTTCGAGACGAGTCACCGCAGTCCGCCGATTCTCCGTCCGACCGCCTGCACCGAATCTTCACACGGTGTCCCAGCGACCCACATCACGGTTTCGTACGGTGGGGTGATGGAAACTGTTGTAGCGCGAATCGAGGACCGAGTGGGGACACCTCGATTACTCGTCGTCGAGGACGAGCGCACGATTGCCGAGGCAATCGTGCTCCGACTGACCAGCGAGGGCTTCGACGTCATTTGTGTCAACGACGGACGCGAGGCGGTCGAGCGCTGCGCGGTCGAGGAGTTTTCCCTGGTCGTGCTCGACCTCGGGCTCCCTGGACTCGATGGGATCGAAGTGTGTCGCCAGATTCAGGCACAGCGGCCGATTCCTGTGGTCATGCTGACCGCTCGCGACGCCGAAACTGATCTGTTGATCGGCCTCGGAGTCGGGGCTGACGACTACATCACGAAGCCGTTTTCACCACGTGAGTTGGTGGCCCGCATTCGCGCCGTTCTCCGACGGGTCGAGACGGCTGCGGCGAACGCCGTGGCTGTCACCAGCGGACCAACGCTCATGCCGATCGTGCATGCCGGTCGCATCTCCCTTGACCCGAACCGTCGCCAGGCGCTCTCGAACGGCGAGGTGGTCCATCTCACCCCAACAGAGTTCGATCTCCTCCACCGTCTTGGACTCGACCATGGGCGCGTGTTCACTCGCGACGAGCTGCTCTTCGCCGTCTGGGGCTACCGGGACGGTTCCGGAGCTCGAACGGTCGATTCCCATGTGCGCTCGCTACGACGCAAACTTGGCGACGACACGATCCGCACCGTGCACGGCATCGGCTACGCAATGGGTGACCTCATCGATGACACCACCGCTGGGGCAACGGCCGGAGCGCTGCCATGATCCCGACGGTTCGGGCCACAAAGCGCTGGCTACCCCGGCGCCCGCTCGAAGGAATCCACTCCATCAAGACCAAGTGGTCGATTGTCATCGTTGCAGCGGTCGCAGTGACAGCTTTGGTGAGCCAAATTGGGATCGAACTCGGCTGGCCGGCATGGCTGCGTCCAATCGTTGCGGCATCGCTTGCGCTCACCATGGTGCAGTTCCTCGCCAAGGGCATGACTCGGCCTCTCAGACAAATGGCGGTTGCTGCAGCAACGATGGCCGAGGGGCGAGCGGTCGACCCGATCCAGGCGCCGAGCAATGACGAGGTTGGCCGGCTGGCCAGCGCCTTCAACTCCATGGCGGCAGACCTCGCGGAGGTGGATCGCCACCAACGTGAATTCATCGCCAACGCGTCGCACGAGCTCCGCACGCCCGTTGCTGCGCTGCGCAGCACACTCGAGAATCTCGTCGACGGCGTTGGCGAGCCCGACGCCCGATCGCTGCAGGTCATGCTGACCCACGCTGAGCATCTGGGCAACCTCGTCACCCAATTGCTGGACCTGTCCCGTCTCGATGCTCTCGACCATCTCGAACGGCCTGAGATCATCGAGCTCGGTGATCTTCTCCACGCGGTTGCCGCACGCGTGCGGCTCTCCGCGCCCGACATATCGATCGCCGTCAACTCCGCCATCGACCTACCAGTGGCAGGCGACCCGACCCGACTCAACCAGCTGTTCACCAATCTCCTGACGAACGCCATTCGATTCTCGCCGCCGGGACATCCCGTCACCCTCACCGCTCGATCCAGTGCGACGACTGAGGGTCAACGGTTGGTTCGCGTCGCCGTCAGCGACGCTGGCCCAGGCGTGCCTGACGACAGCAAGGCCCTGGTATTCGAACGCTTCTGGCAGGACGACCGGCCTTCCCAGGATCGTGGGGGCGCTGGCCTCGGCCTCGCGATTGCCAAACGCATCGTCGAAACTCATCACGGGATGATCACCATTGCCGATCGCTCCCCAGCTGGGACCTCGGTGATCGTGGAGTTCCCGCGAGCCTGACGCGGCCTGGCGCAGGATGTCAGATGAGCGATGCTCAGTCAGACGACAGGGTCGAGTCGATCGCAGCAAACAGGCGTTGCGTGACCGTGGACTCCTCGGCGAAGCCGTCGACGTTGACCAGGAGGTCGCGGGCCGCAAACCAATCGAGCACCGGCCGAGTTTCCTGTTCGTACAGCTCGAGGCGACGAGCGATCCCTTCGTCGGTGTCGTCGTCACGGCCGCGAGCCTTCATTCGCTCGGTGACCTCGACCAGCGGCACCTCGAGGTCGACGACACAATGCAGCTCGTCGCTGCCGAGAATCTGTACCAGCGCCTCGGCCTGGGCAACCGTTCGCGGATAGCCATCGAGCACGAAGCCATTCGCAACGATGTCGTCATCCGACAAACGCTCACGAACGATGCCGTTGATGATGTCGTCGCCCACCAGGTCACCAGCGTCCATCACCGCCTTTGCCTTCAGCCCCATTTCGGTACCGGCGGCAACGGCGCCACGCAGCATGTCACCGGTGGAGATGTGCTGTACGCCGTATTGTTCGACCAAACGTACGCACTGCGTACCCTTGCCTGCGCCTTGACGACCAAAGATCACCAAGCGTGTGGGGCTCGACACTGTTTCCTCCCAAAGAGAGCAGTCCGGACGGTTGCCTTTTGCAGAGCGCTGATCGTAGGTGATGCGGCACGGCTTGGGCTTTCCGTGGAGTCGGGCGAATCCATTGGACGTGGGCAGACAAGGTCCCAGATCGCGAGACGGTTGTCCAGCCAGCAACGTTGTTCGCTACGAGCGAGCAGTCGCTACTTGAGGAAACCCTCGTAATTCTGGCTGAGCAAATGCGAGTCGATCTGCTTCATGGTTTCGAGGGCAACGCCCACAGCAATGAGGATCGAGACGCCGGAGAAACCAACTTGGGTTCCCGAATCCCCGAGGGCCCGAGAAAGGGCCGCAGAAGGTATCAACGCAACGACAGCCAGGAAGATGGCGCCGGGCAGCGTGATGCGGTTCAAGACCCTGGTCAGATAGCGCTCGGTCTGAGGACCGGGGCGGATGCCGGGAATGAAGCCGCCCGACTTGCGAAGCTCATCGGCACGACGCACCGGGTCGAAGGCAATGGAGTTGTAGAAGTAGGCGAACCCCACGATGAGAAGGCCGAAGACCAGCACGTAGCCAACGTTGTCGGGGCGGTACAGATTGTCCGAGACGAAACCCCGAACGTCCTGCCCCCATCCGTCGGCGGGAAGTACACCGACCAGCAGACTCGGAAGTTGCAGTAACGAGGAGGCAAAGATCACGGGGATCACCCCCGCTTGGTTTACCTTGAGCGGAATGTAGGTGTTGTTGCCCCCGTACTGACGGCGCCCGACGACCCGCTTGGCGAAGTTCACCGGAATCCGACGCTGCCCCTGCTCGACGAAGGTGATGCCGGCCGTCAGCCCGATCAGCAGGACGAGCGCCACCACCAGTCCGAACCAGCCCTTCAACACTTCGATCTGGATGCCGATACCTGGCAGCCCTGACACCACCGAAGCGAAGATCATGAGCGACATCCCGTTGCCGATCCCCTTCTGAGTGATGAGCTCCCCCATCCACATCACGACCGCGGTACCAACGGTCATGCACGTCACGGCCAGAATGACTTTCAGGCCCCAGTTGTCTTGGTTTCGGGGGAACAGATCGATTCCCGATGTTCCGAAGAAGCCGTCGGGGTTACCGGAGATCAAGAAGACGAAGCTCGTGCTCTGGACCAAGGCAAGCACCATCGAAACGTAACGGGTCCATTGGGTGATCTTGCGTTGGCCGACCGCGCCTTGCGACTGCCACTCCTCGAGCTTGGGAATGGCCACGGTGAGGATCTGGATGATGATCGACGCCGTGATGTAAGGCAAGATCCCGAGCGCAAAGAACGAGAGGGAGCCAAGGCCACCGCCCGAGAACAGCTGGAGGTACCCAAAGATGCCACCGGTCGGCGAGTCGTCTCCCGACTGGTTGGCGAGCTGGGTGATCGCATCGAGGTTCACGCCTGGCGACGGAATCTGCGCACCGAGGCGGTAGATCGCAATCATGACGAGGGTGAACAAGATCTTGTTGCGCAGCTCTGCGGAGGCAAAGACGTGCTTCAGGGTTTTCACTGCGGGCTCCTGATGTTCGCTTGCGACACAAAATGACACAAACCCCTGCCCCACATGGGGCAGGGGTTTGCAGCAAATCGAATCAGCGGTTCATGTGCTGGTTGCCCGATGACGCCGGACGCACAGCGAACGGCAGGGGCAGCTTCTCGATCGATCCGCCGGCGGCGGCGATCGCCGACTCGGCGGACTTCGAGAAGGCGTGGGCTTTCACGGTGACGGCACTGGACAGTTCGCCACGGCCGAGCACCTTGACGAGCACGTCCTTACCGATGAGGCCCTTGCTGAAGAGCACTTCAGGAGTGATCTCTTCGAGGCCGGACTCGGAGATGGTGTCGAGGTTGATCGCTTGATACTCGACGCGGAAGGGGTTGTCGAAACCCCGAAGCTTGGGCAGACGCTGCTGGAGTGGCAGCTGTCCACCTTCGAAACCAACGCGAACGTTGTTGCGAGCACGCTGACCTTTGCTCCCGCGACCAGCGGTCTTGCCGCCCTTGCCGCCGATGCCGCGGCCAACGCGCTTGGCCCGCTTTCGTGAGCCTTCGTCTGGCTTGAGATCGTGGACCTTCATGCCGTTACCTCTTCCACACTGACGAGATGGGGAACACGGGCGAGCATGCCACGCAGTTCCGGACTGTCAGCAATCGTGTTGGACTTGCCGACCCCACGAAGACCGAGGGCTCGAAGCGTGCCGCGTTGTTTCGGCTTGGTGCCGATTGACGACCGAGTCTGAGTGATCTTGAAATCTGCCATCAGTTGACCTCCGCCGCTTCACCCCGACGGGCGCGCTGGGTCTCGTTGTAGGCATCGAGCATGCCCTTTGGGGTGAATTCCGACGCGTCCAGACCTCGGAGGCGTGCGACCTCGTCGGGGCGCTTCAGGCCCTGAAGTGCGTTGATGGTGGCCCGAGCCACGTTGATCTGGTTGGCGGAGCCCAGCGACTTGCACAGGATGTCGCGGATGCCGGCCTCTTCGAGGATCGCTCGAGCCGCACCACCGGCGATGACGCCGGTACCCGGCGCTGCCGGCTTGAGGAGTACCTGACCAGCGCCCTGCGTGCCCAGAATGGGATGCGTGATCGTGCCACCGGCCATTGGCACGTCGAACATCAGCTTCCGGGCCTCCTCGGTGCCCTTCTGGATAGCGAGAGGCACCTCCTTGGCTTTGCCATAGCCGAGTCCGACCCGGCCGTTGCCATCGCCCAGCACGACAAGAGCAGTGAAGGCGAAGCGCCGTCCGCCCTTGACCACCTTGGAGACTCGGTTGATGGTGATGACTCGTGACTCACGGCCATCGCCGCGGTCGTTTCGATTGTCGTTGGCCATATCGATACTCCTAGAACTCGAGCCCGGCTTCGCGGGCGGCATCGGCCACCGCTGCGACCCGGCCGTGATAGCGGTTCCCGCCACGATCGAACACGACCGTGGTGACGCCTGCCGCCTTGGCCCGCTCACCGATCTTGGTGCCAACGGCGGTTGCCGTCACCACGTTGCCGGTCGTAGCGGTGCGAAGCTCGGCTTCGTAACTGGACGCGGCGGCGATGGTGACACCGGCTCCGTCGTCGATCAGTTGCACGCTGATGTGCCGGTTCGACCGAAACACGGCCAAGCGGGGCCGATCGGCGGTGCCGATGACCTTTTTGCGCACCCGGCGTTGACGCCGACTGCGGGCGGCGGCTTTGACGTTGGTCCTCGCCATTATTTACCTGCCTTTCCGGCCTTGCGCATCACGCGCTCACCGGCATAGCGGACACCCTTGCCTTTGTAGGGCTCGGGTTTGCGGTAGGCACGGATCACAGCTGCGACCTGCCCAACTGCCTGCTTGTCGATACCGATCACGCCGATCTTGGTTGGCTCTGGGACATCGAAGGTGATGCCATCAGGCGCCTGCACTTCGACCGAGTGGCTGAAGCCGAGCGACAGCTCGAGCTTGTCATTGCCCTTGGCCGCAGCACGGTAACCAACGCCGACGATCTCGAGGTCCTTGCGGAACCCGTCGCTGACGCCGATGACCATGTTGTTGATCAGCGAGCGGCTGAGTCCGTGGAGCGCCCGTGAGGTGCGCTCGTCGGTCTCACGGCCAACATTGATGACATCACCATCGACGGTGACAGAGATCACTTCGGGCACCGTGTGGCTGAGGGACCCCTTGGTCCCCTTGACGGTAACGACCTGGCCCGAGACCGAAACCTCGACGCCGTTGGGAATGGAAATGGGGGCTTTGCCAATACGAGACACTGCGGCCTACCAGACGTAGCAGAGGATCTCGCCGCCGACTTTGGCCTTGCGGGCCTCACGATCGGTGACGAGTCCATTGCTGGTGGAGAGAACGGCGACCCCGAGTCCACCAAGGACACGTGGGATCGAATCGGACTTTGAGTACACCCGCAAGCCAGGCTTGGAGACACGCTTGATGCCAGAAATGACACGTTCACGCTCAGGGGAATACTTCATGTTGATATTCAGGGTGCGTCCCGGACCCGACTCGTTGTCGGAGGCCGAGTACTCACCGATGTAGCCCTCGCTGTAGAGAACCGAAGCAAGTGCTTCTTTGAGCTTGGATGACGGCATTGCCACCTCGTCGTGCATCGCGATGTTCGCGTTGCGGATACGGGTGAGCATGTCGGCGATTGGATCGGTCATTGCCATGGTGTGCTACCTCCTCACCAGCTCGACTTCGTGACGCCGGGGAGTTCCCCGGCGTGTGCCATCTCTCGGAAGCAGATGCGGCAGAGACCAAAGCGCCGATACACGGCATGCGGTCTCCCGCACTTTTCGCACCGGGTATACCCCCGGACCTTGAACTTTGGCTTCTTCTGCTGCTTGAGCTTGAGCGCCTTCTTCGCCATTACTGGGCCTGCCCCTCACGTCGGAACGGGAATCCGAAGGCGGAAAGAAGAGCCCGTCCTTCGTCGTCGGATGAAGCCGTCGTGACGATGGTGATATCCATGCCACGAGGTGCGTCAACGGTGTCGTAGTCGATCTCAGGGAACATCAGCTGCTCGTTCAAACCGAACGTGTAGTTGCCCATGCCGTCGAATGAGCGGGGGTTGAGCCCGCGGAAATCTCGGATGCGGGGAATCGAGAGCGTCACGAGACGGTCGAAGAACTCCCACATCTTGTCGCCCCGTAGGGTGACTTTGGTACCAATGGCGTTGCCCTGGCGAAGCTTGAAGCTGGCCAGCGACTTCTTCGCCCGAGTGATCACCGGCTTTTGACCCGCGATCAACGCAAGGTCATTGCCGGCGTTCTCGAGCGTCTTGGAATTGGCGAGAGCCTCGCCAACGCCCATGTTGATGACGATCTTGGTCATGCGAGGGACCATCATCACATTCGGAAGTTCGAGTTCGGTCTTCAGCTTGTCCCGAATCTCGTCGTTGTACATCGTCTTCATGCGAGGCACTGAGGTGGTCGGCGTGCTCACTCGTTCACCTCCGGGATCTCTTGGCCGCTGCGGCGGCACACGCGAATCTTGGTTCCATCGGCGTTGACCTTGTAGCCAACGCGAGTTGGTTTGCCGTCTGAGGGGCTGATGACCGCAACGTTGGAAACGTGGAGCGGCATGGCCTTGTCGATGATGCCGCCCGGCTCCTCAGCCGACCGCGGCTTGGTGTGGCGCTTGGCAAGATTGATGCCCTCGACCACGACCTTGTTGCGATCGGGAATGGCCAGCGTGACCACTCCTTCACGACCGCGGTCCTTGCCAGCGAGCACTTGCACGCGGTCACCTTTGCGGATCTTCATCAGAGGACCTCCGGTGCGAGGGAGACGATTCGCATGAACTTCTTGTCGCGAAGCTCTCGGCCGACCGGGCCGAAGATACGGGTGCCACGTGGATTGCGCTGATCGTTGATCAACACGGCGGCGTTCTCGTCGAAGCGGATGTAGCTGCCGTCGGGACGGCGGCGTTCCTTCTTCGTCCTGACGACGACGCACTTGACGACATCGCCCTTCTTCACGGCAGCGCCGGGGATGGCGTCTTTGACCGAAGCGACGAAGATGTCGCCGATGCCGGCATACCGGCGGCGTGAGCCGCCGAGGACTTTGATGCAGAGCACTTCGCGGGCGCCGGAGTTGTCGGCGACGCGGAGTCGAGATTCCTGCTGGATCATCGTGCACGCTCCATGATTTCGAGGAGACGCCAACGCTTCTTCTTCGAAAGCGGGCGGGTCTCAACGATGCGGACACGGTCGCCGACGTTCAGCGTGTTCTCTTCGTCATGGACGAACAGCCGGGACGACTTCTGGACCGTCTTGGAATACTGAGGATGACGTGACCGGCTGGTCACCTCGACCACAGCGGTCTTCTCCATACCTGCGGAACGAACGAGGCCCTCGCGGACCTTACGTCGAGCGCCACGGGGCTTTACTTCTTGCTCAGCCATCACGACTCCTGACCAGCGAGCTCACGGGCTCGCATCTCGGTGCGGATCCGAGCGGCCTGGCGCTTGACCTGCTTCATTCGGGCGGTGTTCTCGAGCTGGCCGGTGGCAAGCTGGAACCTCAAGTTGAACAGTTCACGCTTGGCATCGGCCAGCGCTCCGCTCAACTCGTCGACGGATTGGCCTCGGAGATTCTCAGGCATCGAAACCATCCTCTCGGGCTATGACTCGTGCCTTGATCGGCAGCTTCTGAATCGCTCGCTCCATAGCACTACGAGCAATCGCTTCATCGGGATAGGACAGTTCGAAGATGACTCGGCCTGGTTTGACCACCGCAACCCAACGCTCGGGATTGCCCTTGCCGGATCCCATACGAGTTTCGGCTGGCTTCTCGGTCACTGGCTTGTCTGGGAACACGTTGATCCAGACCTTGCCACCACGCCGGATATGGCGGGTCATGGCGATACGAGCCGCTTCGATCTGGCGAGCGGTGATCCATCCTGGCTCGAGGACCTGAATTCCATATTCTCCGAAGGAAACCTTGGTGGCACCCTTGGCGGTTCCGGTCATTCGCCCGCGGTGTTGCTTGCGGTGCTTGACCTTTCTTGGCATCAACATCAGTCGCCGTCCTCCGGCCGGAAGTGTGGGGTATCGGCCGCTTGCGAGTTCGCAAGCTTTGCCTCAATGGCCTCTTCCTCTGCGAGGAGGCGCTCGAACTCCGGATCGGCTTCTTTGACAAGAGGCTCGGCATCGGTTGCGTCATCAGGACGAGCAGCGGCCCGTCGCTTCGACGAAACGACCTTCTTCGGCACCTCAGGGGCGCCAGCGGCGGGGTCGCCAACGACGAGACCGGCTTCAACGACCGCCTTGTCTTGGCTTGGCTTGTACGGGAGGATGTCTCCCTTGTAGAGCCACACCTTCACGCCGATTCGGCCTGCGGTCGTGTGGGCTTCACGCAGCCCATAATCGATGTCGGCCCGAAGGGTGTGCAGCGGCACCTGACCCTCGCGGTACCACTCAGTACGGCTCATCTCGGCTCCGCCGAGGCGACCCGATGACTGGATCCGAATGCCCTTGGCGCCAGCCTTCATCGCGTTTTGCACGGCCCGCTTCATGGCCCGACGGAAGGCCATACGGCCAACCAGCTGATCGGCGACACCTTGAGCTATCAGGGCAGCGTCGAGTTCAGGGTGTTTGATCTCGATGATGTTCAACTTGGCACGGGCGTTCCCGGTGATCTTGGTGAGACCCTGGCGAAGCCGGTCGGCCTCGGAGCCCTTGCGTCCGATCACGATGCCGGGTCGAGCCGTGTGCACATCGATCTGCAGCTTGTCGGACGTGCGCTCGACCTCGATTCGACTGATCGCAGCGTTTGGGAGTTGCTCCATGAGGTATCGCCGAATGGCGTGGTCTTCGTGGAGGAACCGGCGATAGTCGGCGCCATCGGCGATCCAACGCGACTTCCATTCGGTGGTGATCCCGAGGCGGAAGCCATACGGGTTGATCTTCTGGCCCATCAGGCGTCTCCCTCGGTCTCGGCGACAGGTTCTTCAGCGACGGTGTCGTCGTCGGCAGCTTCCTTGGCGGCCTGGCCAGCCGGCTTGGCAAAGCCAGCAGCTTCGGCGGCCTCGTCATTGGCGAACCACACCTCGGCCGACGTCTGCTCGTAATGGGGGCTGTCGGGATTGTGGTACATCATCGAGTCGGCGTTGCCTTTGACGGGGTAGCCGTCGGGCATGATCGAGGCATCACCGTCTACCAAGCCGTGACTTCCTTCGCCGTACGGGGCTTCAACGGCAGCGGTTTCGGTGACCTCGTCGGCACTGATCTCCTCAGCGGCGACTTCGTCGGCCGCCAGGTCCTCTGGAGTGTCGGCCTTGGACTTCGCCACACGACGACTGCGCGCAGCCGATGCGTCGGCACTGCCACCGCGACGCTCTGAACGATTGCGAAGGCGATCGAGTTCTGCGTCGCTCAAGCGACTGACAACGATCGTGATGTGACAGGTTCGCTTGTTGATACGTCCGGCACGCCCTCGGGCACGGGGACGGAAGCGCTTCAGCGTGGGGCCTTCGTCGGCGTAGCACGCCGAGATGTACAGCTCGTCTGCTGGGATGTCGTCGTTGTGGCCGGCATTGGCGATGGCCGAGTTCAACACCTGGAGAATGTGCTCGGAGGCGAGACGCTCGGAGAACGTGAGAATCTGGATCGCCTCGCCGACGTTCTTGTCGCGGACGAGATCGAGAACGACTCTCGCCTTGGACGCGGACATCCGCAGGTAGCGAACCTGGGCACGGGTACCGGGACGCTCGTTGGTCTTCATTCCTGTCATCGTCGACCCGATTTCTCTTGGCCGGCGTGGTAACGGAAGGTACGAGTCGGCGAGAACTCGCCAAGCTTGTGACCAACCATCGACTCGGTGATGTACACCGGGACGTGCTTACGACCATCATGCACGGCAATGGTGTGACCCACCATGTCGGGGATGATCGTCGAGCGACGCGACCAGGTCTTGATCACTCGCTTTTCGTTCTTGTCGTTGAGCTCGTCGACCTTCTTCAGGAGATGGTCATCGACGAACGGGCCCTTCTTCAGGCTACGCGGCATTGCTTACCTCCGTCCGCCACGAGTCCGCCTACGGCGGATGATCTGGTCATCAGATTTCTTGCCCTTCTTACGGGTTCGGCCTTCTGGCTGGCCCCAAGGAGACACCGGGTGACGACCACCCGACGTCTTGCCCTCGCCGCCACCGTGGGGGTGATCGACAGGGTTCATGGCAACACCACGAGTTTGGGGTCGTTTGCCCTTCCAGCGGGAACGGCCAGCCTTGCCGACCTTGATCAGCTCGAACTCGGCATTGCCGACCTCGCCGATCGTTGCGATGCAGTCGATAGAAACTCGACGCATTTCGGTCGATGGGAGACGCAGCGTTGCGGTCTCACCCTCCTTGGCAACGAGCTGGACGCTCGTTCCAGCCGAGCGAGCCATCTTGGCTCCGGCCCCTGGCTTGAGTTCCACGTTGTGGATCGTGGTACCGACGGGAATGAACCGCATCGGCAGGGCGTTGCCGGGACGAATGTCTGACCCGGCACCCGACTGCACGACTGCTCCAACCTCGAGGTTCTTGGGAGCCAGGATGTATCGCTTCTCGCCATCACGATAGTGAAGAAGCGCGATACGGCAGTTGCGGTTGGGGTCGTACTCGATCGACGCAACGGTGGCGGGAATGCCGTTCTTGTTGCGTCGGAAGTCGATCACGCGGTAGCGACGCTTGTGACCGCCACCACGGTGACGGGACGTCTTGCGTCCGTAGTTGTTGCGGCCACCGGTACTCGACTGCTTCGACAGCAGTGACTTCTCGGGACTCGTCCGAGTGATCTCAGCGAAGTCCGAGGTGGTCTGGAACCGTCGGCCGGGGCTCGTTGGCTTGCGTTTGCGAATCGCCATCAGTCGTTCCTCAGCTCGCGAAGAGCTCGATTTCACCCTCGGAAAGGGTGACCACGGCTCTCTTGACGTCGGACCGCTTCGACCAGCTTCCGTTCCGGCGATTCCGGACGCGCTTGCCCTTGCGGTTCATTGTGTTCACGTTCTTGACCTTCACACCGTCGAAGATCGCTTCGAGTGCGTCGGCAATCTCGGGCTTGGAAGCCGTCTTCGCCACCTCGAAGGTGTAGGCGTTCAAACCCTCAACTTGGATGTAGGTCTTCTCTGACACGACCGGTCGGAGAATGATGTCGTGTGGATCCTTCACCTCAGGCCTCCTTCACAGCAGTGG
Source organism: Acidimicrobiales bacterium (assembly GCA_038212405.1). Lineage (GTDB taxonomy): Bacteria > Actinomycetota > Acidimicrobiia > Acidimicrobiales > SZUA-35 > JBBQUN01. Next base: position 2,076 of record JBBQUN010000013.1, on the reverse strand, counting down.
TCGGGAGTGAGGTGGTGGTGAACACCACATAGTCACTCACGAGGACGTCGTAGGTGTTGAGCTGATCGGCAGCAAGGAGATGAACCTCTGGGAGATTCCGCATGCTCTTCCACACCAGCTCATCGTTGCGATCGACGACGACGAGCGCACGACCGGTCACACCGAGGTCGACGAGTGCGGTCTTGGCTGCCTTGGTGCTCGGAGTGTCGAAACCCCAATTACCAACGACGATGACCTTGGACTCCGCTGCTCGATCCGACAGGGCAGAACGAAGCGCAAGTCGCTTCATCTTCTTGTTGGTGCGTTCGGAGTAGTCACGAGGGCGAGGTCCGTGGACGGTGCCACCGCCGATCCAGATCGGTGAACGGCTGGATCCGGCGCGAGCGCGACCGGTGCCCTTCTGCTTCCAAGGCTTCGCGCCACCGCCACGCACCTCGGTGCGGGTCTTGGTCTTGTGCGTGCCGGCTCGCTTGGCAGCAAGCTGCGCGTTCACGACCTGATGCATCACACCGACATTGGGCTCAACGCCAAAGATCGCGGGGTCGAGCTCGACGATCGTCTTCTCTACCGGCATCACGAGCTCACTTTCACCGCATTGCGGATGATGACCGTGCCACCGCGCGGTCCAGGAACGGCGCCCCGGACCAGGAGCAGATTCTGCTCGGCGTCGGCCTGCACGATTTTGAGATTCTGGGTGGTCACTCGCTCGTTGCCCATGTGGCCTGCCATCTTCATGCCCTTGAACACGCGAGATGGAGTCGCGCACTGGCCGATCGAGCCGGGCATGCGGTGCACGAGGTGCGTACCGTGGGTGGCCTTTTGGCCCGAGAAGTTGTGGCGCTTCATGACGCCAGTGAAACCCTTGCCCTTACTGGTGCCGATCGCGTCCACGATGTCACCGGCTTCGAAGACTTCGGCGGTGAGCTCCTGCCCCACTTCGTAGCCGGAGACGTCCGATAGGCGGAGTTCGACCAACTGTGATCCAGCGGCGACACCTGCCTTGGCGAAGTGTCCGGCCTCGGGGCGGTTCAACTTGTTGGCATCTTTGTCACCAACAGTGATCTGAACAGCGTCATACCCGTCGGTGGCGACCGTTTTGATCATCACCACACGACACGGGGACACTTTGATGACGGTGACGGGAACGATGTTGTTGTCCTCGTCCCACACCTGAGTCATGCCGACCTTCTCGCCGACAATCGCTTTCTTCGTCATACCTTCCACTTCCGTCAGCGGGCCTGAATCCGGGGTTGAAACCAGGCCGTTCACGTCAACGCTCCGCGAGCCACAGGCCAGCGGAGCGAAATTTCGATTGTGCCGGCGGGTTTCCAACGCTCCGTGGAGGGAGCTGACTCTCGAGAGAATCGACGCTCTGAGTTGGAGCGCATAGGACCTGGTCGGACTTCAGTTGCCAAGTGAGAACCACTTGGGCTCACCTAGGGTATCGAGCCGCCACCTTCCTTCCACCTCTCGCTCACCAACGTGAGCGAGTCATGGCCGTGCGGCCGACCGGCACAGTCAGATGAGCCAGTACAACAACGTGGGAAAGGCCCGAGCCGGGAGCTCGGGCCTTTCCCACGTTGCGGTTCGCTCGCTACTGCTAGCGGGCGACTACAGCTGCTGAATCTTTATCTCGATGTCGACGCCAGCCGGCAGGTCGAGACGCTGAAGCGAGTCAACCGTCTTGGGGTTGGGCTCAAGGATGTCGATCAGACGCTTGTGGATCCGCATCTCGAAATGCTCGCGACTGTCCTTGTCTTTGTGAGGCGACCGAATGACACAGAACTTGTGCTTGTCGGTCGGCAGCGGGATGGGGCCTCGGAACTCGGCATTGGTACGAGCGACGGTCTCCACGATCTTTTTCGCGGATTGGTCGATGATCTCGTGATCGTAGGCCTTGAGACGGATACGGATCTTCTGCTTTGCAGCCATGGTTGCTCAGTTCCTACTTGACGATCTTGGTAACACGACCAGCACCAACCGTACGACCACCCTCACGAATCGCGAAACGCAAACCCTCATCCATCGCAATCGGATTGATCAACTCCACCGACATCTCGGTGTTATCACCCGGCA
>JBBQUN010000012.1:0-34621 GCA_038212405.1 Acidimicrobiales bacterium | reverse complement strand
CCGTGGCATCGGTGACGTCTCCAACGGATCCGACGCTGCGATCTGGCCGCTGTACATCATCACCTTCGTCTTCGGCTCAGCCGACGCGATCTCCATTCCGGCCCGCCGATCGATCACGCCGCTCGTCGTCACCCGCGACCTTCTCCCCCAACTCGTTGCCCGAGCAACGATGATTCGAGTGCTGGCCAGCATTGCGGGACCGATCCTTGGCGGCTTTCTCTACGTGGTCGGGGCCGACCTTGCCTATCTGGTTGCCGCCGTACTGTTCGTCGTCTCGATCCCGCCGCTTCTCGCCATCGAGTACGCGATCGAGCCGACGAGGATGACCGAACGGCCATCACTGGCACTGGCCATGGAAGGACTCAGCTTCATCGGGCGAACACCGATCGTGCTTTCGTCCATCACGCTCGACATGATCGCTGTGTTGTTCGGTGGTGCCGTTGCCCTGATCCCGGTCATTGCCGTGGAGCGACTTGGCGTCGGCGATATTGCGTACGGGTTCCTTCGGGCTGCGCCCGGAGTCGGTGCCGGTCTCACCGCACTGGTTCTGGCCGTTCGGCCGGTCACTCGCCGAGTTGGCCCGATGCTCTTGGTCGTCGTTGCCGTGTTCGGCGCGTTCCACATCGTCCTCGGCATCACCCGGAACTACTGGGTTGCCTTCGTCGTGCTGGCACTCGCTGCCGGGGCCGACATGGTGTCGATGACGATCCGGTCCACGTTGGTTCCGCTCGCAACTCCCGACGCACAGCTGGGACGGGTCAGCGCAGTCGAGAGCGTGTTCATCGGTGCGTCGAACGAGCTGGGAGCGTTCCAGAGCGGAATTGCGGCACGCTACCTCGGCATTCCCCTCACGGTCGCCGGCGGCGGGGCCCTCACCGTGATCGTCGCGGCTGCGTTTGCCGTCTTCGTTCCGACGATCCGCCGCATCGACACCTACGACGACATCCCCCAATCCCTCGAGTCACGATGACCACTTCGCCAGGCTCTGGGTTTCGATCTCGGTTGGGTTTCACCTTCTGCGCGTCGTCCCACAGCCTCCTGACGAAGTTCCTCTTCCGACACCGACGACCTCGTTGTTCGATTGAGACGAACAAGCAGTCGAACCGGAACGATGTCATGGCCGCCGTCAACTAGGGTTCGGGGCCAATCCATGGGGGGAGTGCGCCATGTCGGAACAAGTAGCCGAAACGCTGGGACGAGGGGACGGCTCGCTGGCAAGGGCGCTCGAGGTGGAGGCGTTCCTGGCCTCGTGTCGTATCGAGGGTGAAGCTGGGGCCCGCTGGCGTCGCACGCCTGATTCGGGCACCAATCCGCCGCACACGCTCTATCACGGCAGCGCCGGGGTGGCGCTGTTCTACCTGGAACTCCACCGGGCGACGGGCGACGATCAGTATCTCGAGGTTGCGGTGAGCGCCGGCGACGAGATCGTGCGCCACATCGGTGAACTGGAGTCGGCAACCGTTGGGTTCTACAGCGGCTGGCCTGGCTACCTCCTCGTGCTGAACGAGTTGGGCAAAGCCAGCCTCGAGCCCCGGTTTCGTGAGGGGGCACAGCGTGCGCTGAGGAAGATGATGGAACAGTCCGAGCCGCTCGGAGCGGGGCTCGGTTGGATCGAACCGATGCCGTTCTCCGACATCACGGGCATGACGGGCGACCGAGAGGTGCTCGACCTTTCCATTGGCGCGGCAGGAGCCGGGCTGGTGCTTCTCTATGCCCATCGCCAGCGGCTCGATGACCGGGCCCTCGGCTGGGCTCGCCAAACCGCTGATCGTCTGTTGGAGATGTCGATCGAGACGCCGAGCGGGCCGAACTGGCTGATGATGTCGGACATGCCGTTCCCGTTCACGGCGCCCAACTTCGCCCACGGCGCAGCCGGTGTCGGCTATTTCTTGGCCGATCTGTTTCGCGAGACCGACGAGGCGGCGTATCTCGATGCCGCGCTCGCCGCTGCTGGCTATGTGCAGGCCAAGACCGAGCCCTCGGGTGACGGCATACTGGTGTGCCACACCGATGAGAATCCGGGGCTCTTCTATCTCGGTATCTGTCACGGCCCCGCTGGTGCCGGCCGGTTCATGTATCTACTCAACGAGATCACCGGCGATGCCTCGTGGCTGGAGTGGATGCACGCCAACATGGCAGGCCTCGTTGCCACCGGTGCGCCTGAGCAGCGGACCGACGGGCTGTGGAACAACTACGGCCAGTGCTGCGGTGACGCCGGTATTGGCGACTATGCCCTCTGGTTGTACCGGGCGACCGGTCGAGGTGACTACCTCGACCTGGCACTTCGCATCGAAGCCCAGTTGGCGGTGTCGGCCGACGTGGCCGACGGTGGCCGATCATGGTCCCAGGCCGAACACCGGAGCCGTCCCGACTTCGTCGAAGTCCAGACCGGATACATGCAAGGGGCAGCAGGTATCGGCAGCTTCCTCTTGCATCTTGCCACCCTCGGCGAAGTGGTCGGGTCCAAGATCGCACTGCCCGATACGCCGTTCGGCCACTGATCCTGCCGCCGAATGAGCGCGTCCTCTACTGATGAATCGAGCGCAGTCGACTCCGAGGGCCCGCCGCTGCTGGACTCGGTCGATGATCTGGCCGAGCTCATCTCAGGGATGGCCGACGGTTCGGCGCGATTCGTCGTTGGCATCGTTGGTCCGCCGGGTGCAGGCAAGTCGACCGTGTCGGCCGAGCTGGCGCAGCGGTTGACGCCCCGGCCGCCGATCGTTGGGATGGATGGTTTTCACTTGGCCAATACGGTGCTGCTCGATCAGGGAACGATCGAGAGGAAAGGTGCGCCAGAGACCTTCGACGCCGACGGCTTCGTTGCGTTGCTCGAACGGCTGAGACCGAACCGGTCTGCGGCCTCGCGGCAAGCCACGGTGTGGTGCCCTCGATTCGACCGTTCGATCGAGGATTCGGTCGCTGCGGCTATCGCGGTGCATCCTGACGATCGCATCGTCATCGTGGAAGGGAACTACCTGTTGCTCGATGCCAGCCCGTGGAACCGGGTTGTGGAACTGCTCGACCTGGTCGTCTACCTCGATCTCGATCAGGCAGCACGAGTGCGACGGCTGATCGCACGCCACGTCGAGTTCGGCAAATCGGTGTCGGAGGCCGCGCGGTTCGTGGAAACATCCGACGAAGCGAATGCGAGGCTCGTTGCTGCTTCGCGCTCTCGTGCCGGGGCGATACTGGCGGCCTCCTGACCACACGGCGGTCGCGGCGAGCTGGTCGATCGTTGCAGCGTGAGCATCGAGTCCGTCGACCGAAATGACTCGGCCAGCAAGCGGAGTTCAGGCGTCCTCAGCTGCGAACGAGACGTCCCGGTAGTTCGCCGGTGAAGCGATCGTTCACGCGAGTGACGACGCCGCCAACGACGGTTGCCACGTAGCCACTTGCGTTCTGAAGGAGGCGGGTGCCGCCGGCGGGGAGGTCGTCGACCAGGTGGGGCTGACCCAGCTCGAGGCGCTCGAAGTCGATCACGTTGAGATCGGCCCGCTTGCCAACGGCGAGCACACCTCGATCGGTGAGGCCGAACAACGCCGCGGTGTCGCTGGTCATCTTCTTGATCACGAAGGGGAGTTCGAGCTTGGGGCCGAGGTGGCGGTCTCGGGCCCAATGGGTCAGCATCCAGGTTGGTGTCGACGCGTCACAGATGAAGTTGGCGTGAGCGCCACCGTCGGCCAGGCCGAGCACCGAGCTTGGGTGCGAGAGCATGTCGTAGAGCGCATCGCCGTTGCCGTGGCTGTAGCCGAGGAAGGTCATCAACAAGAAGTTCTGGCCCTCGTTGTCGAGCAGTCGGTCATAGAGCTCTTCGAGCGGGTCAACGCCGCGAACTTCAGCCCGACCGGCAATCGATTCGGCGGCTGTCGGCTCGTAATTGACCGGCGTGCCCAACACGTAGGTTCGGTCGAAAGCCTGGTTCATCAGCGCCCGAAGTGGATTGTCGATGGCGGCCGCAGCATCGGCGGCGCGTGATTCGGCAAGGAGGGTTGCCTTCAGCTCCGGGTTGGCCATGGCAACCGTGCGTTCGATCAGCGGCAGTTCGAGTAGGGGAGCGAAGCTCGGGAGCTCGCTGAAGCGGTGACGGATGGACAGGCCGAGGAGCACGCCGAACGGTCGACCGGCAACTTGGGGAATGACCTGATGGCCATCGGCCTGGGCCTGGGCGGAGAGTTCCATGAAGCTCTGCCACTCGTCGGGCTCGACGAGGTTCTGGAGCATCAGCCAGGTGACGGGCCGTTCGATCTCTTCGGCGAGGCGAATCATCCAGTCCATTTCGCGCTTCGGGGCAACGAGGTCTTCGCCGGCAAGTCCGGCTGGCGCCACCTCGAACAGGCCGCGGCCCGCTCGCTTGAGAGCCCGGCCGATGGCGAACAGCTCGTCTTCCGCGGCAAAGGTGCCAGGGACGGGCTCGCCGCTCATCGCACGATGCCCGATGGTGCGGCTGGTGGAGAAGCCCATGGCGCCGGCTTCGACTGCTTCTTGGACGAGCGCCGCCATCTTGGCGATGTCGTCGGAGCTGGCTGGCTCGTTGTCGGCGCCCCGCTGGCCCATCACGTAGACCCGGAGCGGACCGTGGGCGATCAGCGCTGCAACATCGGCGGCGAACGTTCGACGATCGAGCGCATCGAGGTACTCAGGGAAGCTTTCCCAATCCCAACTCAGTCCCTCGCTCAACGCAGCGCCGGGGATGTCTTCGACCCCTTCCATCAGCTCGATCAGGTGGGCGTGGTCGGTTGGCTTTGCCGGGGCGAACCCGACGCCACAATTGCCCATGACGACGGTGGTGACTCCGTGTGGAGTGGAGGGTTCGAGGTAGGGATCCCATGTTGCTTGACCGTCGTAGTGGGTGTGGATGTCGACGAACCCGGGAGTGACGAGCAGGCCGGTGGCGTCGATCTCGCGCCGCCCGGGACCGAGGTCGGGGCCGACGGCGACGATCATGTCGCCATCGATCGCGATGTCGAGGCCTTCGGTCGCATCGGCGCCGGTCCCATCGATGACCCTGCCGTTGCGAATGACCAGATCGTGCATGTCAGTCCCCTTGCCTCAGCGCACCGATTCCGGTGTGCGGCGCAACACTAGTCAGATCCAGCCTGGCGAATCGAGTGGGCGAAGGACGCGGCGATCGGCGACGGTGGACCAGCGATGTGACCGTCGGTGGTTGCGGGCGGAATGCATGATGGTGATCAACGGTTCGGTGGTGATGCGCCTCGCTCTCGTATTGCTCGCTGCGGCCCTGGTTGTCGCCGGATGTTCCAACGGGGGAGATGGTTCGTCTACTGCGAACAGGTTGGACGCGGAAGATACGACCGCAGCGACGGTGCCCGCTGCTGGTCCAGACCGCTCAGCACTCCCGCCACGCCATCTCGATGTCGAGGAGTTTCCCGAGGCGCTCGTTGACCGACAACTGATCGTCTCCGGTGGTCCGCCGCCAGACGGGATTCCCTCGATCGATACACCGACGTTCAGTAGCGTCGATGCCGTCGATTGGTTGGACGATGACGAAGCTGTGCTCTTTCTCGATGTCGACGGTGTGTTCCGCGTGTACCCGACTCAGATCATGGTGTGGCATGAGATCGTCAATGACGATGTCGATGGTCGGCCGGTGGCGGTCACCTACTGTCCGCTGTGCAATTCGGGACTCGCGTTCGATCGGCGAGCGCTGGTGGCTTCGGGCGAGGAGATCATCCTCGACTTCGGAACGTCAGGGTCGCTTTATCAGTCGGCAATGATCATGTACGACCGGCAGACCGAGAGCTTGTGGACACACTTCGACGGACGAGCGGTGGTTGGTGACCTGATCGGGACCGAGCTGGTAAGGCTGCCGCTTGGGGTGGCGTCTTGGTCTGAGGTTCGAGACGCCCAACCGAACGCCCAGGTGCTCGAACGGCCAGCCTCGGGCCGCGAGTACGGACGCAATCCCTACGTCGGCTACGACCAGTCGGGCTATCCGATCGAGGCCTTCTTCAGCGGCGAGGTCGATGAGCGAGCAGAGCCGATGAGCCGAGTCATCGGCTTCGAAGTCGGTGAGCAGACCACTGCGGTCACACTCGATCGGGTGGCGAGCGACGGAGTGGTGGAACTCGAAATCGACGGCGAGCCAATCGTTGTGTGGCATGTGCCCGGGTTGGTTTCGTCACTCGAAGCGTCGACCATTGCCGGCGGCTCGGACATCGGGGCGGTCGCCGCCTTCGCAACGAGCGAGTCGTTTTCTCGAACGGCCGACGGTGTCGTCGACGAGGCAACGAGCAGCACGTGGAACGTGCTCGGCACGGCGGTGAGCGGACCCCGCGAGGGTGAGCAGTTGCCGATTGCGGCGAAAATCGACACGTTCTGGTTTGCCTGGTCGACCTATCATCCGGCAACGACACTCGTCGACTGAGGGGGACCACCATGACCGAACTCGCAACCATCGCGCCAGCATTCTTGGAGATGGCACATCGGATCGTTTGGTGCACGGTGGCCACCGTCGACTCGTCGGGCGGGCCCCGCACTCGTGTCCTGCACCCGATCTGGGAGTTGGACGACGGTGTGCTCACCGGTTGGATCGCCACCTCGCCGAACTCGGTGAAGGCTGGTCACCTCGCCAACCAGCCGACAGTTTCGTTGACCTATTGGGACGCGACACACGACACGTGCTCGGCTGAGTGCGACGCGTCGTGGGAGACCGGTGACGCCGTCCAAGCGGGCTGGGACCGTTTCGTCAATGGCCCGGCACCGGTTGGCTATGACCCGAACCTGATCCCGGGGTGGACCAGTGCAGAGAGCGAGGAGTTCGGCGTCTTGCGTTTGCAGCCGACCAGGCTTCGAGTGATGCCCGGCACGTTGATGACTGCTGGCGTTGGCAAACTCATGACCTGGTCCCGTTGACCAACAGGTGATGACCAATCGCGTCGGCTGCGTCGACTGCTGCTATTGAGCTGAGTCGAATCGAGTGACGGCAACGACCTCACAGCGGTAGGACTCGTCGTAGGTGACGGTGGTGTAGACGGCGGTCGGTGCCGGAGTGCCAACCGGCGCCCGTTCCACAAAGGCCGTGCCGTACCCGCGGCGCACGTTGTCGACGTCGACCAGCGCAACCTCGACGGTGTAGTCGACCTCGCTCTGCCCACTGTTCAGCGCACTCAGGTCGGCTTCGATGAAACCGTACGCATTGGGTTCGCGAATCGTGCACGCCGAGATATCGGCCAGACCCTCGACACCGTTGCGGTCGTATCGATCGGCAGCGATCACTTCGCATCCAACGCCGGCATCGCTGAACACGTAGGAGCGTTCGACCGTGCGCTCAGCCGGGCGCAGACTGCTCACGTACACATTGTCGTCGCCGACACGCACGCCGTCGGCATCGAGGTAGGCAACGGTCAGCAAATAGGAAGCCGTCGCCTCCGAAACGTTGACCATCGAGATCTCGAGGGTCTCGCTGTCGAGACGTGTGCAGCTCTCGATGCCATCGAGGTCGCTGTCGTCTTCTGCCGGTTGCACCGCTTCAGGTGCTGCTGTCGACTCATCGGTGGGGTTCGAGCCGGGCTCAGCCGGCGTCGAGATGTCGACTGGCGCAGGCGTTTGGTTGGATGCTTCGGTGAAGACGCCGGCTGTCTCGTCATTGCCGCGGTTCACCAGTCCATAGACCGCAGCGATCACGCCCAAGATGGCGAGAACACCAACGAGCGCCGTGATGATCGTTCGGTTGGGCGAGCCGGTGGTTTGCGAGAGATCGGGCGATGGTGCTCGCGTATTGGGGGTCGGTTCGACCGGGGCGCCATCGAGGAACGGCATTGCCCAGTTTCGAGAATCCGCGACGGTATCGATCTGCTCTGGTTGGTCGACCGCTTCGACCGCTTCGACCGTTTCGATGAGGTCGAACGCGCCGAACGACGGAGCGGTCTCCGCCAGGTCGTTGACGTCGTCGATCGGGCCGCCATCGCCAACGTCGTGAGTCGGCGCCTCTGGCAGAGGAGCGGTGGCCTCTGTTACGTAGTCGGGGTGATACTGCGGCGCGTACCAACGATCGTCGCTGGCAATCCAATAGCCGTTCGGTGGCGGTCCGGCATGCACCGTTCCGTAGCCATCGGTCCAGTTCGTCGGGATGAGGGTCACTGCTGGCACCTTGGAGTCGTGTTCTGGTTCCTCACCCCATCGGCAGCTGCTCATGGGATGTGACCCCTGCGTGATCCAACCCAAGACGGCGCCGTCGACTGGCGTTCGCCCGAGGGATGGCCTAGTCAATGGACATGGCACCAGGACCCGAACCGATCGCTGTCGATGAACCGAAGCAGCAGAGCGACCCCGAAGCCCCCGTGCTCGATGGGATCGTGGTCGTTGATCTGTCGCAGTATCTGGCTGGGCCCACCTGCACTCGCATGCTCACCGAACTCGGTGCTGACGTCATCAAGATCGAGGTGCCGCCCTATGGCGATCCCGGTCGATCGTTTGCACCACGCAAGAACCAGCGTGCCGGATTCCACGTGCAGCAGAACCGCGGCAAGCGGTCGGTTTGCGTCGACCTCAGCTCTGCCGAGGGGATCGAGGTCGTTCGGCGTCTCATTGCCAAGGCCGACATCGTGGTGGAGAACTTCAGCCCGGGCGTGATGGCCAGAAAGGGATTGTCGTATGAGGAACTGAGCGCTGAACACCCGGAGCTGATCATGGTGTCGATCTCCGGGTTCGGTCAGACCGGACCGTTGGCCTCCAAACCGGCCTTCGACTTCATCGCCCAGGCCTACTCGGGAATCATGCACATGACCGGAGAAACCGACGGTCCACCGCTCTTTGTTGGTATTGGGATCGCCGATTCCAATGCGGGTGTACACGCCTTTGCGGCCATCGGCCACGCACTCTTTCGCCGGGAACGAACGGGTCGAGGTACCCACCTCGACATCTCGATGGTCGATGCCCTCGTGCACATGCACGAAACGGCGGTCTACGCACCGTCGATCACCGATGGGGCCTACGAACCCATGCGTCAGGGTCGCTTCTATCAGGTGGCCCAACCTGGTGGGGTGTACCAGGGACCTGAGGGGTGGATCGTGATCTTCTGCACGCAGGGCCAGCTCGGGAATCTCTGGGCAGCGATGGGCAAGCCGGAGCTCGCCACCGATCCTCGGTTCGCGAACAACGACGCACGGCTCGAGCATCGGGCTGATCTGACGAACGTCATCGAGGCATGGTTGGCCGAGTTCGAGACCGACCTCGCCGCACTGGCGGTGCTCGATGAGTATCGAGTGCCCAGTAGTCCGGTGAACTCCCCCGCTGATCTGGCAACAAGCGAGCACCTCCGAGCCCGAGGAACGATGCGCACGGTGACAGACCCCCGGCTTGGTTCGGTCGATACGCCCGGGTTCCCGCTTCTGTTCACCGGCGACCATTCGCCGCGACCGATGGCAGCCGAAGCGGTTGCCCCCAACCTCGGCGAACACAACCGGCCGATCTTGCGCGCTGCGGGTCTGAGTGATGAGGAGATCGACCGTCTCGAAGCAACTGGTGTACTCGGGTCGAAGGACCGCTGATCGATCTCGAACTGCGCTGACGGCAATCCTCAGCGCTGGATCCAGCCGGTCGAGTAGCGCTTGGAGTCATCGCTCGACTCCAACACCATCCGAAAAACGGTGTCGTCGTCATGCGTGCCGACGAACATGCCAGCCGATTCCACGAGTTCGCTCGTGCCATCGGGAGTGACCAAATGAGCAGCGACGAAGCTGATGGAGCTGTCGCACGCGATGGCCATGACATCGGGACCATCGACTCGGACAACGACTCGACCGGGGTGGAAGTCATACACCCGGTCGATCGACCCCGAGACTTGAGAGCGGTGGGTTGGCACCGGTTCGATCTGGAGTTCGCCAACGATCGTCTCCGGAACTTGCTCCATGATCGCCGACTCGGCCGCGCCGACGTGGGGATCTGGGTTGTTCGGTATCTGAGACATCGGTATCTGAGACATCGGTATCTGAAACAATGGTCACCTGCTGTCGCCAACTGGGGAAACCCTATCGCCCTCCGCGTCCTTGCCGCTCAAGGATCGAATGGTGCAGAACCAGGTGTTTCCGAAGTGAGCCCGACGGCCTTCGCCGGGATGTCGGCCTGGTGGGCCGAGCCGACAAAGCCCATTTGTCGCCAGCCCTCGTAGGCGACGATGGCAACGGCATTGGCAAGGTTCAGACTCCGATTGCCGGGCATCATCGCAATCGTGAGAACCCGATCGGTGGGGAACGACCCAAGGACGGCAGCAGGTAGGCCCGACCGCTCGGCCCCGAAGACCAGCACGTCGTCGGCCCGGTAGGACACCTCGCTGTAGCTGGTCTCGCCGGTCGAGGAGAAGGCGAACCATCGTCCGGTCATGATTTCGCGAAGCGCGTCGAGATTCGGGTGAACGGTCACTGCAGCCAGTTCGTGATAGTCGAGTCCTGCTCGGCGTAGCAGTCGATCATCGAGCGAGAAGCCGAGCGGCTCGATCAAGTGAAGTGCGAGCCCGGCGTTGGCGCAGAGGCGGATGATGTTGCCGGTGTTCGGCGCAATTTCGGGCTGGACCAGAACGATGTGCATCAGTAGGTGAAGGAGGTGGCGACGTTGCCAGAGGGGTCGATCAAGTAGGCGGTATCGCCACCATTGTTCCAAACCGCGGATCGGGTGTTGCACCAGAAGAGTTCGGTGCCGGTATCGCTTCCGCAGCCGGAGAAGACCGTCAGGGAATCACCCGGTTCCAGTTCGAGGACCGGGAATCGGTAGCGGTGCGCGACCGATGCATCACGGAGTTGCCAGCCGTCCATCTGTATCGGGGCCGCGCCGTCGTTGACGATCCGAATCCACTCGCCGTTCAGCTCGAGCGAGTCGTCTCCCGGAGCGTCGTATTCGATGCGGTCGATGCGCAGCTCACTCGGCGATCCGTCGGTGTTCGTGCCTGGCGTGCCACATGCCGCGGGAGCCCAGCGACCGAGGCCGGCAGTGCTGGACTCGGTCTCGGCGGCTTCGAGACGCACTGCCTGGGCGATGTCGGGTTCGTAGCGACGAGCGACAGCGAGCCCGCTGGCCACTTGCGCCTCGTTGATGAACGTGTCGCCAACCCACACGTATCGGAGCAGCCGCCCATACTGATCGCGGTCGGTGGTGTCGCTGACGAGCTCCACGGTGCCGGGCCCAAGAAGGTCGCGGAGTGACCGAGCAGCCTCGGCGTAGAGGCAATCGCCTGTCTCGGGTGAGTCGATGCCGATCAGTCGCACGCGCTCCTGGGTCCCGTTGATCGAGATGTCGAAGGTGTCTCCGTCGATCACGTTCGTCACCAATGCAGCCTCGCCACCGTTCGGTGATGGATCCACTGGGTTCGATGATGTCTGATTCCCCGCCTCGGATCCGGTCGGCACGTTGGTCGGCTCGGTGCCCAGGGCTGTCGGTGCCTCGACGGGCGTCGGTTGGCTTGCCTGATCCGACGGGTCGAGCGTGCAGCCAGCGATCAGCAAGGCGGTCACGGCCAGGATCGGTGGCCAAGAACTCTGCGACCCGCTGCGTTGGCGCAAGGGTGCCGACTCAACCATCGGTCCGGGCGAAATGCTGATAGTCCTGATCCGAACGCCAGTTCCCGCCCCACTCCCAGCCATGACGTGCGAAGGCGGTGCTGACCACGTCGTTGGCGTGGATCATGCCGGGCGTTGGCAGCATCCGATCGGCGAACGCGGCACCCTCGGGCGGCTGGATACCTGAAGCGGTGACGTACGGATTGACGAGTGGATTGATGTCGATCGCCCGACCGTACGCGTGCCATGACCAGCCGGATGTTCCAGCGACGAATCGGCAGTTGAATGCTGAGGTGTTGTTCGCTTGCATCGAGCGAAGGTCGTCGGCTGCGAAGTCGTCGATCAGACGCATGGATTCGATTGGAAACGCTGCCTCGAACAAGGTGGCGAAGATCTCGACGATCTCGTCGGCAACGGCCGCGTCGACGATCAGTTCACCAATCACCTGGCGACCATCGTTGGTGAAATGCGTGACCTCGACATAGCGAAGTCGGTCGAGCGCTACCGGGCAACCGTCGCGCCAGCTCGAGCCGATGACGCGGTTCTCGACGATCTCATCGAGTGTCTCGATTGAAGAACTGAAACCCGCTGGGTCGAGCGCGAGCGGCGTCAGCGAGCGCGGTAACGGGGTCGTCGACGGCTCCGTTCCTGGGTTCGCCGACGTTGGGCTCGCCGCTTGGGGACTGACGGGCGGCGCTTCCGTTGCCGGCGCAGTGGTCGACGGCGAGATGGTCGACGGCGAGATGGTCGACGGAGCGGTGCTGAGGGTGGCTCCTTGCTCGTTGTTCGTACAGGACGCAGGCAACGTCACCAGCACGATGAACAAACAAGCGAGCCGTTCGGGTGAACGGCGGGGGCGGCGCACGGAAGATGCGGCTCAGTCTTCGAGCGTCGTGAGCAGCTCATCGATGGTGTGATTCTCTTCGAGTGGGTGACGAAGAGGGATGCCCGAAACGATCTCGTAGCGGTTCCGGCGTCCAACACGCTCTCGTTTGATGTAGCCGCCCTCTTGGAGGTCATCGAGGATGCGTTGCACCGCACCCTGGGTGATACCGACGACCTGGGAGATGTCACGTTGGCGAAGCTCGCCGTTGCGACTGATGGCAATCAGTACGTGTGCATGGTTGGTGAGAAATGTCCACCCGTGACGCGGGGTGCCGAGGTCGAGCAATGCCATCGCCCGATCATACGCATTCTGGGTGGTTGGTGGCCCTTGCGCTTCAGGTTCGGCCATGTCATCGATCCTCTGAGGCGTCAGTCGCCTCTGTCCTTCGATCGGCGGCGAACGCTTCGGCTCCGATCAGATCATCATCGGCCAGATGGTCGCCGGCCGTCGTTCGGTGGGTAGCCCGAAACAGCAGGTGCACGCCGACCGGTAACGTCAACACCATGGCGACGCTGGCGACGAGCAGCAGTGCGGCGCCGTCCCACCCGATGTTGGTTGCGGCGCCGAGCGCGATCAGCATGAACGAAACGGGGCTGGCCTTGCCGGCCGAGTGGAACCGCGCATACGGCGTCGAGAAGCGGAGGAGTCCGAGCCCTGCGAGCAGCGCAAACAATGAGCCAAGGATCATGAGGACGGCGCCGACAGGGTTCATGACTGCCTTCCGGGCAGATGTGCACCGGGCAGGTGTGCACCGGGCAGGTGTGGGGGTCCTCCTGGCAGGGTGACGTCACTGTCGACGTCGGAGCCAGCCTCGTGCTCGATGTAGCGACTGCTGGCGACGGTGGCGGTGAAGCCGACGATGGCAATGACCACGATGAGGGGGAGGTTGGTGGTGTCATCGCGCAGTCCTGCATCGGCCGCGATGCCACCCATGAGCGCGACGAGCACGACGTCGAGGGCAGCCACACGGTCGGCCAGTGAGGGGCCCAGCGCGATTCGAATCGCACCGGCAACAGCGCAGCCGCTGAGCGCGGCATAGACGATGATTTCGAGCACGGTCATGGTGAGACCTCAGGGGTAGATTCCGACGGGGTCGAGCCTGGGGGTGAGGATTCATCGGCGTGTGAAGCGGCGGATAGCTCCGGACCGACCGGTAGAGCGGCAACGACCAAGTCGGCAAGGCGGGCAACGTGGCGGTGGGTCTCGGCTCGTTTTTCGTCGTGGAGTAGGTGAAGGTAGAGCGTTCCGGTGTCAGGATCGGCATCGACGACGGCGGTGCCGGGGGTCAGTGTGATGGCGATCACGAGGACGAGAAGATGGGCTCGGGCTTCGCTTGGTAGTCGGACCTCGATGATCGATTCCTCGGTGTGGTCGGTCGGTGTCAGCACTTCCCAGGCGACGGTGAAGGTGGACACGACCAGGTCGACGAAGACCACGCCGATGAGGCGCAGAAGTGCGACGGGTCGCACCGACCCGAGGCCGGCGGGTCCGATCGACGGGCGATCGACGAGCATGGACACGGCGAATCCCGAGAGGAGGTTCGCTGGACTTGCCGAGCCCCAGAGCGCACACCAGGCACCGATCAGCACGATGAGGGTGGCGATGCGTCGGGGTGAGAGCGGCCCGACAAGGGACAGCGCCATCTGTTTCGGTGTTGGCTTGGGTACCGGCGAGACCGTTGCTGCGAATGGCGTCGGTGAGGAGGTCATGGCCACACTGCCTCGATGTAGGGGGTGCGTAGGAGCAGGTCGGTAGCGGCTTGCTCGCTGAGGTCATAGAGCGTGCCTGCGAAGAGGGCGATGCCGAGTGTTCCGATGATGGCGAGGGTGGTGGCCGAGAGCATCATGCGCCGTGACGCCACCGATGTCGGGTCGGCAAGAGCGGTGGCGTCGGGCTCGGTCGGCGTGCCCCAGAAGACACCAAGCCAGATCTTCGACATCGAGAGCAGTGTGAACACACTGACGACGAGGGAGACGACCACGATGGCGATCGACTGGCCGTCGATGCCTGCGTCGACGAGCGAGAGCTTGGCAACGAAACCCGAAAGCGGTGGGAGACCGGCCAGGTTCATGGCCGGCACCGCAAAGAGGACGGCGAGGTAGGGCCGGCGGGCAGCCAAACCGCTCACTCGCTTGAGCGAACTGGTTCCTTGATCGTCCTCGATGAGTCCTCCGACGAGGAACAGCACGGTCTTGACCGGCATGTGATGGATCAGGAAGAGAATGGCGCCGGCGATACCGGCGACGGAGAACAACCCGAGGCCCATCAACATGTAACCGATCTGGCTGACCACGTGGAACGACAAAATCCGTTTGACGTCGTCTTGGGCCAGGGCGCCGACCACGCCGACGACCATGGTGGCTCCTGCCAGCACGAGAATGATCGTGCCGAGTTCGTTCATTCCCGTGAGCACCTGGAATCGGATCATCACGTAGACGCCGATCTTGCTGAGCAGGCCGGCGAAGACGGCGGTGATGGTTGTTGGGGCGGTGGGGTAGGAGTCTGGCAGCCAAGAGAAGAGCGGGAACATGGCGGCTTTGGTGCCGAAGACGACGAGGAACCAGAGACCGATGCCGTACCTCGTGGAGTCGGCGAGCTCGGGAATGCGCTCGGCGAGCAGCGCGATGTTGACCGTGCCGGTTGCGGCATAGACGAACGCCAGGCCGAACAGGAAGAGGGTCGATGCCAGCAGGTTGATGACCACGTAGGTCATGCCGGAGTGGATTTGGCTCCGGTGGCCTTGATGGGTCAGCAAGACGTAGCTGGAGACGAGGATCAGCTCGAAGGCGACGAACAGCGTGAACAGGTCGCCAGTCAAGATCGAGAGGCAGACACCGCCCGTCAGTACGAGCAGGATCGGACTCACGATGCCGGGATCGACACCGGCAAGGGTCTTGCGCTGACCGATGGCAAAGAGTTCGACGACGAGAATGGTGCACAGCGCTACGAGGAGCACCAGTACGGCGAAGATGTCGGCGACGAGGACGATGCCGAGGTCGGGTCGCCAACCGCCGACCCGAAGGACCTGGGTGCCGTTGCGGGCAACGTCGACGGCAAGCACTGCGGCACCGGCGGCGGTGGCGATCAAGGTCAGCAGCGTGATGGAGTCTCGAATGGCCGCCTTGTTCGCGGCGCCAACACCGATTCCCGCGCCGAACAGCGGTCCGATGATGAGGAGCGACATGATCGTTGTCATGTCCACACCTCTGGTCCCCGAGTCGCCTCGGCCAGTTCAGCGGCCTTGCGTTCTGCCGCCTCGCGAGCGTCGGCTGCGTCCGCATCGGCCGCGATGCGGCGATCTTCGAGATCGTCTTCCACGAGGTCGTCGCCGGTGAGTTGATGCTGGCGTCGGGCGAGGGCCAAGAGAAACAGCGTGAGGCCGAACGAGATCACGATGGCAGTGAGGGCCAGCGCCTGGGGGAGCGGATCGGCCGAGTCGGCGACGCTGGTCTGGTCGGCAATGGGGGCGTTGCCTGCGGGGCCGCCGGCGGCAAGGAGTGCGAGCACGGTGGCGTGGCCAAAGAGTGAGAAACCGAGCACGATCCGACTGAGTGAACGGGACGTGATCAAGTAGGTGCCGATCGCCGCGAGGCCGGCGACGGCGAAGATGAGGGCGCCGCTCATGCGGGTCCTGCTTTCGTTGGGCTCGGTGGCGTGGCGTTGGCATCGGTGTCGCCTGCTGGCCGGGTTTCCGCTGGGCGCTGAGCAAGGTCAGTGGCGCCGAGGCCTTCGAGGACAGCCACCACCAGTCCGACGACGATCAAGGTGACGCCGAGATCGAACACGGCGGCGGATCCGGACTTGACCGTTCCCAGGAGGGGCAGTGACGTCTTGACGATCACCTGGTCGAGCAGCACGTTGCCAACGACCATGGGGGCGAGTGAGACCACAGAGACGATGCCGACGCCGATCGCCAGGAGCCGGGCGGCGTTGGTCGGGCGCTGGAGTCCAGCAACCGTGCGCAGCGATACGACCGCACCGAGCAGGAGACCAGCGGCGAACCCGCCTCCTGGCCGATTGTGGCCAGCAAAGAACAAGAAGACGGCGGTCATCAACGCAAGTGGGGTAGCGGTGCGGATGCCCAAGCGGACGATGGGTGAGCGAGTGGCGATCATGCGGGATCTCCTTCGAGAAGGTCGCCGCCGACGCCCTCGGCATCCTCGGAATCTGATCGACTCGATTTGGCGAGAGAGAGCACCCCGATCGCAACCACCGCCAAGACCACGACCTCGCCAACGGTGTCGAGCGCTCGTAGGTCGGTGAGGACGACGTTCACGATGTTGTTGCCGCCACCCTCGGTCACGGCTCCTTCGGTGAGTTCGGCCGTAGGCGGCTGGCCAGATGGAGCAGCAGCGGTGGCCGCCAACGCGCCGGCAATCCCCAGACCGACCAAGCCCGAGACCACGATTCGGATGGTCATCCAAATCTGACCAACCGGCGGGAACTCTCGCTTGAGATGGCCCAAGCCGATGACGAAGCCAACGACGACGACCGTTTCGACCAAGAGCTGTGTGAGCACGAGGTCGGGGGCGCCGTGGACGACGAAGAGCCCCGTCACTGCGATACCGACGCTGCCGAGTGCCAGAGCTGCACCAAGGCGAGAGTTGACCAGCAGGGTGGTGATCGCGGTGCCGACCACGGCAACGGCAAGGAACCCCTGCATCGGTCGGTCCCACCAGCGCAGGGTGTCGACATCGATCGACCAGAGGAACGGCGTGGTCGCCAATGCGGCGACGGTCGCCGTGGTGACCAAATACACCGGTAGCGAACCGTGCTGCACGCGACTGGTGAACTGGCGAGCCTGGGAGATGATCTCGTCGAGCCCAATGTCGATTGCCTCTGCGCCGAGCGCCCGCGGGATGGTGCTCGACCGCCGTGCTGACCACACCCCAACGACCGCTCCGCCAGCAACGATGCCGGCGGAAACACCGAGTCCGAGGGTGAGGCCCGGCCAGCGAAGGAGTTCATACACCTCGGCCTTGGCGTCGAGTTGGATGGCAGCCGGGCGAACGATCTGATTGGCAAGACCGAGGAAGATGAATCCGGCGACGCTCGTGACGCCGAGCAGCGCCGACGGCAAGGTCATGGCCCAGCGTGATGCTGCAACCTCGGTGTCGGTCATTGGACCGTTCGCCGCGTCGTTTCTCCCGCCGAAGGGCCCGAAGACGGTGAGGAGGAAGCGGAGTGTGTAGGCCACGGTCAAGACCGAACCGCCGATGATGATGACTCCGACGAGTAGACGCTCGCCACCGCTGAGGGTCAGTACTGCCTCGACCGCTGCCTCTTTGGCGGTGAAGCCGAGAAGCGGAGGGACGCCGGCCATGGAGGCGCCCGATGCGACAGCCACGGCAAACGCAAGTGGCATCGAGCGGGCAAGACCACGGAGTTCGTTGATGTTCCTGGTGCCGGTGCGAACGTCGATCTCGCCAACGACCATGAACAGTGCTGCCTTGAAGATGGCGTGGGCGAACAGGATCGAGATGGCGGCGAATGTTGCCTTCGCCGTGCCGAGGGACAGAAGCGAGATCAAGAGGCCGAGTTGTGACACGGTGCCCCACGCCAGGATCAACTTGGCGTCATGGTGACGAAGCGCGCCGATTGCTCCCCAGATCATCGACGCCGCACCGAACGAGAGTCCGAGGGGCTTCCACCAGGCAGCGTCGCCAAGCAGAGGTGAGGTGAGTGCCATCAGCAGTACACCGGCCTTGACCATGGTGGCCGAGTGGAGATAGGCGCTCACCGGTGTTGGGGCGGCCATTGCGCCGGGCAACCACACGTGGAATGGGAACTGCGCCGACTTCGTTGCGGCAGCCAGGATGATCAATGCCGCTGCCACTGACGCCGACGTCGGTGAGAGTACGGCACCGTCGTTGATGAGGGTCGACATTTCGCTGAGTCGAGCGCTACCGGTCGCATCCACCAGCACGACGAGGCCGGCAAGAAGCGCAAGTCCGCCCGAGACGGTGATCACCAGCGCTCGGCGAGCAGCATTGCGGGTACCGGGATCGGTGTTCTTGAATCCGACGAGCAGGAACGAGGTGATGGAGGTGAACTCCCAGAAGATGAAGAGGGTCCACACCGAGTCGGCCCAGACCAGCCCGAGCATCGAGGTGGCGAAGGCCATCAGCGTTGCGCCGAAGCGGCCGACGTTCTTGGAAGCGTCGGAGAAGTAGCCGTAGGCGTAGATGAATACCAGGGCACCGATGCCGCCAACGAGCAGGGTCATCAGTCGGCCGACCGGTCCGACCAGGAAGGTGAACGACAGATCGAGACTGCTGACCCATTGCACCGATACCTCATCGACCGGGGAACCGAGACGGAATCCGGCCCAGGTTGCGGCAAAGGTGGTGGGGATGGCACCGACGAGCAGACCGATTCGGCCGAAGCGATTCGTGATCAGTGCAATGGCCGGAATGGCGATCACGTGAAGAGCGAGGAGCAGCCAGATCATTGGGGTCACCCTACAAGTCTGTTTGATTTATCCCAATCAAACACACCTATCAAAAGATGTCTTTAGCGAGGCGAGTATGTTTCGGGAGATCGCCATCGTCGAGGCGTACCGAGTCGACACCGCGCACAAGGTGTGGTGAGGTCTGGGAATGGCCCGCCGCATTGCCCTGATCGCGAACACCGCCGCCTACCTCGGGCCTGACCTGGCACGAATGCTCGCTGACCGGGATCACGATCTGGTGATCGGCGATCCAGCACCGGAATTGGTCGCAGAACTCAGCGAGCGGGGAGCCACGGTCGAGGTGGTCAGCGGCGTGTCCGACCTGATCGATCCGTCGAGTTCGCAGCGCCTCGTCGAGGCTGCGCTCGATCGATTCGGTCAGATCGATGCAGCAACAGCGTTCACGGGAGCGATCGTGGTGGGCCGATTCATGAACTCCTCGCCCGCCGATCTCGCTCGCGCCACCTCTGGTTGCCTCGAAGCCCCCTACCACTTCTTGCGAGCGGTCACGACACCAATGGTCGCTCGACGCGAGGGCCAGGTATTGATGCTGACCAGTGCCAGCGGCGCCCGCACCACGCCCGGCGCGCCGCTCTATTCCTCGGTTCGTGCCGCTGCCAATCATTTGGTGCGCAACGTCGCCGCCGAATTGGCGTCGACCGGCGTGCAGATCAATGCGCTTGGCACCAATTTCATGGACTTTCCCGCCTTCCTCGAGGCGTCTGGCGCGACCGATCCCGATGTGCGGGCACGAATCGAGCGTCAGGTACCCATGGGGCGGCTCGGAACACTCGAAGAATGCGCTGCCCTGTGTGCTGCCTTTCTCGACGGCAGCAATCGCTTCGTCACCGGCCAATTCCTCGCCAACGACGGCGGCTGGTCGGTCTGACCACGCCGTAGCGACACCGAAACCCAGCGACACCGAAACCCAGCGACACCAGCCACCGAACCCCCCATCAACGAAGCCCAGCCAGGAGTTCCCATGCCCACCACGATCAACGCTGCTGTCCTGCGAGCCCCGGGCGAAGACATGGCGATCGAACAGGTCACCCTCGATGACCCCGCTGCTGACGAGGTCCGGGTTCGCGTCGTTGGTTCAGGACTCTGCCACAGCGATCTCCATATCATCACCGGAGACCTCCCGTACCCACTGCCCGCCGTCCTTGGCCACGAGGCGGCCGGCATCGTCGAAGCTGTCGGCCCGTCGGTGGCGGGCGTTGCCGTTGGTGATCATGTGATCGGTTGTCTCACTCAGCACTGCGGAACCTGCCACTGGTGCGCTCGCGGCAAGACCTGGCTGTGTGAGGGCCGCAACTTCGGTGCTCGCGCCGGCGATGCGCCTCGACTGTCGATCGACGGCGTTCCCATCATGCAGATGGCGGGCGTCGGCGCCTTTGCCGAGCAGATGCTGATTCATCGCTCGGGCGTCGTCGTGATCGATCCCGATATGCCGCTCGACCGAGCGGCGCTCATCGGGTGTGCCGTGGTCACCGGTGTCGGCGCGGCAATCAACGAGGCCCGCATCCGACCGGGAGAGACGGTGGTGGTCATCGGCTGTGGCGGCATCGGTCTCAATGTGATCCAAGGGGCAGCGATGGCGGGCGCAGGCCGAATCATCGCCGTCGACCTCCAGCCCAACAAGCTCGAACTGGCCCAGCGATTCGGGGCAACGCATGTGGTCAATGCCGGCGATGGTGATGCTGTCGAAGCCGTCAAGGCATTGACGGGGGGTCGCGGTGTCGACCACGCCTTCGAGGCCATTGGACTCAAGGCGACCGCGCAGCAGGCACTCGACATGATCTCCTCAGGCGGCGGCGCCTACCTGATTGGCATCCTTCCGGCGGGAGCGAGCGTCGAGGTCGCCGGGGCTGGGTTCGCCCTCTCGGGCAAGAAGCTCCAAGGGGTTCGTATGGGCTCGGCGAACATCGCTGCCGATTTCCCACAGATGGTCGACATGTACCAGCAGGGGCGGTTGCTCCTCGACGAACTGATCGCAGAGCGCATCACGCTGGAGCAGGTCAACGACGGGTACGCGAAGATGCGCGGTGGCGAACAGGCTCGTTCGGTCATCGTTTTCGACACTTGATCTGGCTGGCCAGGCAAAACATGGGGCGCGCCGAGCGCTCGTGCGTGTACTTGGAATGGTGAACGGTCGTGGTGTATCGCTACGCTCGGTTGCCAGCGACGGCGCCATCACTCCTCGTTGCTCGGAGCATGTCAATTTCACCGCGATCACAGATCAACGTTTCGGAACAAAATCGTTCGCTGGTCTTGTCGGCGCTCGTCGAACAGTCGATGAGCCGGGCCGATTTGGCCCGAGCGACGGGGCTGTCGTCGCCGACGATCACCCGCATCATCCAGCGGCTGCTCGCCACCGGTCAGGTCGTTGCCGGAGAAATCGAACATGGCGGCAACGGCCGACCCGGCGAAGTCATGCACTACAACCCGATGTATGGCTCGTTGATCGGGGTGAGTATCGAGAGCCAATCGGTCATTGGTGTCGTTGCGAACGCATGCGGTGAAGTCGTTGGTCGCGTCGAATATCGACCTTGCGACTCGACCCTCGAGATGACTGGCGACGCCGCCATCATCGGCTGCTCGGAAACGCTGGCTCGGACCAGCGCATTGGCACAAGAACTCGGTCTCCCCGTTCGTGCCGTGACCATTGGTGTGCCCGGCATCGTCGACTCCGAGCGTGGGATCGCGCTCGACGCCCCGAACCTCGGTTGGACCGATGTGTCCCTCGGACCGATCTTCCTGCAGCATTTCGGTCCCGACTCTGAAGTCGTCTTCGTCGTCGAGAACGCCGTCTCGCTCGCGGCGTACGCTCACCACTGGCTCGGTCAGGCGATGGCGCTCGACAGTTTCGTGGTGTTCTGGATCGGTGAGAGTGTCGGTTCGGCGATCTTCTCGGGCGGAGCCCTCCTGCGCGGTGCCCATGGCGCCGCCGGTGAGATCGGCTTCCTGATCTCGAGCATCGACAAGCTCTACTCACGCAGAGCGGGCGGACGTGGCCCTCTCGAGCGTTTCGTCAACGCCGCCGGCATCGTCGAGCGATGGGTCTCGCATCCTGACTTCGACGCCCCTGGGATCGAGGTCGACAGCCTCAGCGTCGCCCACGTGCTCGACGCAGCCGAGACCGGCGACAGTGCGGCCATGGCTGTCGTCGACGACACGCTCGACTACGTGATCTCGGCCATCGTTGCGCTCAGTGCGTTGATCGATCCGAGTCGGATCATCATCGACGGCGTCAGTGGGCGCGCCTTGGCGCCCTACCTCCGGTCGCTGTCTGACGGCCTGCATCGGAACCTGCGCCTCTACCCAGAGGTCGTGGTCTCTCGCCTCGTCGACGCGCAGACGGTGAGCGGACCGGTGCGGGCTGGGATGCTCGCCCTGCTCGGCCCGGCAATCGGCGCGTTGGCCCCGGTCGAGTTCGACGCGACACTCTTGCCGCCAGCCTCGTGAGTACGACAAGTTCGTGAAAACGACAATGTCGTGAAAACCACAATGTCGTGAGAACGACGATGTCGTGAGAACGACGATGGCCGGACCCGTGCGGGCCCGGCCATCGTCAAACTCGTGGCCGGTCACGGTGGTGACCGGGCCAGCGTGAGGGTGGCCGGGCCTTGCGGCCCGGCCACTGCAATCGATCAGCCCGGGAGAAGGACGCTGTCGATCACGTGAATGACGCCATTGCTGGCTTCGATGTCGGTTGCAGTCACCGTGGCGTCGTTCACCATGACGGTTTCGCCGTCGACGGTGATCGCAACTTCGGCGCCGTTGACCGTTGCTACCGAGGTGCCGTCGAGACCGACGACGTCAGCGGCGAGCACCTTGCCCGGCACCACGTGATAGGTGAGGATGTCGGCGAGGTCTTCACGAGCGAGGAGTTCCTCGGCCGTGACACCCAGATCGGCAAGGGCCTGCTCGAAGGCGGCATTGGTGGGAGCGAACACGGTGAACGGTCCGTCGCCACTCAGGGTCTCGACGAGGCCAGCCTCGGTCAGTGCCGATACGAGAATCGAGAAGTCCGGATTGCCAACCGCGATGTCGACGATCGTTTCCGACGCCATGGCGTCGCCTTCTTCTTCCTCGGCTGCATCGTCGGTGGCGGCTGCGGTGGTCTCCTCAGTCGTAGCGCCTTCGGAATCGTCAGAGCTGCAAGCAGCAGCGGTGAGCGAGAAGGCGAAAAGAAGGGCCAAGAGGCCACGAAGCTTGATCATGTTTGATTCTCCAGATGTAAAGGGTCGAAGTGTTCTTCAGCGGGGTTACGCCGCTCCCCCATCAGCTGGATGCACGAAATGTTCAGACAGAACCAGAAACACCGGGTTTGGCCGCTCGGGCAGCGGAAAACAACTTGCAGAAGTTTTCGGTGTAGAAGTTCGATTTGGCGGTTTCATCATGTCCGCTCAACGACTTCTCGAAGCGGCCGATCGGGTCGCGGCCACCTTCGACGTGGGGGTAGTCGCTCGAGAACAGGTAGAGATCGTCGTGCGACTGATCGATCAACATGCCGACGTTCTCGAACACGAACGGGGTGAAGCCCATCTGCGCTCGGAAGGTCTCGGTTGGCGTCCGCTTCAGAGCGGCCAAGTACTGATCGACCTTGCTCCACGAGCGCACGACCCAGTCGAGGCGCTCGAGCATCGCCGGCACCCATCCGGCCCCGAGCTCGACGCTGGCACCACGGAGTTCCGGGTGCTGTTCGAAGACGCCGTCCATCATCATCATCGACAGGAATGTCTCTGGGCCGTGGTGCATGACGGCCATGTCCTTGCTGCGGACGTTCTCGCCTCCGCCCATCCAGTCGCGCGCCGCTGGTCGCCCTGTGCTCGCCCACCGCGGGTCGAGCTGCAACGGAGCGCCGCCAACATGGAGGACGAACGGCGTGCCCGATTCGGCCAGCAGCTGCCAAAACGGTGCGAGGTCGACGTGCCCAGGGGAGTGATCGCCTGCTGGATGATGCGGCACCCAGATTGCTTCCAGGCCGGCATCGATGGCCCACTGCGCTTCGCTCAGCGCCAACACAGGATTGTCGAGCGGGACGACAGCAACACCCATCAGCCGATCGTCGTCGCCACAGAAGTCTGACATCGCTCGGTTGTGGGCTCGGGTGGCGCCGTAGCGCAGCTCGTCGTCGACCTTGGCGCTGGCCGAGAAGGGCGTCACCACCGAATGGGTGGCGAACACCAGCTGTTTGGCGAAGCCGAGCATGTCGAGCGCCGTCGAACGGTCGGCCCGATCGAATGCGCCCAGCGCCTGAATTTCTTTGGATTCGGCGATCAAGCGGTCACCGAGTTCGATCTGCGCTTCGATGTGCTGTGCGGTGTGGCGGTTGCCGTTCGCAACGATGTCGGCGACTTCTTCGTCGGTCACGAGCGATGCCGAGTAGCTCACCGGACGGAGGCGGTCCTTGATCGACGCGTCGGCGTAGTCGATCAGGAAGTTTGGCAGCTCCATGATGTGGCTGTCGGCGTCGTAGAACGCTCGTTCCGGTGGTGCGTAGGTCATCAGGTCCTCGATCCGATGTCGTGCGATTCCGTACGCTAGCCCTCGCGACGATAGCTCGAGCTCGGGACGGTCACGTGGAGCTGCACTAGCCTCCGCACCATGGGGGGAATCGATGAAGCAACAGACGATGGCGTACCGGTGGCGAGCGAGGTGGACCAGAAAGAATTGTGGCAACGTTCGGCCACCGATCTCGCCCACCTGATCGAGACGAAGCAAGTCAAGAGCCGAGAGGTCATCGACGCTCACCTCGAACGCATTGCCGAGGTCAATCCGCGGCTCAACGCGATCACGGTCGAGATGGCAGAAGCGGCGCAGTCGGCTGCCGACGCGGCTGACCAACTGACCGCCGCACAACAAGACCCGGGTTTCGGCCAGGGGGCTGGTTCTGGCAATCGCCTCGGTTCGCTGCACGGCGTTCCCTTCACGATCAAGGAGAACATCGACGTCTTCGGGTTCCCGACGACCCAGGGCGTGGCTGCCTACGCCGAGGCGTTCCCTCCTCGTGATGCGATCAGCGTCGAACGCCTTCGTGCTGCCGGTGCCATTCCCATCGGCCGAACGAACATGCCGGAACTGGGTTTGCGAGTTTCCACTGACAACGCCTTTCGCGGGCTGACTCGCAATCCCTGGCATCGCGACCGCACCGCTGGTGGATCCAGCGGTGGTGAGGGGTCGGCCGTTGGTTCGGGCATGGCGCCCTTCGGTCTTGGCAACGACATCGGCGGCTCGATTCGCAATCCGGCGCTGTGCTGCGGGGTCATGGGACTCAAGCCTGGCTATGGCCGGATCGGGCGAGCGGCGTCACTGCCCCCGTTCGATCCCGGCATCTCGGGCTATCTGATGTCGGTCGAAGGTCCGTTGGCCCGTTCGGTCGACGACCTTCGCCTGGTGCTCGATCTGCTCGCTCCGCCAACACCGCTCGATGTCCGAAGTGCGGCCGTACCGATCGAGGGACCTGCGTACGCCCGGCGTGCCGGCATCGTTCGCTCGCTGCCGATGATCGAGCTCGAAGCAGGACAGCTCGAAGCACTCGATCGAGCCGCCGCCGGGTTGGCGGCCGCGGGGTGGGACGTCGTCGAGGTCGAGCCACCCGAGATCGAACGCGCCGCCGAGGTGTGGCGCCACCTGCTGGGCTTCGACTTCGCCGCATCGATCCCTCTGCTCGAGCCGATCATGGGTGTCGACGAGATCAGGGTTCTCCAGGCCTTGGTCGATTCGTGCGATTTCGAGGCCATGCCACCAACGCTCATGTTCATCGAGCGTCATCGGTTGTTGCGGCTGTGGGCCGAAATGTTCGTCGAGCTCCCCGTCGTCATCGGTCCAGGCTGGACCCGAACGCCATTCGAGCATGGTGCCGACGTGGTCGATGGCAACGAGATGGTGATCCTCGATGATTACCTCGGCTTCGTCGTACCTGCCAACGTCCTCGGTCTTCCGGTCGTCGCCATGAGCAACGGCGTGCACGATGGCATGCCGGTCGGCGTACAGGTCTACTCCAGTCATTGGCGTGAAGACCGCTGTCTCGACGCGGCGGCTGCGATCGAGCAACACTGCGGTGTTCCCGGACCCATCGATCCCATCTGGAGCTGACACATGGCGAAACGCCGCGAAGTCGATCCGTATCACAGTCACTCGTTCGAGGAGTTGTGCACGCTCGACACCGTGTACCGCGACGGTCTCTTCGCCGACCAGGTGGTGTTGATCACCGGTGCTGCCGGCGGGATCGGCCAGGCGATGGCGGTGCTGTTCGGTCGTCTTGGCGCCACCATCGTTGCGACCGGGCGGACCGAGGCGTCGCTCGAACGACTGGCGACCAACCTCGACTCGATCGGCGTGAGGTGCCAGACGATTCCGATGACGGTGCGCGACCCCGACGCCGTGCGAGCAACGATCGATGCCGTGTGGGAAACGCAGGGGCGTCTCGATCACGTGATCAACAACGCCGGTGGGCAGTTCGCAGCACCGGCGTTCGACATCACGCCAAAGGGTTGGAACGCGGTCGTCGAGACCAACCTGTACGGCCCGTGGTACATGATGCAAGAAGCTGCCCGCCGGTGGGCCGCCGAAGAGACGCCGGGCGACATCATCAACATCTCGACCATTCAGGGCCGGGGATCGATCGGAATCCCGCACACCGCTGCGGCGCGGGCGGGTGGAGTCGCACTGACTCGGACCTTGGCCGTCGAGTGGGCCCAGTACGACATCCGAGTCAACTCGATCGGCGTCGGCGTGATCGCCAGCGAGGGCCTCACCAACTATCCGCCCGAGGCCAAGGCCAGCTTCGGCCACAACCCGATGCGCCATCTGGGCGATGTCTGGGACATTGCCCAGGCTGCGGTGTACCTCGCCGGCCCAACAGGAGCGTTCATCACCGCAACCCACCTCGACGTCACCGGTGGCGAGCACGTGTGGGGCGAATACTGGCCGCTCGGCAAGCCCGACTACTACCGAACCGAACAGGATTGACGAATGAGCGAACCACGCGTTGACTCCACCCGCCTCCAGCATCTGGCCCGGGCTTTCACCCAGTCGGCGGTGTTCTACTCCGCCATCGATCTCGACCTCTTCACTCACGTTTCGGCCGGAGCCGACACGATCTCGAAGATCGCGGCAGCCACGGGAATGAGTGAGCTGAATGCCGAGCGATTGGTCACGGTTACGTTGGCCATGGGGTTGCTCGAATACGGCGACGCCACCACCGGCGGAGAGCGTTGCATCGTCAATGCCGCCGACTGCGAGAAGTTCTTGGTGAAAGGGACCGATCGCTACGCCGGTGCATGGATGAACTTCACTCGGCCCGAGGTGCCGCAATGGTTCTCCATGACCGATCGGCTGACCGATCCGACACCGCCGCGCGAGCTCGGCATGTACGACGACCTCACGGTCGAGCAAGCTCGGCGCTATCACGCCGCCACCTACAGCATCGGCA
The DNA here is from genome assembly GCA_038212405.1 of Acidimicrobiales bacterium. Classification (GTDB taxonomy): domain Bacteria; phylum Actinomycetota; class Acidimicrobiia; order Acidimicrobiales; family SZUA-35; genus JBBQUN01. Next base: position 7,334 of record JBBQUN010000012.1, on the reverse strand, counting down.
TGGGAGCAGGCCGCCGGTTCTGCCGTCTGGTCGACCTTGGGAGTCGCAACAAGTTGCTCGACCTTGGCGGTGGCTCGGGGGCCTATTCGATCAACGCGGTGCAGGCGTTCGACGGGCTCGAAGCGGTCGTGTTCGACCTTCCGCCGGTGGTCGTCGTGACACAGGAGTACCTCGAACGCCACGGGGTTGCCGATCGTGTGTCGACCCACGGCGGCGACTTCATCAACGATCCACTACCAACGGGCTGCGACGTTGCGGTGATGGCGTCGAACCTGCCCATCTACAACGCCGCGAACATCGCCAAGGTCGTTGCCAAGACGTTCGAGGCGCTCGAGCCTGGCGGTGAGATGCACCTGGTCGGCGAGACGCTCGACGCCAGTGGCGTCGGCCCGCTCGACGCCGCACTGTGGGGCCTGGCCGAGCTGAACTATGGCAGCGGTGGACGAGCGCATTCCGACGCCGAGTGCATCGGCTACTTCGAAGCCGCCGGTTTCGTCGATGTCGAGAACGTCGACTTCGTCGCCGGCACCCTCACCCGCACCTTCGGACGAAAGCCCACGTGATTCTCCGCCGCGCTCCCAATCACCACCAGCCCGACTTCGGGGGAAATGTCGCTGTGGGCTGCGGCTATTGACGTCTCAGATCAGCGAATCGGGTTCTTGTAGGTGTCGAGGTAGGTGATCTGTTCGACCGGATCTCGCTGGGCGGCTTTGAAATCGGTGCCCAACGTGTAGGCAACCGGAAGCAGCCCGGCCTGGCTCAGGTGATCGGGGATCCCCAACAACTCGGCGGCCTCGGCTTCGGCGCCGAGGTGGAGGGTGGTGTAGCAGCTGCCGAGCCCGCGGCTGCGCAGTGCCAGCTGGAAGCTCCACATGGCGGGAATGATCGAACCGAAGAGGCCAGCGGCGGAGTTGGTCGTTGCGTCGTCGAGCCGACCGATGATCAACGGGATGACCATCACCGGTACCTTGCCGAGGTTCTCGGCGAGGAAGTTGGCCGAGTCCATGACTCGTCCGGTCTGGGTACCGGCATCGGCGGTCTTGGCCGCATCGGCGAGGTAGGCGCCACCGACCCGGCGGTAGATGTCGGCGAGCGCTTCCTTCTTCTCGGCGTCGCGAATGACCATCCAACGCCAGCCCTGCCGGTTCGAACCGGTTGGTGCCTGGATGGCGAGTTGAAGGCACTCGAGAAGTACGTCGTCGGGCACTTCGCGATCGAAGTCGAGGCGTTTACGCACGGCCCGTGTTGTCGAAAGGAGAGCATCGGTCTGTTCGAGGTCGAATTCCATCGGGTGAGTCTGCCGGTTCACGCGCCCGAGCACCAGACGAACCCAGCCGACGGGCAGCGAGTTGCCCCGACAGCGGCTGTCCATCAAGCTGTGGCCCGAAGCAACGAGGAGATCACATGGCAGCCACGAGTGAGCCGACCAACGGCGACGTCGCAATGCGGAGCGTTGGCGACTCCCTACCGGTTCCGACCTTCGAATCGATGGCCTGGGTCACACCGAAGCCTCTCGGCGAGTCGACCGTCGCCATCGTGACCTCGGCCGCGCTACACCGGGCGAGTGACGACGGCTTCGCCCCCGGCGACACCAGCTATCGCCTGTTGCCGTCCGACGCTCGGGATCTCGTGCTCGGACACTGGAGTCCGAACTTCGATCGCAGCGGTCTGGCCATCGACCTCGATGTCGTCTACCCGATCGACCGGCTCGAAGAACTGGCGGCGAGAGGCATCATCGGTGCTGTTGCGCCCCGTCACGCCTCGTTTGCCGGAAACCAACCTGACGACGTCTCCACCATCCGTCTCGACTCCGGCCCCAGGGCCGCCGGTGAGTTGGCGAAAGACGGCGTCGACGTGGTGTTGCTCACTCCCGTTTGACCGTTGTGCACGCGTACCGTGAGTACGCTCGCCCACGTCTTCGAAGCAGCAGGTATTGCCACCGTCGTCCTCGCCTCCACTCGTTCGGTTGTCGAACGCATGGCACCACCCCGTGCGCTGTATTGCGACTTCCCGCTCGGTCGTCCGCTCGGCCGACCGGCCGACGCCGACTTCCAGACCGATGTTCTGCTGCGAGCGTTCGCGCTCCTCGACGAGCCGACCGGACCGGTCCTGGTCGATCACCCCGTCACGATCACCGCCGACGAAATCCCACTCACCTGCACCCTCCCGCCTCGCTTCGACCCTGGACTTGCTGCCGCCGTCGACGAAGCCAATGGCATCCGCAAGGCGTTCGATCGCACTCGCGAGCGTCGTGGTGTCACCTCGGTTGGGCGAGTCGTTGATCCCGATGGCGTACCAGCGGCGCTCGCCGTCTTCGATGCCATAGCGAATGGCGCGCATTGGAAAGAGGCAGGCATTCCCGGCGGCAACACCACCGCGATCTGTCACGACATCCGTACCTACTATGAAGAGGCGGCGATCGAATTGGTCGACGGCCCTCCGCCCGGCGGACGGGCGGCCGAAGCGTGGTTCTTCGAGCAAACCGAGGCAGGCAAGACCGTCATGGCGGCCCGCGCTGCCATCAAAGACCAGGGAGCCCCGCACCCGGTGTGGTTCTACATGGCACCAGGACATCGCTGATCGATTCGAGAGGCTCGGTCGCACACTCGATTCGAGTAGATCGGCCTGGTCCTACACGACCTCCTCGGCCAAGTAGATGTTGTCGCCTGTCAAGAGATACCGCAACCGGGATGAAAGAATTTGGGTGTGATCCCCGATCCGATCAAGCGATCGCCCAACGACGAAAGCGGCAACGGCAATGCGGGCGGCATCAGGCCCCTCGAGTTCGAGAATTCGCTCCATCAGCGGGCCATCGAAGTTATCGAGGGTGTCGATGGTGTCGAGGCGTTCGAGGGGTTGAACTGAGTTGGCCGACCAGGCCTCCTGGACGATGCTGAAGCGTTCACGAACGCTCGCTCCGAAGTCGCAAAGCACGGCAAAGACCGCCGGGTGAGCCGTGAGCAGGGCGTGGTCATCGGTCGTCTTGGCGATTCGCAAACAGAGATCACCGACTCGTTCGAGTGCGGTCAAAACCCGAATGACGGAAACAACGAGGCGCAGGTCGGTGGCGCGTGGGGCCTCTCGAACCAACAGTTGGTAACACTGCTCGGTGAGCGACACATGCATCGCATCGATCTCGTCATCAGAGGCAAGGAGGTCAGCGGCCAACTCGGCGTCGCCCGTTGTCATCACGGCGATGGCCTTGTCCAGCGCGCCGCCAACCAGGAGGGCCATCAGCTCGACTTGGAGTCGAAGCTGTTCCAGATCGTCATCGAACACTCGTCGCATCGCTCACCGCCAAGTCCTTCCCTGTTCACCGGCACGTCGTCTCCGAACGCAGCTAGAGACTACGCCCGACCGGATGCCCCGGGATCGACCGAAGGTGGCCATCGGGTGAATAGGTGGGGAAGAGTATGGCTGCCACCATGGTCGTTGACATGTTGTACAGCGAACTCACCGAGCGATGCTAGACACCCCAGGGTCGCAGGGTGTCAAGCTGCGAGCTGAATTTGTTGTTGGCGGTGGGCCCAGGCGGTGTGTTCGTTGTAGTGGGTCTGTGCTTTGAGGCATCCGTGGAGGTAGCCGACGAGCCGGTTCCCGAGGGCGCGTAGGGCTTGATGGTGGAGATCGCCTGCAGCGCGTCGTTGGTCATAAAAGTTGCGGCAGCCCGGGCTGGCAGAGATCGCGCAGAACGCCCATTGATCGATGGCGTCGTAGAGCCTTCGGTTTCGGACATGGCGGGCAAGCACGGCCCGTTTCTTGCCCGATGCGATGGTCCGGGGTGACGTGCCAGCGTAGTTTCGGCGAGACTTGGCATCGGCGTAGCGTTCGGGGTCATCCCCGAACTCTGCGAGCACCCGGGCGCCGAGTGTGACACCGAGTCCTGGCAGGGAGAGGTAGATGCCGGCGTCCGGGTGCTGATCAAAAGACGATGCGAGCTCGGTCTCGAGCGCAGCGATCTGGGTGTTCAAACCGGCGATCACTGCGACCAGTGAGCTGGTGGTAGCGGCGAACGCGTTGGCGACAGCTGGCGACGCGGCGAGTTGCGGCGATCGGAGCGCTGCTTGGATTTCGGTGGCGCGTGTGTCGAGGTTGCGTTGCCGTCCCCCTCGTTTCAACACCGACCGGATTTGGGCGATTGAGAGCAGCCGGGCTTGGTCGGGGTGTGGGGCTTTGCCGAGCACAGCGACAGCATCTCGGTGAGCGAGACTCTCGAATGGGATCAGGGCTGCCGGGAAGAACTCGCGGAGATCGTTGCGGAGCCGGTTGGTGTGACGGGTCCGGTCCCAGATCAGGTTCTGATGAGCGCGTGCCAGCACTTTGAGACCGTCGGCCTGGTCGGTGTCACCAGCGATCGGCCGATGATTGTGCCGGTCGGTACGGACCAGATCGGCCAGCAGTTTCGCGTCGCCCGGATCAGATTTCGCTCCGGCGAGGCTGTGACGGTCGCGGTAGCGGCTGACCGAAAGCGGGTTGATCGCATACACCTGGTAGCCGGCTGCGGTCATTGCTTGGACCCAGAGTCCGCGTTCGGTTTCGATGCCGATAATCACCTCGGATGGGTCGTTGGCGTGGGCGGCGAGGAGTTCGTGCAGTGCGGCGATTCCCTGGAGTCCTTCGGGTAGTCGTTTGGCAGCGAGTTTGTCGCCGGTGTCGTTCATGAGATGGACGTCGTGATGGGTTTCGGCCCAGTCATCGCCCACAAATATGGTCATCGTGATACTCCTTGCAGTTGATCCAACATGGTGAGCCGACGGGTTCCCGAGCGGCGACCTAATGGATCAGTGCTCGAAGCACGACACCCCATGAGCGCTTGATGGGCAACCCGAACCAACTGGTCGGGGCACGGTCTAGCTCTAGAAATCCTCGGAAGGCTTCTGTTGAAGAGAGTGCTCACCGGCCAGCGGCCCGGCACCAGCATCACCCACTCGGCAACCCTGGTCGAGTCCCATTAGGTTGGACTTCATGCCCATGGAGACCGTGCAACCCGATGTGGTTCTGCGTTGTGACCGCTTGACTCGCCGGTTTGGCGATCGTTTGGCGGTCGACGGGGTTTCGTTCGAGATCGCAAGGGGCGAGACGTACGGTTTGCTTGGCCCGAATGGGTCGGGCAAGACCACGACCATCTCGATGCTTGCGGGCATTCTGGTTCCCGACAGCGGCACGGTGCAGTTGGCGGGGAAACCCCTCACGCCTCGATCGATCGACGCGAAGCGAGCCGTCGGTCTCGTGCCGCAGGAGATCGCCTTGTATCAAGATCTGACTGCAGCCGAGAACTTGCGTTTCTTCGGTCGGCTCCAGGGTCTTCGAGGCAAGAATTTGCAGTTGCGCATCTCGTCGGTTCTCGAGGTGGTTGGACTCGCCGACCGAGCCGATGATCGCATCGACGAGTTCAGTGGCGGAATGAAGCGACGGGTCAACATTGCTGCCGGCATGTTGCATGAACCGCAGCTGATCGTGCTCGACGAACCAACAGTTGGCGTCGATCCGCAAAGCCGCAACCAGATTCTCGACAGCATCGAGGTGCTTGGAGGCGAAGGCGTTTCGGTGCTCTACACCACGCATTACATGGAGGAGGCGGAGCGTCTCTGTGATCGAGTCGGCATCCTCGATGGAGGCCGATTGATCGCCGAGGGGACCCAGGCCGAACTCGTCAGTCGGGTGGGCGAGCACGATCTGGTCATCGTTGACACACCGTCGTCAGGCGACGAGGTACTGGTGGCGGCGATCGTCGCTGTCGTCGGCGTGACGGGGGTCGAGTCGACGACGCGTGGGCTCGAAGTGTCGACGACTGATGCGAGGTCGACACTTGGTCCGCTCGTTGCGGCACTGACCGCGTGTGACGCCGAGATCGCAGGGCTGCAATTGCGCGAACCCAATCTCGAGGCCGTCTTCCTCGGTCTGACTGGTCGGGCTCTACGAGACACATGAGCCTTCTCACGATCGCCCTCGCTGATCTGCTCCGAGGACTGCGGTCCCGTTCGGCGATCATCACGTCATTCGTTGCGCCGCTGGCGATGGCCGTGGTCTTCGGACTCATGTTCGGCTCGACCTCATCGGTCTCGTTCTCGATCGCGTTTGTCGATGCCGCTCAATCGCCAGTCTCGGGGCCGATCGTCGAGTCGATGCTCAGCGATGCGAACGAGAGCGTCTCCTTCGTCCGGCTCGACGACCTGGTGACGGCGAGTGAACGCGTTGATGACGGTGAGGTTGGCGCTGCCATCGTGTTCGACTCGGCACCCGGTGGGCCCGGACTCGGCTTGAGCGTCATCGAGAATCCGGCGAGCCCGCTTGCTGGCCAAGTTGCACGTTCGATTGCGTCGAGCGTTGCCACGTCGGTCGAGACCGGCGGGCGTCCGCCGACCGAGTTCGCCGATCTGGAACTCGGTGGTCGAGACCTTTCTGCACCGGCGTACTTCGGTGCGTCCATGGCCATCTTGCTGCTCTTCTTCTCTACTGGCATGGCGGCGCAGTCGATTCTCGAGGATCGACAGACACGCACACTCGACCGCATCTTGTCGGGACCAACGACGTTGTGGTCGGTTCTGATCGGCAAGGTGCTCGCCGTGGCGGTCCTCGCCGTGCTCGGCTTCATGACGGTCTGGGTCGTGACGACGTTGTTGTTCGGTGCCAACTGGGGCAACCCGTTTGCGGTGCTACTACTGATCATCGCCACGGTGATCGCGCTGGCCGGTGTCGCAACCTTCGTTGGTGGGTTCGCGTCGACACCGCAGCAAGCAACCACGCTCACCGCCGTTGTCACCTTCGGCTTGAGTCTCCTGGGTGGCAATTTCACTGGCCCAGCCGACGCCCCTGCTGCGCTGCAATCGTTGCGACGCTTCACTCCGAACGGGCGAGCGCTCGAAGCCTTCACCGAGCTGAGTGTTGACGCTGCCTCGATCGGCTCGATCGCCATCACCCTCGTGGTGCTGGTCGGCTTCGGTCTGTCGTTCGGATCGATAGGTCTCGTGCGTTTGAGACGGACGGTTGGCGAGTGATGTGGTCGGTGGTTCGAGCCTTCGTCGGCGCCCAACTGCGGCAGCAGAGCCGCGATACGACGTCGGTGTTCTTCATGCTGATCCTTCCTCTCGCCATCATGCTCATCATCGGAACGACCTTTGGGGGTGTGCGCTCGCTCGAGATCGCCGTCGTCGGCCCCGATGATGACACCACGGCCGCCATCGTCGAGCAGCTCGACGCGGAGACCGGGATCGAGGCTGTCCGGCGAGCAGATGTTTCCGAGGTGACCGGGGAAATCCGGCGGTTCGACCTCGAGGGTGCTGTCGTCCGTAACGCTGACGGCAGTTATGGCTTCCTCTCGAACGAAGCGGACT
>JBBQUN010000011.1:0-34796 GCA_038212405.1 Acidimicrobiales bacterium | reverse complement strand
CGGTTGGCGTTTCGTTGCTTGCCTTCGTCTCCCAAGCGTGGCGACCTCATGCAACGACGCTCGTCCGCATCGCCGGCGTGAGCGGCTACCACGACATCGATCGGCATCCCGAGGGCAGCCAGGTCGAGGGACTCCTCTTGTTCCGATTCGGCGCACCGCTTTTCTTTGCGAACGCCGACGGCTTTCGGACCGAGGTGTTGGAGCGGGTCGAGCAGACGCCCGATGTGCGGTGGGTCGTGGTGACGGCAGAACCGATCACGAGCATCGATGCGACGGCCGAGAACGTGATTCGCGACCTCCATCACGATCTCGCAAAGCGGGGAATCGAACTCGGCTTCGCCGAGCTCAAGGGCGTCGTGAGGGATCAGGTCAGGCCTGGAGGTACGATCGATCTCATCGGAACGAACCGGCTCTTCCCGACCATCGGCGAAGCGGTGAGCGCCTTCGTCGCCGAGACCGACAGCGATTTCACCGATTGGAAATCGAAGCCGGTCGAGTGAAGCAAGCGAATGACGTGCTGAGATGGTGAGGTCATTCCCCGGTTCCAGTTCGTCTCACCGTCGGTAGGTCCCATGGCCGCGAACAGTTGGAGCGGCGGGCGCTGGAGCGTTGCGGAGTCGTGCTGCGCAGCGACGCGCTAGCGGCCGGAATGAGCAAAGCCCAGATCCATCGCCGAGTTCGGCGTGGACAATGGGTGTCGGGCCCAGGGCAGGGCGTCTTCCTCCTCGCCGGCTTCGCAGAGGAACCGCTGAGTTGGCTCCGAGCCGGCCTGGACATTTGCCCGGGATCGCTGGCGTTCGGGAGATCGGCGGTGGCTTTGCGGGATCTTCGTCGCCATCCGCCCCGACCGGTGCTCGTCAGTGATCAGCGTCGCAAGGTGACCGGCGTCGACCTCGTGCTGCGATCAGGACTGGCCAAGCTCCCAACAACACGACGTTTGGGGATGGCCACGGTGACACTCGAGATCGGCCTGGCCTCGATGGCGGCGACGAACTCGGCAGCGACCATGCATCGGCTGATCGACGAAGCACTTCGCCGCCGCTTGACCACCTCGGATCGAGTGCTCGATGCTTGCGAACTCCTTGCTGCCAACACCAGGAGTAGCCGAGCCGTGCTCCGCCAGGTGATCGGTGAACGAACCGACAACGGAGCCCTGCCGCTGTCGGAGTGGAGACGAGGACCGGGAGTGGGTCCTCGACGTACTGCGGCGGCGGCTTGCCTAGATCTGTTCGGCGGCGGCTGCCTGTTCTTCATCGACCTCGACGCCGGCGGCGAGCTTGGCGAAAATGGCTGGCGGCTCACGCCACGGGTCGATCGGCGTTCCGGCTTGGGCCGCGGCGATGTGTTCCCACACCCGTTGCGGTGTGCACGGCATGTCGATGTGGCGAATGCCGAGGTGGGCGACGGCGTCGATCACGGCGTTTTGCACCGCAGGAGTGGATCCGACCGTACTGGCTTCGCCGATGCCCTTGGCCCCGAGCGGGTTCAGGTGCGTCACCGTCTCGGTGTGCGACGCTTCGAAGCTGCAGAATTCGGCGGCCGAGGGGAACGTGTAGTTCATGAAGTTGGCCGTGATCGGGTTGCCGTCGGGGTCATACGACACCTGCTCGTACAGCGCCTGCGACGCGCCCTGGGCGATGCCACCCTGTTGCTGGCCTTCGAAGACGACGGGGTTGATCACGGTGCCGGCGTCATCGACGGCGATGTGTCGCAACATGGTCACGTGGCCGGTTTCGGTGTCGACTTCGACCACCGAGATGTGAGTGCCGAACGGGAAGGTGCCGTCGTCCTGTTTGAAGTCGAGCTGAGCGGCAAGGCCGACCGATTCGTCGGACTGGTCGAGCACGCCGTCGGGAAGCTCGCGTGCGGCTGCTTCTGCCAGCTCCCCCCAACCGAGTGCTTTGGCGGGCACGCCGGCAACGCCAACGGTGCCGGCCTCGGTGTCGATGATGATGTCGTCGACACCGGCTTCGAGGAGGTGGGCGGCAAGGCTGCGGGCCTTGTCGACCAGGGCTTCGGTCGCCTCGTGAACGGCCGAGCCGCCGAGTTGCAGCGACCGAGCGCCGCCGGTGCCACCGCCGGTGCGGACGAGGTCGGTGTCGGACTGGATGAGGCGAATCCGATCGACCGGAATCCCGGTGCGGTCGGCGACGATCATGGCGTAGGTGGTTTCGTGGCCCTGGCCGTGAGCGGACGTGCCAGCCTTCATGGTGGCCGATCCATCGGGGTTCACCTCGACCGAGGCATATTCGCTTCCGCCACCGCCGGCAGTGACCTCGATGTAGGAGGCTACGCCGATCCCGAGTTGGAGGCGATCGCCTCGTTCTCGCCGGGCCGCTTGGTCAGCTCGTAGCTCGTCGTAACCGGCGACTCGAGCAGCTTCGTGGAGGGCCTTGGTGTAGTCACCCGAGTCATAGGTGACGCCGGTCAGTGTCTTGAACGGGAAGACGTCGTTGGCAAGGAAGTTGCGACGGCGGATCTCGAGCGGGTCGATGCCCAGTTCGAGCGCGGCCTGATCGACGACCCGCTCGACGAGCGAGGCGGCCTCGGGTCGTCCGGCGCCGCGGTAGGCGCCGGTGGGTGTGGTGTTGGTGACGGCGACGGCGATGTCGAAGCGAAGGGCCGGGAGCGCGTAGGTGCCGTTCGACATACGGCGGGTACCGGCCGAAAGAAGCGCCCCGATGTTGGGGTAGGCACCGGCGTCGCCGACGAGGCGAACTCGCAGGCCGGTGATCGTGCCATCATTCTTGACCCCCAGCTCGACGTACTGGATCTGTGCCCGTGAGTGGGCGAGCGAGAGCATGGATTCGCTTCGGGTCTCGGTCCAGGTAACGGCACGCCCGGTCAGCAAGGAGGCTTTGGCGACCACTGCATGCTCGGCGTAGAGCCCGGCCTTGGCCCCGAACCCACCGCCAACGTGCGGGGCGATGACGTGGATGGTCTTGCGGTCGATCCCCAACGCGGCACCGAGCTGACGCTGGAGAAGGTGGGGCATCTGGGTTGCGGCGTAGAAGGTGAGACGGCCATCGTCGGCAGGCATGGCGGCAACCGAGTTCGGCTCCATCGGGGCGCCAGCGACTCGCTGATTGACGTATCGGCCACGAATGACTCGGTCGGCTCCGGCCAGCACGTCGACGTCGGGATCAGTCGAGGAGATGGCGAGGTTGTCGCCCTTGTCGGGGTAGATGAGCTCGACACCGTCGTCGAACGCCAACTCCGGATCGATGACGGCGGGAAGCGGGGTGATATCGGCGATGACGAGTTCGGCAGCGTCGACACCCTGCTGGAAGGTCTCGGCGATGACGACGGCGATGGCGTCACCTACGAATCGGACGCGATCGCTGGCGAGCGGTGACCGAGCAAAGGCGTCGTCGACTTTGACGAAGCCGTGATGGGGCTCGATGCCCAGGTCGGCGGCGGTGTACACGGCGACCACGCCGGGGGCCTCAGCCGCAGCCGAGGTGTCGATGCCGTTGATCAGGCCGTGAGCAGTGATGGAGCGAACGAAGATCGCGTGCGTCGTGGACCTCTCGGTGAAGTCGTACACGAAGCGTGCGGCGCCGGTGAGCAGCGCAGGATCTTCGGTCCGGAGAACGCGATTACCAAGAATTGATCCAGCCATCCAGCCAGCATGGCACCTCGATCTCACGGTCGGAAACCCCACATCACAATTGAAGCGCCGCCTCGAGCGTTGCCATGCGTAGGCGAAGGGACCCAGCCCGCTCATGCCCTGGAGATTCGTGCCGAAGATTGGATGTGTCGTTTCTCGATCGCGTGGGTTTTCGACAATTGATTCTGTTGATCGCGCTGGTGCCAATGGTCATCGGCAACCTTGCGACGTTGCGTCTCGCCTCCGACGCGAAGTCGGCTCAACTCGGGGCTGACGCCGAACTGGGCGACCTCGGCGATCTGGTGGCCTTCGGCAGCTTCGAAACTGCAGTCATCGCCGAATTGGCGCTCTATCGGGGCTGGCCGAAGGTACTCGAAGCCGAATCGGTCGATCCAAACGACCCGACGATCGTTGCCACACGCTTGGTGCTGTCCAACCTCGTGTGGTCCTCCACCGATGCTGCGGTCGCCGGACTCCGAAGTGGCCCGCTCGACGCAAGCGAGCTCGCAATGTTCTCCGAGATCGATCAGCAACTCAGCGACATCCGCACTGGCTTTGCCGCTGAGCCTGAGATGAATCATTCGATCGCCGTCGACGCAATCAGTACGAGTTTGAGTTTTTGGTCGACGCGAGTCGACGAGCTCTCGGCCGGCCGGGACGCAAAGTGGATCGCAATCAATTATCAGGCCGAGTTCGCAGCAGCGTTGGCGTCGGAGGTCATCATGGTTGGAGCGATTCTCCTTGCCGGGGAGTCCACAGAGGCTCAGCGGCAGGAAGTCTCCCTGGCGTTGGTGGCAACCGACGAAGCCATGGCGCGCCTTCTGGGTGTGGTCACCCCGGGGCAACAGACCCGGATCCGTGTTGCCTTCGAAGACAACCTCTACCAGCGCGAGGCGCGTCGTCAGGTTCTCGACTTGCCCGCTCGGTTCGAACCGCTCGCGGCACCCGAGACCGCTGCGTTGCTCGGCAGCCTTGCCTCGTTCACCGAGGTGCCATTGCAGGTGCAGGCTGAATCGATCAGCCTCGTCCAGGCTGGTTCGCTCGAACGGTCACGCAGCGCCCAGTCGAATCGTCGCTGGATGCTCGGTGCGACGGCGATGATGCTGGTGATCCCCACGTTGCTCGTCCTGACGATCGGCGGTCGTACGACAAGACGAGTCCGGAGCTTGGCGACGGCGGCACAACGAATCTCGCGTGGCGAGCTCGGTGTGAGGGTGGACGATGTCACTGGTACTGATGAGCTGGCGGTGTTGGCCACCGCCTTCAACGAGGTTTCGGCAACGGTCCTCCTCGGCCACGATCAGGTGGCGGCACTGGCCGACGGGCGTCTCGATGATCCGGTGCTGGATCGAGATCTGCCAGGACCGATCGGTCACACCCTGCGTGTGGCGCTACGCCGCCTTGGCACTTCCACCGCTGAGTTGGCGCATCAGGCCAGTCATGATCGGCTGACTGGGCTGTTGGATCGCCGAGGCTTCCACCTTGCTGCTGAGAGGATCGGGACCGACCACAAGCGAGCGGTCTTGTCGATCGACCTCGACGGCTTCAAGTCGGTGAACGACCAGCATGGGCACGCTGCCGGTGACGCCGTACTCGAGCACGTCGCTGCCTGCATCAAAAAGTCGGCCCGCACCGATGACATCGTGGCCCGACTCGGAGGCGACGAATTCGTGGTGATCGCTGACCACTCCGGTGTGCAGCGCCTGGCCTCTCACATCAACGTCGCGATCACGACACCGTTGAGCTGGAACGGTCATGAACTCGTCGTCGGTGGATCGATCGGTTGGACGACAATCGATCCCGGTGAGGCCATCGGCGTCGCACTCGCGAGAGCTGATACTGCGATGTATCGGGCCAAGCGGCAAGGCAAGGGGCAGGTTCATCAACTGGAGAAGGGCGAACTTTCTGCTGTCGAGCGTTCGTTGTAGCGTCGCCGTCATGGCCGAACGCAAGATCATCACCGTGCTCGAACCCAGCGACGAGTTCTGTCACGAGCCGGACGAGGCAACCAACTACAACGAATCCATGTACCTGAATGCCTTCGACCTCGACCAAGAGGTCGGTGGCTGGTTCCGCATGGGGAACCGCGTCAACGAGGGCTACGCCGAGATGACGGTTTGCGTGTACCTTCCCGGCGGGCGCGTCGGTTTCGTGTATGCCCGACCCGAGATCACGACGAACACCGAGATGTCGGCCGGCGGTCTCACGATCGAGGTCGTCGAGCCGTTCGAGCATCTCCGTGTCACCTATCGAGGCAAGGTGTGCCTCCTCGACGACCCCTCGCAGATGGCCGAGCCTCGGGTGGCGTTCAAGAACAATCCTTGGGTGGAGTGCGAGATCGATCTGGACTTTCGTGGCGTGTCACCGATGTACGGCGGCAAACCGATGTACGACGACGGAACCGAGATCGAAGTCGAGGCCGAGAAGAGCTTCGCCAAGGCCCACTACGAGCAGCACGGCTCGATGAAGGGCACGATACGAGTGGGGGAGGAGATCATCGACCTCGACGGGTTCGGCCTCCGAGACAAGTCGTGGGGGCCCCGCTACTGGCAGGCCATCTCGTGGTACCGGTGGCTGCCCTTCGTGTTCGGCTCGGACTTCGCCATGATGGTGTCGATCGTCGGCGGCCGCTCGGGTGGCATGGTGCTCAAGGACGGCGCCTATCACCTCATCCGCAACGCCACCATCGAGTCGACCTGGGACGACGACAAGTACCAGACCGGCATGGTGTGCCACGTCGAGACCGACGATGACACCTTCGAGGTGCGTGGCGAGGTCATCTCGCTCATTCCGCTCCGCAATCGCCGACCTGATGCCGAGGGCAATCAGCTGGTGACTCGAATCACCGAAGCCATGACCCGCTACGAATGCGATGGGCGAAAAGGCATCGGCATGAGCGAGTACCTCGATCAGATCGTCGACGGCCAGCCGATCGGTCCCGACGTCTCGTAGCTCGTCGCGGTAGCCCTCGGGCGGCCGCTCAGCTCACCACGATGCCGACGATCCCGGCCAAGATCATGGCACTCGCCAGATATTCCGATCGCCGGTGGGTTTCGTGATGCACGACGATCCCGATGGCGAAGGCCAGCACCAGTTCGAGCTGCCCCAGGGTTCGCACCTTGGTCGGGCCTTCGATGGCAATCGCCCAGGCCCAGCAGGCCGACCCACCCAGTGAGAGCAGGCCGACGGGTAGGGCGGTGCGCCAGGCGCCGACGACTCGTCGGAGTGATTCGCCCGGGGCGACGATCAGCCCGATGCTGTTGATGGCGACTTGCGAGGCAAGCATGGCCGACAGGGTGATCAGGGCGTGTTCGAAGTTGCCGCCACCGTCGATCGATCCCGACGCCGAGCGAATGCCAACCGACGTCAGCGCGAACAGGCCACCAGCGGCAACCCCGAGAATGGCGGCGGGATCGATACGAGCAAGCGCCTCACCAGGATCGGCGACGCGTTGGCTGGCCAACCACACGATGCCGATGAAGACAACCAGCACGCCAACCCAACCGAGCACGCTGGGAACCTCGTGGATCAGCACTGCTGACGCGATCGCAACGAGGATCACCTCGCCTTTGGCGTACACCGTTCCAACGGCAAAGTCTCGGAGGCGAAATGATTGCAGCAGGCACATCGTGCCGAGGATCTGGCCGATGCCGGCGGCGACCACGATGGGGACGAATCGCAGCGGAACACTTGGTACTGCGTCCCATTGGCGGGCCATGATGGCCAGCGCAGCGAGGGCGAACGGCAGGGCATAGAGGTAGCGGACCGACCCGGCTTCGGTGACGCTCAACGCCGATCGCAGTCGATGTTGCTCCGATGTTCGCAGGATCTGGAAGACCGTGGCCGCCAGCGTGATGACGATCCACATGCCCAGACTCCATCTCAAATAATGAGACAGTCGTCTCACCAATTGAAAACTCTAGCGTGGTCATATCGGAGCGAATGGGAATCGGGCAACGAATTCGCTGCCTGCCGCCACCCATTGGACGATGCCGTAAGGGCGGAGTCGTCCGGCGCGAACCTGATCGAGCCAGTACGCCTGGCCCAAGGGGTCTGCGTTGCGACCGAGCACGTTCTGGTAGACGAGGGCGACAAACGCATCGTCGGACAATGATCCGTATCGACTGGTGAATTCGTTCGATGCCGCGAACGACCATGCAAGATCATCGAACGATGCGCCGGCGTCGACCGCACTCAGCCAATACTTGGCTCCTTCAACATCGGGATCGCGGTCGAAGAAGGCTCGATAGAGGCGGAGGAACGCGGCATCGCCGGCTTCGTAGTCTGTCGCTGCAAGCACCTCGTCGAGTGTTGTCGCACGAGCGATCGGCCCCCGGCGCACGTGGTCCGGTGGCACGGGGTCTGTTGGCACGGGGTCTGGAGGTACGGGGTCGGGAGGTACCGAGTTGGTGACCAGATAGATAATGTTGTTTCGCTTGGAGGTGATGTAGAGCTCACCGTCGGGGCCTTGGCCGAAGCGAACATCAGCGCGATTGGTGCGGTACGTGGGGGCGTCGTCGAACACGTCGCGCAACGAGGTTCGTTGCAGCGATGGGGTCAGTGGGTTTGCGTCGTGGTCGAACAGGATCGTGCTTCGACGCAGCGTCGCCTGGGTGAGAGCGGAAGGGGCCTGACCCGGCGTGAGGCGCCGAATGGTGGCGTCGAGCTCGACCAATGGGATGTCGAAAAGCTCGCCCGAGAACGGAAAGTCTGCGGCGAAGAAGGAGCCGTCGAGAGTGGAGCCATTGGTGATGGCATACCCACCGGCAATGGATTCCCCCGTGACCGAATCACCAGGTGAGCCCTTGTGTCCGTACTGGGCTGCGGGATAGGTGTAGCCGAAGTCCGCTTCGTTCGATGGCAGTGGGGCGATACCGTTGACCAACCCTCCTCCGCTGGTCAGGTGGACGAAGGTGCCTTCGCGACTCGACCAGCCGTAGTCGCCGCCGGACTCGATGATGTTGAGCTCCTCGATGTTGTCTCGACCGGGTTCACCGCTCAGCAGAAGGGTCTCGCCGTTGAGTGGAGCGAAGGCGAGGGTGTGTGGGTTGCGATGGCCGAGCGAATAGACCTCGTCGAGCATCGATGGGTCGCCAACAAACGGATTCGATGCCGGAACGGTGTAGGGCTGCGTTCCGTTCGCGAGCGGATCGATCCGGAGGATCTTCCCGAGCGCATCATTGCGCTGCCCGCCGCCGGCGGTGGCGGAGAACTCGCTTCCATCGCCGTGAGCGATGTAGAGCAGCCCCCGCTCGGGGCTGCTGGGTAGCGCATGTGGATCAAAAGCGATCTGGCGGATGGTGTGGTCATAGACCGGCATGCCGACTCGGAAGACCTCTCGATAACTCGTCGGTGCGATCGTCCCGTTCTCCTGGCGGAACTCGATCAACACGCTGTCGGCGCCAACGGGATCGGGTACGTCGCTGAGGTACCGGTGTCCAATACTCGACACCGGGCGGGTCTCCATTGCCGACACGTAGAAGAGGCCGTTGGTGACGAAGTCGGGGTGAAAGGCGAGTGATCGGAGGCCGCTGTGGGCGGCACTGGAGTCATCGAGCGCGCGATCAGTTGCACGTTCGATCGCCTCACCGACATCGAAGAACGTGATGAGGCGGGGGCTCGAAGAACGGTCGACGATCTCGTAGATCACGCCATCTCGTTCCTCGACGACGAACAGTCGATTGCCGCTCGTTGCCATTGCGTTGATCCGTGGCGGATCGCCGTTCTCCGAGTTCGGTAGCTGTACGTACGGCCGGAGTTCGACGGTGAGCCCGCCAGGGGCAATGGCGCCGGGCAGTGAGTTGTCTGCCCCGACCCCAGAGGGGTTCCATGCCGAACCGATGACGATCGCCGCGGCAAGCAACGAAACATGGCATGCGTTGGGTCTGGTCATGATCGTGTTGAGGTAGTCCGTGGTCAGCGGATGGCTTGCCAGACTCGTTCTGGAGTGAGGGGCAGGTCGAGGTGGCTGACTCCGAGGTAGGCAATGGCGTCGATCACGGCGTTCTGCACGGCGGGGACACCACCGATGGTGCCCGATTCGGCGATGCCCTTTGCCCCCAACACGTTGCCGGGCGCCGGGTGTTCGGTGAGGTGCGATTCGAACGATGGGAAGTCAGCAGCCGATGGAATGCCGTAGTCCATGAAGTTCGAGGTGATCGGGTTGCCATCAGCGTCATAGGCGAACTCTTCGTACAGTGCCTGGGCAATGGCCTGTCCGAGTCCGCCGTGCACCTGACCTTCCACGATGGTTGGGTGGATCATGGTGCCGGCGTCATCGACGGTGACGATGCGTCGAAGTTCGATTTCGCCGGTTTGGGTGTCGACCTCGACAACGGCGGCGTACATGCCGTACGGCACCGTCGGATTTGCCTGGTCATAGTCGGTCTCGCACTTGAACCCGAATCCGTCGTCGCTCTCCGCAGCGTCGGACTTCAGGGCTGCGACCTCGGCCCAGCCGACCGAAGCAGCGGCGGGTGAGCCGGTGACCGAGAAGCGGCCAGTGCCAACATCGAGCACGATGTCGACCTCGGCCGCCTCGAGGAGATCGGCGGCTGCCCGACGCGCCTCTTCGACGAGCATGTCGGTGGCGATGGCAACGGCCGACCCGGCCTTTTGTGCCGAACGCGAACCGCCGGTGATGCCGCCGCGAGGAACGATGTCGGTATCACCGTGCACGACGTCGACCATCTCGATCGGCACACCGGTGCGTTCGGCAACCAGCATGGCCCACGTGGTGTAGTGGCCCTGGCCGTAGGGCGACGAGCCAGTGAGCACCCGCATGCGACCGTCGGGCATGAGCTCGAGCGACCCGTACTCGGTGCCGGCAACACCCGCAGTGCGATCGATGAACGACGAAAGGCCGATACCCAGCGCTTTGACATCGCCGTTGGCTTGCCGGTTGGCCTGCTCATGCCGCACCGCTTCGTAGCCGACGAGGCTGGCCATCAGCTCGAGCGCTTCGGGATAGTCGCCCGAGTCGTAGAGCACTCCGGTGGGATTGGTCCACGGCATTTGTTCGGGCTTGATGAGATTCAACCTGCGGACATCGAGGGGATCGAGACCGGCGTCGGCGGCGTAGAGGTCGATGGCACGATCGACCATGGCCCCACCTTCGGGTCGGCCTGCGCCCCGATAGGCGACGGTCGGTGTGGTGTTGGTGACGACGGCGGTCGTGGTCCAGCGGACGTTGGAAACGTCCATCGGGCCGGGCATCACCATGCCGGCGTTCTTGGCCAGGATCGGGCCGGCAACGGGGTACGCACCGCAGTCGACCTCGATGTGGGCTTCCATCGCAAGGATGCGTCCATAGCGGTCGCCGCCGATGGTGATGGTCTGGCGCTGGGCCCGAGAGTGGCCGAGGCCGATCATGTCTTGCGAGCGAGTTGGTACCCAGCGCACTGGGCGGCCAGCGCGCTTGGCGAGGAACGGGAGAAGGAGATCCTCGACGTAGAACCGGCCTTTGGCGCCAAAGCTGCCACCAACGTCGGCAGTGATGACTCGCACCATCGACGGGTCGAGTCCGTAGACCGCGGCGATGCCTTTCTGGATTGGGTGTACGCCCTGGCAGCTGGCGTAGTGCGTGAGGCGGCCGTCGTCGCCCCAGACCGATGCAGCAACGCGTGTCTCGAGCGGACACGGGGCCAGCCGCTGATTGATCATGGTGGTGGTGACGACGTGTTCGAAGCCGGAGAAGTCGATCGGGTCGGCTACCCCGCCCGAGGCCTGGTGCATGACGTTGGTGCCAGCCGACTCGAAGATCAGGTTCTCACCGGCCATTGCCGCATCGAAGCCGATGACCACTGGCAGCGGTTCATAATCGATGACGACCAGTTCGGCGGCGTCCGCCGCTTGCGCTGCGGTCTCGGCGACGATGCCAACGATGGGCTCCCCGACGAAGCGGACCCGGTCGGTGGCCAGGAGTGGGCGGGCGGTGCCCTCGGGGTAGTCCGGCGAGTTCCCGGGGAACTCCCCGAGATCATGGTCGTTTCCGGTGATGACGTCGACCACGCCTGGCGCGGTGAGCGCCGCCGAGATGTCGATGTTCGTGATCAGGGCGTGGGCCTCGATCGAGTTCACGAAATGCGCAACGAGGCAACCGGGCAGGTCGAGATTGGCGACGAAGGTGGTGTCGCCGACGAGCAGATGGCGATCTTCGACACGCACCGGGCTGTTCGGCAGGCGGCTGTCTGTCATTTGGCTGTTTGGCATGTGGCGGTCTGTCATGTGGCGGTCTGTCATGTGGCTGTCGCTCATGAGCCGGTGAACTTCGGTGGGCGCTTCTCGAAGTACGAGTCGATGCCTTCTTTGAAGTCGTTGGACTTGAACAGCTGCATGACTTGCAGCAGCACGTGGTGGCTATGGCTCTCGAAGTCTTCGGTCCATGCGTGGCGGTACAACCGCTTCATGGCCTGGATGGCGAGCGGCGCATTGGCGGCGATCTCTGCGGCCCAGTCGCGGGCGATGTCGGACAACTGGTCGTCGTCGGTGACCAGGTTGACCAGGCCGTAGGCCTCGGCTTCTTCGGCCGAGAGGTTGCGGCCGAGGAAGCCGATTTCGGCCGCTTTGGCATGACCGATGAGCCGAGGGAGATACCAGGTGCCGCCGCTCTCGGGGACGACCCCGCGTTTGGCGAACGCCGGTGAGATCTTGGCCGAGCGGGCAGCGAGGCGGATATCGCAGCCGAGTGCCAGGTCGAGTCCGTAGCCGGCAGCGGCGCCGTTGAGAGCGCAAATCGTTGGCTTGTCGATGGCGAACAAGATGTTGGTCGGCAGGGTGCGGGTGCTCATGTGCCGCATGCCCTTCATCGACTGCTCGCCACCGATACCCGTACCGGCTGCCGCATCGACGAGGTCGAGCCCCGAGCAGAAGCCCCTGCCCGAGCCAGTGAGGATGATGCAGCGAACGTCGTCGTCTTCGTCGGCCTTCACCAGCAGCTGTCCGAGCGTCGCCAGCATCTTCGACGAGATCGCATTGAGACGGTGAGGCCGATTCAACGTGATGGTGGCGATGTGGTCGGCCACCTCGTAGAGGACTTCGGGTGGAGCGTCGTTCGTGGCGGGCTCTGGAGTGGCGGTGTCTTCGGTCGGCGACATGGAGTCTTTCTAGCTTGTGGCGGCGTAGTGGACGAACTCGACCCAGTTGCCATCGGGGTCTTCGACCATGGCGATGGTCACGCCGGGGCGAATCTCGGTTGGCTTCACCGGGACCGGCGCCCCCGCCGCTTCACAGGTCGCCACCATCTCGGCGACGTTCGAGCAGTTGATGGTGAAATAGCGGATACCGGACGCACCAGCCAGTCCGCCGGGAGCCGCCGTGGCGGCGGGATTCTCGGCGTGCTTGACGAGCTTGATCATGGTGTCGCCACACATGAGCCGATGCATGGTGCCGCCACCCGGCGCTGGTGTGTCGGCGGTGTGCTCGAGACCGAGCGTGTCGCGGTAGAAGGCGAGTGACTTCTCCGAGTCGGTGATGACGATGCCAAGATCGATGGCGGACTTCGTGAACGCGATTCCCATGGACGCGGACGCTACACCAAACCCGGCGGCATCGATCTGATCACCGAGTCGTATCACCAGACGCCCTGAACCTTCGCCACTGGAACCCAACTCAGCCAACTGTTCCCACTGGAACCCAAATGGGGGCTTCAGTGTCAACGGTTCAGGCGCCGTTCAGGACGTCGCTCACCAACTCACGGGCGGCGGCTTGGACCTCGGCAAGGTGGTCGGCGCCGCGGAAGCTCTCGGCGTAGATCTTGTAGACGTCTTCGGTGCCCGAAGGTCGGGCCGCGAACCACGCGTTCTCGGTGGTGACTTTCAGGCCACCGATGGCTTGGCCGTTGCCCGGCGCTTCGGTGAGCTTCGCCGTGATGACCTCGCCTGCGAGTTCGGTGGCGCTGACCTGGCTGGGGGAGAGCGCTTGCAGTACTGCCTTCTGCTCGCGTGACGCGGGAGCGTCGACGCGGGCGTAGGCCGGAGCGCCGTGGCGCTCGGTGAGTTTCGCGTAACGCTCGCTCGGACTCGACGACGTGACGGCTTGGATCTCGGCCGCGAGCAGACAAAGGAGCGGTCCGTCTTTGTCGGTGGTCCACGTGGTGCCGTCAGTACGAAGGAAGGAAGCGCCCGCCGACTCCTCGCCGCCGAACCCAACCGAACCGTCGAGCAACCCGGGGACGAACCACTTGAAGCCGACCGGAACCTCGACCAGCGTGCGCCCGAGTTCGCCAGCGACGCGGTCGATCATCGAACTCGACACCAGGGTCTTGCCGACGCCTGCGGTGTTCGACCAGCCCGGGCGATTGGCGAACAGGTACTCGATCGCAACGGCCAGGAAGTGGTTGGGGTTCATCAGTCCACCGTCGGGGGTGACGATGCCATGGCGGTCGGCGTCGGCGTCGTTGCCGGTCGAGATGTCGTAGGCGTCACGGTTGGCGATGAGCGATGCCATCGCATTCGGTGACGAGCAGTCCATGCGGATCTTGCCGTCCCAGTCGAGTGTCATGAACCGCCAGGTCGGATCGACCAGCGGGTTGATGACGGTGAGATCGAGCCGGTGATGGTCGGCGATGGCACCCCAATAATCGACGCTCGCGCCACCGAGCGGATCGGCACCGATGCGTACACCGGCCGAGCGGATCGCGGCGAAATCGATAGCGCCGGCGAGGTCGGCGACGTAGCTGGCTCGATAGTCGAAGGTGTGTGTGGTGTCGGCGGCGAGTGCCTCGGAAAGCGGAACTCGTTTGACCTCGCGATTGCGTTGCGTCATCAGTTCGTTGGCCCGGTCGGCGATCCAACCCGTGGCGTCGGTATCGGCAGGGCCGCCATGTGGTGGGTTGTACTTGAAACCGCCGTCGGTTGGCGGGTTGTGCGATGGCGTCACGACGATGCCGTCGGCACGACCTGCTCCTGCGGCTCGGTTGTTGCCCAAGATGGCGAGCGACACTGCGGGAGTCGGGGTGTAACGACCATCGACATCGATCATCGTGATCACGCCGTTGCCGGCCAGCACTTCGAGCGCTGTTGCCGTTGCCGGCTCCGACAGAGCGTGGGTGTCCTTGCCGATGAAGAGTGGGCCGGTGATGCCCTGTGCGGCTCGGTGTTCGCAGATGGCTTGGGTGGTGGCCGCGATGTGGTCCTCGTTGAACGACCCGTTCAGGCTGGTGCCGCGGTGGCCCGAGGTGCCGAAGGCGACCCGCTGGTCGGGGTCGCTCGGGTCGGGGCGTGTGGTGAAATACGCCGTCACCAGTGCCGAGACGTCGACGAGATCTTCGGGAAGGGCGAGCTGTCCGGCACGAGGATGTGACATGCCTCTGATGCTAGGCGTGCGAACTATGGTCGGGCGGATGCGCATCATCGTTGCAGGAGCGGGTATCGGCGGACTGGTGGCCGCCATGAAGCTTGCGGACCGGGGTCACGACGTCGTGGTGTACGAATCGGTGCGCGCATTGGCACCGCTCGGGGTCGGCATCAACATCCTGCCGCACGCCATGGCCGTGCTGGACACGCTCGGGCTCGTCGACGGCTTGTTGGAACTCGGGGTAGCCACCGAAGAATTGGCCTTCTTCAACCGGCACGGTCAGTTGATCTGGCGCGAGCCCCGGGGCCGTGCCGCCGGCTACCCGGTGCCGCAGATCTCGATCCACCGAGGCCGACTCCAGTTGGCCCTGTTCGACGCAGCCCAGCAACGATTGGGCGACGCCATCGTCACCGGTCATGCGCTCACCGGGTTCGAACAGTCGCCAGGCAGGGTCACCGTCGAGCTGCTCGACCGAGAGCGCAATGAGACAGTCACCGATACGGCCGATCTCCTCATCGGTGCCGATGGCATTCACTCGACGGTCCGCAAACACTTCGTGCCGAACGAGGGTCCGCCGCAGTGGAGCGGCAACATGTTGTGGCGGGCCACCAGCCAGCACGAGCCCTATCTGACCGGTCGCTCGATGTTCATGGCGGGGCATCGCCCGCACAAATTCGTTGCGTATCCGATCACCGAACCAGTCGATGGATTGCAGACCATCAACTGGATTGCCGAGCTCGATTGGACCGAGTACGGGATGGCCGGGCGCGAGAGCTGGAATCGGGTGGTCGAGCGGAGCCTGTTCGACTCGGAGTTCAGCGACTGGGTGTTCGATTGGCTCGACATCCCCGAGCTGATTGCCGGTGCCGATCAGGTGCTGGAGTTCCCGATGGTCGACCGTGATCCGCTCGAACGGTGGACCCACGACCGGATCACGTTGCTCGGTGACGCCGCTCATCCGATGTACCCGATCGGTTCCAATGGCGCTTCGCAGGCGATCCTCGATGCACAGGCATTGGCCGATGCGCTGACCAACGCACTTGCGCCGGGTGGTGACGGTGTCGATGTTGCGCTCGAGCAGTACGACCTGGAGCGGCGAACCGCGACGGGTGCCATCGTGCTGGCGAACCGGGGCCACGGGCCCGAGGTCGTCATGGACCTGGCCGAAGAGCGTGCGCCTGGCGGCTTCGATTCGGTGGCCGACGTGTTCGCCGAGGGTGAGCTCGAAGCGGTCAGCGATCAGTACAAACGCCTGGCCGGTTTCGTTCGCCCGACCTGATGCCTCAGCGGTAGATCTCGAAGGCGGTTTCGATCGAGGCGAGAGCGCCGAGCACCACGTCGTCGAGATCGAGTGCGGCGAACCCAATGCCTTCGCAGCCGACGGCCCGAAGATCGTCGAGCACATCTGACACGAGCTCCCGCAACACGGCGTGGGTGGTGCTCTGGTAGAGGTCGAGGAGCCAATCGATACAGCGGTCGATCGACAGGGTGGCTTCTCGTGCGTCGTCGAAGGCGGCGCTCCAGAAGGTCTCGCTCTCCTCGATGCTGGTCGTACGGCTGTTTGCGGTGTGGATCATGGTCATCGTTGGCTCCTCGTTCGGGGTGATGAGTTGAACCTATGACGGGGCCGGTTCTGCCGAATCGGGGATGTCCCCCAACCTCGAACCGGCGATACGTGGACTACCTTCGGGGCGTGAGTGAACCGATCGACGACCGACCCGAACGCGACGCCGTCCTGCGGGTCCTGACCCTCAACATCGGCTCGTTGTTCGAGCCGGACTGGGACGAGCGCCGCCATGAGATCGTGGCGTGGATCGATCGCCTTGCCCCTGACGTGATTGCCCTTCAGGAAGTGCAAGAGAGCGAGTCTGTGGCCAACACCGCAGCGTGGCTGGCCGAGGCCGGCGCTGGGGACTGGCACTGGGCGTTCGGCGGCGACGGACTCGACCAGCGGCTCTGGCCTGATCCCACGATGCGGTTCGGCTCGGCGGTCTTGTCGCGATGGCCGATCGACGAGCAGCACTATCACCGTCTTGGATTCGCCTCGGGCGCCGATCTGATCGTCGAGGGCGTGCCGTGGGAGCTGTTCCACGCCCGAACGTGCGGGATCGACCTCTTCTCGACCCATCTCGCCCCGGCACCGAGCCACGGCGCTCATCGCCAGCACTAGGTCGTGCAGATCGATCGACTCATCAAGGAGACGAGGGGAGCGATCGATGACGTCATCCCCGGCCGGCGTCGAGCGGGGCTGCCGCCGATCTTGTGCGGTGATTTCAATGCCGAGGCATTGAGCGACGAGATCCGCTTCCTCAGTGGGTTCACCATCGTGGACGG
The DNA here is from genome assembly GCA_038212405.1 of Acidimicrobiales bacterium. Classification (GTDB taxonomy): domain Bacteria; phylum Actinomycetota; class Acidimicrobiia; order Acidimicrobiales; family SZUA-35; genus JBBQUN01. Next base: position 17,557 of record JBBQUN010000011.1, on the reverse strand, counting down.
AACCTCGACTGCCTATCAGGACTCGTGGGCGGTGGCGGGCAGCGAGGGGCCCGGTTACACCAATGACTGGCAGATCAATCCGTACGCCGCTGCCCTCAACGTCCACCGGAAACGGATCGACTACGTGTTCGCCGGCGATCCGTTTCTTCGAGTCGGCTCCGCCGGGCGTGTGCTGTCAGCCGAGGTCGTTGCCGACGTGGCCTTGACCGGCATCGTCGCCAGCGACCACGCCGGAGTCATGGTCGACATCGTTTGGCCCGACCGCCCTGATTGATTGTCCTGATCGGGGTTCGGGTCTACGGGACGACGGCAGCCGGGCCATCCCAGCGGTGTGACATCGAGACGAAGGAGACCGTGAGGCCACCAGCGATCATCACGCCGCCGGCGACGATCCCGAGTGCGGTGAACGAGCCGGTCGCAACCAGGGCGCCGCCGACCGTCGGTCCGATGACCCGGCCCATGGCCATGATCGCTTGGGCGTCACCGATGCGATCGGCTGGGTGTTTCGATCGCTCGCTCAGTAGCGCGTAGGTCTCGGGCACCGCGGCCCAGAACGTCAAGCCCCAAACGACCAGAATCGCAATGAACATGGCCGTGCTGTCAGCAATGGTGAGGAGATACGCGCAGCAGCCGGTGAGCATGATGAAGACACCGGGAAAACGCCGTCGCCCCGCGTAACGGGCAGTGGGGATGCCGGCGATCGCGTTCAGGCTGAGGGCGATCGACAGTGTCAGGGTCGACATACCGATGTGATCCCGGGCGATGACACCGACGAAGACGAACACGGCGGATCCGCCGAGGGCGAGCGCTGCCATACCGAGCAGTACAGGGATCACCCCCTTGGCCTCGATCGGTCGTCGCCCTTGGGAGATGGCCGCCTGGACCGTCGTCGGCAAGAGCATCGAGAGCGCAGAAACGATCGCCAATGCACCGTAGATAGCTCGCAGCCCACCGAGGTGCACGGCTCCAGCAAGCAGCGGTGCGGCGACTGCCGATGTGAGGGGCCCGATCGCTGCGATGCTGCCCCGCCGTGCATCGTCGGCAGCGGAGTCGGCCCACGCAATCCACGTGAAGAGCCCCATGGCAAGACCGCAGATGAAACGGAGCACGACGAGAAGCGCAAAGCTCGGCGCGATCACCGAGGCGAGGTTGGTGAGGACCATGACGCCCAGCGAGGCCCGAGCCATCGCTGCTGAGGGAGTGAGTCGACGGCCGCCAACGAGGTTCGTCAGAGTGAAGCCGCCGACCTGGGCGGTCGAGATGAGCACAGCAGCGCCCGGTGCGACGCCGTAGTCATCGATCACCGCAGGAACGGCAAACGAGGTGGCAACGAAAACGGTTGCCGTTGCCGCCGATCCGACCAGGAGCCCGGGAGACACCGCTGGCCGGAGCCTGTTCGAGAGCCGAATCGGCGCGGCAAAAGTCATGACGCAAGCGTAGGAGCTACGCCGTCAGACGCCGGACCTCCACGGTCGTTCAGGCGCTCTTGCGAAGCTCGAACCGACGTGGGGTGCTGGGATCGAGCCAGAAATCGTCGACCGTTGCCCCAAGGATCGCGCTCACGAGATCGTCGATCGGCGACTGCGTCGACGCGGAGGGACGGTTGCTGTCGAGATCGGGTCCGCCGCAGAGCACCACCTGGTTGCCGTCTTGGTGCATCTGTAAGACCATGGTCGGCGGGCCGTCAGGGTCATCGAGCAGCCAAGTGAGTGCCTCGTTCACCGCCAGTCGAAGGTCATCGAGCTGTTCGACGTCGAGCTCGATCCTGGCTCCGTAGGCGGTGGCATTGAGGCGGGCGATTCGGAGAAACCCGGGGTCGGCCGGCAGCTCGATGCGGACCGGAAAGGAACCATCGCTCACTCGTCGATGCCGAACGTCTCGATGAGCCCGGTGATCTCGAAGACTCGCCGTACGTTCGGGGCGAGATTGATCAACCGAAACGTCCCGCCCGCATCGATGGTCGACTGTCGAAGCGCGACGAACCTACTGATACCCGATGAGTCGATGAACCCGAGATTGGTCATGTCGATGATGAGTTCGGTGATTCCCTCCGCCAGTGTGGGACCGACGGTCGATGTCAACACATGCCCGTTGTCGACATCGAGCTCACCGTCGATCGCTGCGATCAGGGTCGTGTCGGTTCGGCTGATGGTGACTTCCACGATTCGGACAGTACTGGTTTCGAGACTTCACGGTCCGATCGAGAACCGGGCGAGGGTCAGAGACGAGGAATGAGTTCTGCGCCAACTCGGCGAATCGTCTCGTAGCGCGGTGCCAGCGGCGGCAGCATCATGACCTGATCGAGCCCGGCCTGGTCGAGCTCGTGGAGGCGTTGCGTCAATTGATCGGCGGTCCCGATCATGCAGGAGGCATCCATCAGCGCCGGCGTCACGAACGGCGCCTCTTCTGGTAACACCCAGCAGTTGTGCCCGGCGTGAATTCGCTGGTGACGATGGGACTCTGGTGTGCGTTCGACCTCGGCGACATAGTCCTCCCACACCTCGAGCATTGCCGGCGACGCTGGTCGTCGACCGAAGTTGCGCCACTGTTCGTAGGCGTAGTGCAGACCGGCGACAGCGAAGGCTCCGCACTGTTCGAACACCTTCGCAGAGTCGAGGGTTTCGCCGTCGTCGAGGACCACGATGGTGGTCAGCGTGGTGAGCGGGAAGTTTGAACGCTCGATCGTGCGGCCTACTGCTGTCGCCCCACGTTCGATGCCGTGCCAGACCCGTTCCACGTACTCCGGCTGGGGTGGAATCGAGAGCACCGCACCATCACCGTGGGCGCCGGCAAGCGCGAGCGAGCGGGGGCCGAAACCCGAGACGTACAGGGGAATCGTTGGATCGAAACTGACGAATCCGTCGTCTCGCATGATGTGGCGCACCGGCGCCGTCGTGCCTCGCCACGTGAGGCTGGCTTCCTCACCCCGCACCAGCGGGGCAAGCTCGGCGAGGTAACGGTCGAACTCGGCAATCCGCATCGGCGGGTGACCCATGATGCGCATGGCGGTGTTGCCGGTGCCGATTCCGAGGAACGTTCGCCCTGGGGCCAGCTGGTTGATCGTCGCGATCGAGGCGGCGGTGACGGCTGCAGGTCGAGTGGCAGCGACGGCGACACCGGTTCCCAGTCGAATCGTCGAGGTTCTCGTTGCGGCAACGGCGAGCGTTGCGTAGACGTCGCTCCAGATCATCTGAGAGTCGGCGAGCCAGGCATGGGTGAATCCCAGCTGCTCGGCCTCGACGATGTAGTCGATGTCGTCGATCTTCGAAGCGACGCAGATTCCCAGTTCCATCGATCTCTCCTCAGTTGGTCGGGTTTCGCCGCATGCCAGCCATCGGTGGGCCGCCGTCGGCTGCGAACTCGGCGGTGACGTTGAATCCGAGGCGTTCGTAGAAGGGGATGTTCCGCGGATTGGACGATTCGAGATAGGCGGGGATTCCGTAACGATCGCAGAGATCGAGGACCGGTCGCATCACGGTGTTGCCATGACCGTACCCCTGCCACTCGGGCGCGACCCCTATGAAAGGCAGATAGAAGTGCGCTTCGGTGAGGTGATGCTCGGCGAGGATCTCACGTAGCTGGCCCGTCTCGGCCGCTCGTTCGGGTCCGATCGTGCTGAGGACGAGCTCGCCGACGAGCGGGCCGTGTTCGGGGTTGAACATGCCACTTGCCCCCGGTGGTGACCAATAGGCGACCGATTCCCACCCAGCCGATCGATAGAGATGGCCGCGAGTGAGCGCGCTGGCGACGGCGATCGGAAAGAACGCGTCGATCGCCGAGACAGGGTCGTCGCAGGAAGCAAACAGCCAGTTCAGCACCGGGTCGTCATGGAATGCTCGAGCGAGGACGTCGGCTGCTGTCGCCGCCTCGGCCGGTAGGACCAACCGTGCGTCTGGATGGGGCGAAGAAGTCACGGATGGCAAACGTAGTGCAGCGCCAAGGGAGGTCAATTCGGTCGCTGATCAATTCGACGCCGAACCTGATGGTGCGTCATCACGCGCCGAGACTGCATACCGTGCATCGACTGTCTCGAATCAGGGGTTGGCAGATCAGAGGGTTCCGAAGGGCGCTGGTGCTCGTTGTCGTTGCCGTCTTCCTCAGTACGACTCCGATGGTCGCAGCAGCACAGACAACAGCAGCACAGACAACAGCAGCACAGTCGAGCAACGATGGCGAGACGAAGATCGCGCTCCTCGACGCAATCGATCTCCTCTCCGAGCTGGAGGTGTCGGCCCAAGATCTCGGCGTTGGTGAGACGGTCGATGGCCAGAGCGATCCCGACATCAGGCTGCTCTTGGGCCAAGGCCCGGAGGTGCTGCGCCGCCTCTACCAACAACGCGTCGACGTGCCGCCACTGGCTCGGCTCGCCTTGTCGGGCGACGCCATGGTCGATCTCGACGCAGCACACGCTGCCGACTCGCTCCCGATCGTGTTCGCCACCGCTGCTGCTCAGCTCGATGAGCTCGCCGAGGATGCCCCCGAAGAGAACGATGGAGCGCTGGCCGGCCAGGGTCTGTCGCTCCCCTTCGGTGCGGTCGTTGGTTTGCTCGCTGCGCTTGCGCTGCCCATCGGTGCCATGTCGTGGTTTCGGCGGCGCGCCGAACGTATGGAGGCGCTCAGTTTCGTTGACCCCTTGACTGGATTGGCCAACCGCCGTCGTCTCGACCAGGACCTCGCTCAACTCGATGCCGAACGAACCGCAGCTCGTCAGCCCGTCAGCGTCGCCATGGTCGACGTCGACGAGTTCAAGCGGTTCAACGACACGTTCGGCCATGCTGAGGGCGACCGGGCGCTCCAGAACGTCAGCACCACGATTGCTGCGGCGGTTCGGCCCTCGGATTCTGTCTACCGCTACGGCGGAGAGGAGTTCTTGGTCCTTCTGCGGAATGCGCCGCAGAACGAAGCGGTCCATGTGTGTGAGGGGATCCGACTCGCGGTTGCCGGTTTGGCGAATCGTGTGACCGTGTCGATCGGGGTGGCGACCGGTAACGACGAGCGGTTGCCGATCTTGACCGATGCCGCTGACGAGGCGTTGTATCGGGCCAAGGCGGACGGCCGCAATCGGATCGTTGCGACCTCGGTGGTCAACCGCGACGGTGCCCGGGTGTCGTCGGTCTGAGCAACCGTTCGGGCCGGGCCTTGCTCGGCTGGCCGGGTTGGTCCACTATTCCCCCCGTGATCGAACATCTCAACGCTGCTCGCGACGCCCTCCAGGCCGAAGGCTCTCTCTTCGCAACGACCGAGGCCGAGGTCCGTGGCATCCCCATGCGGGTCTTTTCCCAGGCCCCAGCCACGATGCGGAACCTGTGGGAGCTCGCCGCTTTCCACGGCGACAAGACATACATCGTCTACGAAGACGAGCGCTACACCTATGCCGAGATCGACGCATCGGTTCGGGCGCTGGCTCACACGTTACGCAACGACTTCGGTGTTGGTTCTGGCGACCGCGTCGCCGTCTCGATGCGGAACTACCCCGAATGGGTGATCAGCTACTGGGCCACCGTGAGCATCGGTGCTGCGGTCGTCGGCATGAACGCCTGGTGGACCGGACCCGAGATGGAGTTCGGCCTTACCGACTCCACGCCCAAGGTGCTGATCGTCGATGGCGAGCGACTCGAGCGGGTCGTGCCCCATCTCGAAACCATTCGAGCCAAGAGCCCACTGGCGATCATCACCGTTCGTCACGACGCCGAGCTGCCCGAGGGTGCTGTGCGTTGGAACGATGTCGTCGACGTTGCGAACGCTCCTGCGGCCTTGCCCGATGCCGAGATCGATCCCGACGATGACGCAACGATCTTCTACACCTCGGGAACCACGGGGTTCCCCAAGGGTGCGCAGCTGACCCACCGTGGCTCGATCCACAACATCATGAACATCGCCTACATGCCCCGCTGGTTGGGTTTGGCGGTGGCGATGGAGGACGGCACGGTCGAAGCGTTCCAGGCCGACCAGGTGGCCGAGCAGCCGCAGCCCGTCTTCATGGCGCCGACCCCGCTCTTCCACGTGACTGCCTGCAACTGCCTCATGCACCCGGCAACGCTCGTTGGGGCAAAGCTGATCCTCACCTACAAGTGGGATGCAGGCCGAGCGCTCGAGCTGATCGAACGCGAGGGAGTCACGAACTTCTCGGGTGTTCCGACCATGAGCCGCGAGATGCTGATGCACCCCGACTGGGCCACCCGTGACACCTCCACTCTCGTTGGCATGGGCGGCGGCGGTGCGCCGCTGCATGCCGATCTCGTTGCCAAGATCGACGAGTCACTGAAGAACGAAAAGGCCAGCCCGTCGACGGGCTACGGACTCACCGAGACGCATGGCATCGTGACGGCGAACTCGTCGCGTACCTATCTCGCCAAGCCAGACTCGTGCGGCCCGTTGGTGCCGACGGTCGACGCCAAACTGGTCGATGATCTCGGCAACGACTTGGCCCCCGGACCCGACACCGTCGGACAGTTGTGCGTACGTGGCCCGATCGTGATCAAGGGCTACATCAACCGACCCGAAGCCACGGCCGAGGCCATCGTCGACGGCTGGTTCAACACCGGCGACATTGCTCGCATCGACGCCGAGGGATTCGTCTTCATCGTCGACCGGGCGAAAGACATGGTGCTTCGCGGCGGCGAGAACGTTTACTCGTCCGAGGTCGAGACGGCCATCTACCAGCATCCGGCAGTATCGGAGGCCGCCGTCTTCGGTGTCCCCGATGACCGCCTGGGCGAAGATGTGGCCTGCGCCGTCGTGCTGCGCGAGGGTCATTCGCTCGACGCCGATGGATTGCGGGAGTACCTGGCGCCGATTCTGGCCAAGCACAAGATTCCCGGTCACATCTGGTTCCGCACCGAAGCATTGCCGCAGAACGCAAACGGCAAGTTCCTCAAGCGGGAACTCCGAGACTCGATCCTCGCGGAAAAAGCTTGACGCCGTGTCCGATCGGGCAACCTTGCGCGACCGGCTGATCGAGGCGCACACCACGGTCGATCTCGATGGCGACGTGCACCTCTGGGACTTCGGTGGTGAGGGGCCACTGATCGTCTTGATCCACGGTCTCGGAGGCTCACGCTCCAACTGGGTCAGCGTCATCGACGCGTTCACTGCCTACGGGCGGGTGATCGTTCCCGATCTGATCGGGTTCGGTTCCACCCGCCTCGCCGGTCGATCGAGCGCCGTCAATCATCAGGTGGCGATGATCGCCGACCTCATCGAGCACGTCGATGCCGGTGCGGCCATTTTGGTTGGCAACTCGATGGGCGGATTGATCTCGTTGCTGACCGCAGCGAGACATCCCGAACTCGTCGACCGGTTCGTCCTGGTCGGCGCCGCTCTTCCGACCGCTGAACCAAGGATCACCCCTGCCACTGCACTCCGGCTCGGGCTGCCGCTCTTGCCCGGTATCGGACCCCGACTGTTCGAACGACTGAACGGGTCGAAGTCGCCGGAGCGATCCGTCGACGACCTCATGCGGCTCGTCATGGCGGACCCTTCTCGTTTGCGGCCCGAAGATCGAGAACTGTTGATCGAGTTCGCGACCGAACGGCTCGGCATGTCATGGATGACCCGTGCCTTCGCCGATGCCTCTCGATCGATCGCTCGCATCCTCGTCTCGCCGCAGCGCTTCGAGCGAACGGCGAAGCAAATCACCGCTCCCGGGCTGATCATCCAAGGTGAGAAAGACCTCATCGTCCGACCGTCGTCGGCCCGTTGGCTGGCGAAACGACGGCCCGATTGGCCGCTCGTGATGTTGGAGGGGGTTGGCCACGTCCCCCAGTTGGAGGTTCCCGACGAATTCAGCTCGATCGTGTTGGACTGGCTCGGCGACGCAGCAACACCGCACTGATCACCTGCTCGGCGGAGACGAGCGAACGAGTTCGAAGCGGCCGCTCGATCCATTGATCGAGCGGCGAATGCTCGGTCTCGACGAGCGTGCCGTCCGTGGTGCCACTGATGCCGGCGTCAGCGAACTCGACGTGTTCGAACCCGAGCCATGCCCCGGTGAGGACGAACTGCGCCTTGTAGAGCGCTTCCTTGGCACTGAAGGCAACGGTGGCAAACGCATCGGCCTCCGAAGGATCGGCTCCTGAGGGATCCATCTCGTTCCACCTCGCCTGCTCACCGGCGGTCATGATCAACCCGACGACGTCGCGTTGGACCCGTCCCCTGATCTCGACGTCGATGCCGAGGGCAACGGTTGGCCCTCCAGGTGATGCGGCGGTGTCGTCGATCGTCACGGCGGCGTAGGCAACGTGATCGGTGTGGGTGATCGAGCCCGTCACCCCGGTTGGCCAGAGCGGAGCGCCACCAGGCCCGATAAGGATTGGCTGTTGGTCGAGACCGATCAGGTCGAGCCCGGCGCGAGCGGCGGCCCGACCCGCAGCGAACCCGGCTCGACGACGGGGCGACATCATCGACGTCAGCTCGAACTCCTCCGGCAGCAGTGGCTGTCCGACGCCGCCGACCGGCGCTTGGAACGCCACGACGTCGGGTGCGCCGAGACCGGCGAAGAGGGCTTCGGTGTCGCTGGATCGCTGGATCGACATCTCGCCCAGTGTGGCCTGGTCTGGCGACCTGGCGCTGCATTTGCTGACTCAGCTGAGTCCAACGTGGATGTCACCACCGACCCAGCGCCCCTGCCCCTTCGATTGCGGGTCCCAGCGATCGACAGCGATGCGCCGATCGTGAGGTGATCGACGATGTCCTCTACGACACCTCGGCCCACCGCCATTTGGGCAACCGAGTGGTCACTGCTCGGCTACTCGAATGACGACTCTGGCATCCTCGTTTCGCCGTGCAGCGCTCCGGATGGCATGATCGGGGGGTTCGATCCATTCGCAACGTTAGACAGAAGAGGAACGCATGCCGGCAAACCCACTGAACATGGACGACTTCGGTGGCGAGATGTACCAGCTCGCCATGTCGAAAGAGGCGCAGCCGCTGCTCGCCGCGGTGAAGAAGTTCATCGCCGAAGAAGTCGATCCCTGGACCCAGGAGTTCCATTCGCTCCAGGCGTCACAGGATGATCCCTGGACCTACCACCCCAAGGCCATGGAGCTGCTCGAAGCGGCCAAGGCCAAGGCCAAGTCACAGGGGCTCTGGAACTTCTTCCTTCCCAACGCCGAAACCGGTGAGGGCCTGTCGAACCTCGACTACGCCTACATCGCCCAGGAGCTCGGTAAGAACTCCCTGGCCTCGGAATGCCTCAACTGCGCGGCTCCCGATACCGGCAACATGGAAGTCATCGAGCGCGTCGGTACCCCCGAGCAGAAGAAGCAGTGGCTCGAGCCCCTGCTCGCCGGCGAGATCCGGTCCTGCTTCGGTATGACCGAGCCCGAGGTCGCCTCCTCCGATGCCAAGAACGTCGCCACCAAGGCCGTCCTCGACGGCGACGAGTGGGTCATCACCGGTGAGAAGTACTACATCTCCGGCGCTGGCGACCCCCGTTGCAAGATCATGATCTGCATGGTCAAGACCAATCCCGACGCCGCCCCGCATCTCCAGCAGTCACAGATCCTCGTGCCCATGGACAGCCCCGGGCTCACCATCGTCGGCCCGATGCACGTGTTCGGCAACATGGACGCCCCGCACGGCCACATGCACCTCAAGCTCGACGAGGTTCGGGTTCCGAAGGAGAACATGCTGCTCGGCGAAGGCCGTGGCTTCGAAATCTCGCAGCTGCGTCTCGGCCCAGGCCGTATCCACCACTGCATGCGTTCCATCGGTGCTGCCGAGCGTGCGCTCGACCTCATGGTCACTCGTGGTCTCACCCGCAAGGCGTTCGGCAAGCCGCTCGTCCAGCTCGGTGGCAACCTCGAGATGATCGGCAAGGCCCGCATCGAGATCGAGGCCATGCGTCTCATGGTGCTGCGTGCCGCCAAGGCCATGGACTTGCTTGGCAATGCCGAGGCTCGTGTCTGGGTGTCGGCGGTCAAGGCCATGGTGCCAATCCGGGTGTGCGAGATCATCGATCAAGCCATCCAGATGCACGGTGCCACCGGTGTCTCGCAGTGGACGCCGTTGCCCCAGATGTACCACTCACAGCGCACCCTCCGCCTGGCCGACGGCCCGGACGAGGTGCATTGGATGGTCGTAGGTCGCGCCGAGGTGGCTCGCCATCCGTCGCCGAAGGACCAGGCCATGGATCGACGTGAGGAAAGCCTCGGCGGACTCGTCGCCGGCCCAGGCTGATCGTTCGCTCCGACCTGATACGGCGTTGGTCAAGCACAACTCCTCTGTCTCGATGCCATGTTCGGCACCCAGACAGAGGAGTTGACGGGAGCTATCGCTAGGGGCGTTCGCCGAACTGGGGGCCGACGGTGCGGGAGCGTTTGAGTTCCCAGAAGCCCTCGACGTTCATCATGGCAACCAGCGCGTCCCACATGGCGAGGGAATCCTCGGTCGGTGGCACCGCCGAGATGACCGGTCCGAAGTAGGCCTGCTTCACACCCTTGCGATCGTCGAACGCAATGATTGGCGTGCCGACGTCTTGGCCGGTCAGTTCGAGCCCGGCGTCCATTCGGGTGCGGATCTCGGCGTCCCAAGCCTCGTCTTCGGCGGCGGCGGCCAGCGACGGGTCGAGCCCGACAGCGGTGAGCGCGTCGGCGATGTCGAAGTCACGGTCTTTGTCGTGATGGATCCGACGGCCGTACTCGTAGTAGAGCTCACCGAGTGGGGCCTCGCCGTTGGCGGCTCGCACGGCTTCGAATACCCGCAGCATCTTGTGGGTCTTGAGGACCGGTGCGTAGTAGTCGGAGTCTTCAGCAGGCTCGTTCTTGAAGAGCAGGCTGATTGGTTGCCACGTGATGTTCAACCCACGCGCCGATGCTACCTCGTCGACGACCCAACGGGCCGTCACCCAGCACCACGGTCATATGGGGTCGATCCAGAATTCGATGTCAGTCGTCTCGGTCATGAAAACAGTGTGGCACGGTTGGTTCAAGACCGAACCATCCTGGCCATTTCTCCCGAACGGGCGATGGAGGCGTAGTGTCGATCGTCGATGGATCTCCTTGCCGATGCAGTCGAACTGGAACGAGTAGCAAACGAGCGGGCATCGGAGCGCTCGGCGTTCGAACCGGTTGCCATCGAGCGCACCCGGCCGGCGCCGACCGCCTCGGTCGATCCCGACGCCTCACTCGGCTGGATCCGCCGAATGCTGCCGGTCGTCCTCGACAATCGGCTCACCTACTTCGGGACGATCGCCATCGCCGCGTTGGCGATGGTGCTGCAGGTGGCGCTGCCGGCGGTGCTTCGCTCGGCCATCGATCAGGCCCTCACGGAACGCTCGGTCGGACTCAACCGATTCGTGATCGCGGTGCTGGTGATCGGACTCGTGCGGTCGGTGCTCACGCTCATCTACCGGTTCCTGCTGTATCGAGGAGCGTTCCAGATCGACACCGATCTGCGCATCCTGCTGTATGACCATCTGACCACGTTGTCCTTCGGCTTCTACGATCGGACCCAGTCGGGCCAGGTCATCTCCCGAGCCAACTCCGACATCCGCTCGGTGCAGATGTTTCTCACCTTCGCCCCGCTCATCTCGATGACCACGTTGACCTTCACTCTGGCCATCGGGTTCATGCTCTCGATCAACGTGCCGCTCACGCTGGTTGCCATCGCGCCGTTGCCGGGTGTCTATTGGATGGGCGTGCGGCTTCGCAATCAGGTCTTCCCGCTGTCGTGGATCGTGCAGGCTCGACTGGCCGAGGTGGCAACCACGGTCGACGAGAACATCAATGGGGTTCGGGTCATCCGCTCGTTCGGGGCCGAGGAGCGTCAGATCAACGAGCTGGCCGACGCCGCTACTCGGGTGCAGTGGGCGAACATCAAGACGGCTGAGGCTCAGGCCAAGCACAACCCCGTCATCGAGAACTTGCCGCGCGTCGGCATGGGTTTGGTGCTGGTGTACGGCGGCTGGCTGGTGATCCAGGGCGAGGTCACCGAGGGCACGCTCTTCGCGTTCACCGCTTACGTCACCATGCTGCAAGCTCCATTCCGCATGCTTGGCATGTTCCTCATGCTCGGACAGCGGACGAAGGCGTCGGCCGAGCGCATCTTCGAGATCCTCGACGAAGTCCCCGACGTGGAAGACCGGCCCGACGCCGCCCACCTTCGCAACGCCCGAGGCGAGATCGAGTTCGACGACGTGACCTTCGGCTACCACGCAGCCGAACCGGTGTTGGCGCACTGCAGTTTCCGAATCGAGCCGGGAGAGACCGTGGCGCTCGTCGGCCGCACGGGATCGGGCAAATCGAGCGTTGCCCGGTTGCTCAGTCGCTACTACGACGTCAACGAGGACAGCGGCGCGGTCCGAGTCGATGGACACGATGTTCGTGACCTCACCCAGGTGAGCCTCCGGGCCAACATCGGCCTGGTCGCCGACGACCCGTTCCTGTTCTCGGTCAGCCTTGCTGACAACATCGCCTACGGCCAACCCACCGCCAGCCGAGACGAGGTCGTCGTTGCCGCCAAGGCTGCGCAAGCCCACGACTTCATCACGGCCCTTCCCGACGGTTACGACACCGTGGTGGGGGAGCGGGGCTACACCCTGTCGGGCGGCCAACGCCAACGCATCGCCATTGCCCGGGCGCTGCTGGTGAACCCCAAGATCCTCGTGCTCGACGACGCGACCAGCGCCATCGACGTGCTGGTCGAAGAACGAATCCACACCGCACTCGAACAACGCCTCGCCGAACGCACCACCATCGTGATCGCTCATCGGCTCTCGACCATTGCCCAGGCCGATCGGGTGCTGCTGCTCGAGGATGGCCGGGTCGTTGCGTCCGGTCGCCACCGAGATCTGATGGAGACCGAGCCCCGCTACGCCGCCGTGCTGGCCAACCTCGATGATGAGGTCGTTGACGAGCCAAATGGCGAGCACGCAGAGGGAGGCGACCGATGAGTTTTGGACCTCCCGCCGGTTCGCCCTTCTCCGGTCCATCGGCCTCGCAAACCGCGGCGCGTAACGGGCTTCCCTTCGCCGGCGTGCCAAGCGAACTGGCGGAGAAGGCCAAGGCCATTCTCGCCACCGAACCCGAACACCCGAAGGTCAACGTGGTCTTCGAGCAGTCGGGGGTGGAGACCCGTTCGTTCACCCTCCGATCGTTCCTCGGCCCTCACCGCAACAAGTTGTTCCTCGTCGGTCTGCTCGTTGTCGTCGAAACCCTGGCGTTGCAGGCGGGCCCGCTGCTGACCCAGCAAGGCATCGATCGGGCCATCGTTCCCCGAGATGCCAACGCGCTGTGGTGGATCGGCGCCGCCTACGGCTTGTCGATCGTGGTGAATCTCGTTGCTGCTTCGGTGCGTATTCGCTACGCCAATCGAGTCGGTGAGGGATTGATGTACGACCTGCGGGTGCGGGTCTTCTCTCATCTCCAGCGGCAATCGCTCGACTTCTTCACCAACACCAAAGCCGGCGTGCTGATGACGAGGATGACCTCCGATATCGACGCGCTCACCGTTTTGTTCCAGGACGGTCTGGTCAACCTCGCGGTCCAGGCACTGACGTTGATCGTGATCACCGTCATCATGTTCATGCTGAACCCGACGCTGGCGGCGATCCTGCTCGCCGTCGTCTTGCCGACGATGCTGCTGTTGAGCGTGTGGTTCAAGCGGGCGTCGGAGCGCAACTACGCCCTGGTGCGAGACAAGATCGCCCTGGTGCTGTCGGACCTCTCCGAGAGCCTGGCGGGCGTGCGGGTCATCACCGCCAACAATCGTCGCCGTCACAACAACATCCATCACGCCAACGTGGTCAACGAACACCGTGACGCCAACGTTCGAGCTTCGACCGTCGGCGCCATCTACGGACCGGCCAACGAAGCGATCGGGATCATCGGTCAGGCGCTGCTGCTGCTGATTGGCGGTCGCATGGTGCTCGATGGTCAGCTGACCGTCGGCGAGCTCTTTGCCTTCCTGCTCTACCTGACCGCCTTTTTCGCCCCGATCCAGCAGTTGGTGCAGCTCTACAACTCCTATCAGCAGGGTCAGGCCGCGATCACAAAGATCCGAGGGCTTCTGGCCACGACGCCGAGCGTGCTCGAAGCCGTCGACGCGCACGTGCTGCCGCCGATCGAAGGCCGTCTCGAACTCGAGGGAGTGACGTTCGGCTACGTCGAGGGCGAACCGGTGCTCTTCGATCTCGACCTGGTGATCGAACCGGGCGAAACCATCGCCGTCGTTGGTCCAACCGGAGCTGGCAAGTCGACCGTCGCGAAGTTGGTCACCCGGTTCTACGATCCGCAAGCAGGCATCGTCCGGCTCGATGGTCACGATCTGCGGACGATCACCGTGCATTCGCTCCGGTCCCAGCTCGGCGTCGTTCCGCAAGAGCCATTCCTGTTCAACGGCACGATCGGCGACAACGTCTCGTTCGCTCGACCCGACGCCACCAAGGAAGAAGTTCTCGAGGCCTGCGATGCGGTCGGGCTGACCGACATGCTCGCCCGCCTGCCCGATGGCATCGACACCATCGTTCACGAGCGAGGTTCGTCGCTCTCGAGCGGTGAGCGGCAGCTACTTGCGCTCGCCCGAGCATTCATGGCCAAGCCTCGGGTGCTCGTGCTCGACGAGGCGACGTCGAACCTCGACCTTGCGTCGGAGACCATCATCGAGCGCGCCCTCGATGTCGTGCTCGAAGGTCGCACCGCCATCGTGATCGCGCATCGCCTGGCCACCGCGATGCGGGCCGACCGGATCGCCGTGATCGATGGCGGCCGCCTCGTCGAACTCGGTACCCACGACGCCCTCGTCGCCAACGGTGGCCACTACGCCGCCATGTTCGCCAGCTGGGACGCCCATACGAATCAGTGATCTCGTGTCAGTGATCTCGTGTCAGTGATCGCGCGTCAGTGATCGTGTCCGTGGTCGTCGAGGACGAGGAGATGGGTGTCGTGATCGTGGTCTTCGTGGTGGCCAAGCACCCGCTCACCGAACACTTCTCGAAGGATCTCCTCGGTGAGTACCGTTTCGGGTGGGCCCATGGCGACCAAGCGCCCGGCGAGCAGCGCCACCTGGTCACAATGACGGGCCTCGTCGAGATGGTGGGTGGTGATGATGACGGTCGTGCCACGGGCTGACTCGGAATCGATCAGCTGGAGGATGGCACGCTGGCTGGTGAGATCGAGCCCGGTGATCGGCTCGTCCATGAGCAGGATCTCGGGTTCTTGCGCCAGGGCCTGCGCCACCAGTACTCGTTGGCGTTGACCACCCGAGAGCGAGTCGAACGCTTCATCGAGCAGATCGGTGACGTCCATCGTCTCTGCCACTCGGGCGAGGATCGCCTTGTCGGCACTGGTGATCCGACCGAGGAGACTGCGTTTGCGGAAACGTCCCATTTTCAGGACTTCTCGGGCTGTCAGCGGAAGCCAGTGAGGCTGGTGATGATGCTGCAAGACGTACGCGACGGGGAGCATGTGGCGAGGGTGCACGGTTCCCGAACTCGGTTTGACCAGTCCAGCAATCAGGTTGAGCACGGTCGACTTCCCCGACCCGTTTGGTCCGATGAGGGCCAGGGTGGTCCCAGCAGCCAATTCGAACGAGACGTGATCGAGTGCGACCTTGTCGCCGAACGACAGTGTCACGTCGTCAAACGAGAGTGCCACGTCGGTCGGATCGATCACCTCGACAGTATGCCAGGGCCAGGTGGTCCTGGGCCTGAGAAGCGTGGGCCTAGCGCCTGCTCGGTGGCTGACTGCGCTGGCCGAACATGCGGGCGAGCACCAAGAGGAGGACGGCGCCGAAGACCGAGCCGAGGAACCCGCTGGGGGCGACATCGAGCCCACGGCCGGTCAGCACGTTGAGGACGGTGCCGCCAACGATGGACCCCAAGATCCCCAGGCCGATCGTGCCGATACACCCCAACGGGTGTGGGCCCCGCACGAGGAATCGGGCGATGGCTCCCACGATCAGTCCGGCGATGATCCACGACAACAGGCCCATGGCCCCGATTGTCCCACGAGTAAGGGGAGTTGGAGAATCGCCCCCGTGCTGTGCAAGCTGATTCCATGTCGCGTTTCGAAGCAGCCGCCATTTGCACCCCCGGTCTCGAGGCCGTGTGTGAGCAAGAACTGCGGGCGCTCGGCATCAAGCCGAAGCCCGGAGCGCACGGTGTCGTTGAGTTCTGGGCGACCCCACGCCAGCTCTATGCCGCCAACGTGTGGCTGCGAACGGCCGCCCGTGTCTTGATCCGGATCGCCAAGTTTCGTGCCACCGACTTCTCGCACCTTCAAGAACGTGCCGGTGAGATCGACTGGAAGACCTGGATCGCCGACGACTACGCCCCGCAGTTTCGAGTGACGGCTCACAAGTCGGCGCTCTACCACACCGATGCCATCGCTCAGCGGTTGCACCAGGTCGTCGGGCCACCCTCGATTGGTGAACCCGAGCAACCCTTCATCATTCGCTTCGATCACGACGTGGCAACGGTGAGCGTCGACTCCAGTGGCATTCCGCTGCATCGTCGGGGCTGGCGAGTCGACATCGGCGTTGCTCCGCTGCGGCCAACGATGGCCTCGGCTCTCCTGCTTGCTGCTGGGTATGACGGTACGGTGCCGCTGCTCGATCCGTTCTGCGGCTCGGGCACGATCGCCATCGAGGCGGCTTTGATTGCTCGCAATCTGCCGCCGGGTGGCCAACGTCGCTTCGCCTTCCAGACCTGGCCTGACTTCGACAATGGTTCCTGGGCCAGCGTGAATGGTGGTGCCAAGTCGCTGGCTCGTGAGGTCGATTTCGTGATCGAGGCCAGTGATCGCGACACCGCTGCGGTCGAGGCCGCCCAGGCCAATGCCGAGCGGGCCGGGGTTGGCGACATCGTGAAGATCGAGCAGCGAGTGGTCGCCCACATGACCGGCGCCACCGGTCCCGGTCTCGTTGCCTCGAATCCGCCCTATGGCAAGCGTGTCGGCGACGGCGATTTGCAGCCGCTCTACAAGCGCTTCGGTGCAGTGGTTCGTGAGCGTCGCCCCGAGTGGGGTCTGGCCGTCGTGGCTTCTGACTCGCGGCTCGCTCGTCGGGCCGACAGCCGCCTGATACCGCTCACCGCGCTTGGGCACGGTGGCATCCGCGTCGAGTTCTTGGCTCGAGACGCTGACCCCGCCGATCTCGAATTGGCAACGTCGGCACCAACGACCGATGAGGTCGAGGTCGCGGAGTCAGCTGGCGCGGAGTCAGCTGGCGCGGAGTAGTACCAGTTCGCTGCGGGGTCCGTTGAGGAGGAGCTGGTCGTCGCTGGTCGACCAGGTCTCGACGTTGCCAAGCGCAGTGGCGAAGGACTCGTCGAGTTCGATGAGCCACGGTTCTTCGTCGTTGTCGCACGCTGGCTTGGTGGCGCCGGGAAGCGTGAAACCGGAACGTCCGTCGTCGAGGAAGGTGAACGAACCGAAGAGGGAGCGACAGCCGGTCGCGACTTCGACCTCGGCGGTGCTGGTGTTGATGTCGACCACGATCAGTCCGGTCTGGAGGTCGGCCTCATTGCCGTCGAGTGTGAACGATTCGACGATCCACGATGCGTCGAGTGCGGGGTCGGGCTCGGCCTGGAACCCAGTCCTGGCGCAGGAGGCTGCCAGCA
>JBBQUN010000010.1:0-36539 GCA_038212405.1 Acidimicrobiales bacterium | reverse complement strand
CGAACACGTCAGGGTCGTCCTGGCCGATGACCACCCGATCTGGC
Organism: Acidimicrobiales bacterium; assembly: GCA_038212405.1. Classification (GTDB taxonomy): domain Bacteria; phylum Actinomycetota; class Acidimicrobiia; order Acidimicrobiales; family SZUA-35; genus JBBQUN01. The sequence continues at coordinate 36,495 of JBBQUN010000010.1, read as the reverse complement.
GCAGCGGCGTCCGAGCCGACCTGGGTGAGAACTTCATCGTCATGGCCGAAGCAGGCAACGCCACCGAGGCGATCGAGGCCATCAAGAAGCACAAGCCTGACCTGGTGGTCTGCGACCTCCACATGCCCGACGGCGGCGGCATCAAGGTGGCAAAGGAATGCGGTGCAATGACCAACATCGTGATGCTCACCGTGTCTGAGGCGGAGCGAGATCTCCTCGATGCCGTTGCCGCCGGTGCCATCGGCTACCTGGTGAAATCAGCACCACCCGACGAGTTACGCACCGCATTGTGGAAGGCCGCCAAGGGCGAGCCGGTGTTCTCGCCCGCGTTGGCCAGCCTGGTGCTCGGTGAGTTCCGCAGCATGGCGAAACAGGCAACGGGTACGCAGCCACTGTCGGACCGAGAGCGCGAGGTCTTGCAGTACGTGGCCCGGGGCCACACCTACAAAGAGATTGGTGAGGAGCTGTACATCTCGCCGAAGACCGTCGAGAACCACGTTCGCAACATCCTCGGAAAATTGCACCTCAACCGAAAGCAGGAATTGATTCGCTACGCCCTCGAACACGGGATCGAATGAGGCCGGTGTGACGGGATCGAATGAGGCCCGTGTGACGGCATCGAATGAGGCCCGTGTGACGGATCAGGCAGCGCCGCCGTTGATCTCGATGTTGTTTCCGGTCACGTAGCTGCTGTCGTCGGAGAGTAGGTACGTGACGACATCGGCCACTTCTGCTGTCGACCCAACTCGGCGGAGCGGGATCGAGTCGATCATTTGCTGAGCGACGATGGCGGGGTCGTTCGAGAAGTATTGACTGCCGGCATTGGCCTGGCGTTCGACTTGGCGGTCCCACATCATGCCGGGTCCAATGAACGCTGGCGAGATGGCGTTGACTCTGATGTTCGCCGGAGCAAGGTCTTTGGCTGCCGACTTGGTGAGCCCGATGATGGCAGCCTTCGAGGCGGAGTAGGCCGCCATGTTCGGTGCGCCGGACACGCCGGCCATCGACGCTGAGTTGACGATCGATCCGCCGGCGCCGGCCTCGACCATTGCGCCACCGACAACGGACAGAACCGAGAAGGCGCCAACCACGTTGATTGCGACGACGTTGGCAACGTCATGGGGCGAGGTGAGGTGGATCGGCGTGAACTCGCCCTGCACGCCAGCGTTGTTGAACAGACCCCGCGGTGGTCCGAGCACCGAGACACAGGCCTCAGTTGCGGCAACGACTGACGCATGGTCGGTCACATCGAAGACATGATCAACAACGGTGGCGCCATCAGCGCTCATCTGAGTCACGATCCCGCTCAGCTTCGCGGCGGCAGAAGGATGGTCACAGAGGAACAGCTGGTAGCTGTCAGCCAGCGCTCGAGCGACAGCCTCACCGATGTCACCGGCGGCCCCGGTGATGAAGACGACCCGTTGTTCTCGGACCATGTCAGGCGGCGAAACGGGCGACGCCAACACCAGCGCGCAGCTCGTCGGTACCGAACATGATCGAGGTGCCGGTCAGCTGGAGGCCGACCTCGTCGCCAGGGCGACCAGCAAACGGGGCGGGCATCTTGACGACGATCCACTCATCGTGGCCCTCGTGCTGGATCCGAAGATGCACGAAGACTTCCGAACCGAGGTCTTCGACCGTTCGGATGTGTCCCCGCACGGGACCGTCACCGATGACGGCCGCTTCGGGCCGGAAGCCAATGGTCACCTTGCCGCTACCGAGGGAGACCGAACCGAAGCCTTCGCCGAACTCGATCGCATGGCCGGCGACGGCCAGCTTGCTGCCCGACTCGATGTCGACCAGATTCATGGCCGGCGAGCCGATGAAACCGGCAACGAAGCGGTTGGCCGGGGCGTGATAGAGCGTGTGCGGTGTGTCGCACTGTTGGAGAATTCCGTCTTTGAGCACCGCAACGCGGTGGCCCATGGTCATGGCCTCGACCTGATCGTGGGTGACATAGACCGTGGTAACGCCGAGGCGATCCTGGAGTTCGGCCAGCTCGGTACGGGTCTGCACTCGCAGCTTGGCGTCGAGGTTCGACAACGGCTCGTCCATGAGGAAGACCTGAGGCTTGCGCACGATGGCTCGCCCCATTGCGACTCGCTGGCGCTGCCCGCCGGACAGGTTCTTGGGCTTGCGGTCGAGGTAGGGCTCGAGGTCGAGGATGCGGGCTGCTTCGAGGACTTGCGCCTGACGCTGCTCCTTCGGCACCTTGGCCTGCTTGAGGGCGAAACCCATGTTCTCGGCCACCGTCAGCTGCGGGTAGAGCGCATAGTTCTGGAAGACCATGGCAATGTCGCGGTCTCGGGGCCGCACGTTGGAGACGTCGCGATCACCAATGTGGATCTCGCCGCCATTGAGAGGTTCGAGTCCGGCGAGCATGCGCAACGCCGTCGACTTACCCGACCCTGACGGTCCGACCAGAACGAGCAGTTCACCCTCAGCGATCTCGAGGTCGAGATTGTTCACAGCGGGAAGGTCAGAGCCCGTGTAGAGACGGGTTGCACCTTTGTAGGAAACGGAAGCCACGGCTACTCCTGGTCGGTTTCGGATACGGCGATTTCGGATACGGCGATTTCGGCGGCGGTGATCACTTGATTGCCCCCATGGCCAGACCGCGGATCATGCGCTTTTGCGCCATCCAGCCAGCGACGACCACAGGCAGGCTTGCCAGCACGGAGGCGGCAGACAGCTTGGCGATGAAGTTCCCGCGAGTGCTGATATTCGTCGTGACCCAGATGGGTGCAGTTTGTGCCGACGCTGCGTTGAGCTGCACGGCAAAGAAGTATTCGTTCCACGCGAAGATCAGACACAGCAACGCCGTGGCGGCGATACCGGGTAGCGCAATGGGAAGCACGACCGTTTGCAGCTGTCCCTTGAGCGATGCGCCGTCGATCTCGGCGGCTTCGATCAGTTCCTTCGGGATCTCTTGGAAGAACGATCGCAGCATCCAGACCGCAAGCGGCAGGTTCATGGCGGTGTAGAGGATGACCAGGACCGTGCGGGTGTTCAGCAGACCGAAGGTGTCGGCGAGGATCCACAACGGAAGGATCGAGGCGACCATGGGGAGGAACTTGGTCGAGATGAAGAAGAACAGCACGTCTCGCCACTTCGCTACCGGCCGGATCGCCAGTGCGTACGCCGCGGGGATGGCGAGCGTCAGCACGATGAAGGTGCTGACCGCTACCACGACGGTCGAGTTGATGAAGGCCTCGGAGAACGAAAGGAGCCCGGGCGACGACTCGGTGACCTCCCGGTAGCGGTCGAACGAAGCATCGAAGATGAGCTTCGGACTGGCGCTGGCGTCAGTTTCGTTCTTGAACGAGCTCAACACCATCCAGAAGACGGGGAAGAAGTAGATCAAGCCGACGACCCAGGCGACCAGCCCGAGAACCGAGTTGACCCAGCGTTTCTCACCGATGCCGAGTTCCTGCTTTGCCAACGGATTCCTCATGCTGCGTCTTCTCCTTCGAGCAGGCCGGACAGGACACGAAGCGAGAAGGTGGCGATGATGATCGTTGCCACCACGACAACGATGCTGTACGCCGAGGCGAGGCCGAAGACCCAACCACCACCGATCGATCGCTTGTAGACGAAGTACGGAATGTTCGTGGAGCCCGGTCCGCCGCCGGTCATGACTGCGATGTGGTCGAAGACTTGGAGGAGATAGATGGTGCCGAGCAACGCGCCGAGTTCCATGTAGGAGCGCAGGTGGGGCAGGGTCAGCTGGCGGAAGATGCCCCATGATGTCGCCCCATCGACTCGTGCTGCTTCGAGCACGTCGCCCGGTTGGCCTTGGAGCCCAGCGAGCATGATCAACATCATGAACGGGGTCCACTGCCACACCAGCACGGTTACGATCGAGGCCAACGGATGGGCCGAGACGAACTCGATTGGTTCAACCCCGACCTTGGTGAGCAGCCAGTTGAGGACGCCGTAGAGGCTGCCGAACATCTGGTTCTTCCAGATCAAGCCGGCAACCACCGGCATCATGAGGAACGGCGTGATGAGTAGCGTGCGGACGAAACCGGTGCCGAAGAACTTGCGGTCGAGCAAGATGGCGAGCAGCGTGCCGAAGAGCACCGAGATCAAGACGGCGAGCACCGTCATCTTGATGCTGATCAGCGCAGCATCGAGAAAGGTCGACTGTTGGACGAGCGTGACGTAATTGTCGACGCCGATGAACTCGCGCGGCCCAGGTGGGACGATCTTCCAGTTCGTGAGGCTGTACCAGATGCTCATCACGAACGGGATCTGCGTGAGCAAGATGGTGAAGATCAATGCGGGGAGCAGCGGGAGACGCCGCCGCCACGCACTGTCGTAGGGGTTCGATACCGACTCCTCTGCCTTGGGCGAGTTGACAGCCATGCTTGGAGATCCTTCCCGGTTGATCTGACGTTCGTGATGGTGTGAACAAGTGCCCGGGGAAGTTGACGACGAGTCGTCTCGTTCCCCGGGCGAAGACCAGCTCTGGAACCGACCTTGGCCGGCGCCAGAGCTGGCAAGAATTCGCTCAGGTCAGGAGCTGACTGCTGAAGCGATGCCGTCACAGTCGGCGATGGCATCGTCGATGTCCATCTGGCCGGCGATGACCGCTGAGAAGAGCTCGGTGCACTGGTTACCGACGTCCTGGAACTCGGGAACACCGACGTACTGCACGCCGGGCAGGCCCGGGCGAGGAGTGGTGCCGGGTGCGTCGATCGGCGCGGCGTCCATGGCCTCGAGAGTCTTCGGGGCGAAGGCAGCTGCCGCTTCGACGTACTGCGGGATCGAGTAGGTCGAGGTGCGGGTTCCCGGAGGAGTCGCTGCCCAGCCACCGGAGATGTTGTCACCGGCGACGGCGAGGTACTCAGGACCGGTCGCCCAGGAGATGTACTCCCATGCCGCCGAAGCATTTGGCGAGTTCTGCGGAATGGCGAGCGCCCAGCTCCAGAGCCAGCCAGAAGCGGCAGTCTCTTTGACCGGGGCGAGAGCGAAACCGTTCAGGCCCTTGACCGCTGAGTCATCGGCTTCAAGGAAGCCGGCGGCGACGGTGGCGTCGTACCACATGGCAACCTTGCCGTCCTTGTAGAGCGCAATGCACTCGTTGAAGCTGGCATTCGAGGCGTCGGGTTCACCGGCGTCGTTCACCAGGTCGACGTAGAACTGCAGCGCTTCCTTGAACTCGGGCTGGCTGACACCGGAGGCGCCGATCGAGCCATCTTCGTTGGCTTCCCACCAGGTACCACCGAAGGTGTTGAGCACGGTGGTGAAGGAGGCTCCGAGGTCACCCCAGCCTGGCTTGCCGCGAAGGCAGATACCGGCCATGTCATCGGTGTCGACGGCGCGAGCGATTTCGGCAACCTCGTCCCAGGTTGGTGCGTCAGGCATGGTCAGGCCGGCTTCGTCGAGGACGTCTTGGCGGTACATGACGAAGGAAGACTCGGCGTAGAACGGTGAGGCGAAGAGCTGATCGCCGACCGAGAGACCACCACGAACGCTGGGGATGAGGTCGTCGATGTCGTAGGTGGCATCAGCCGTTGCCATCGACGTGAGGTCCTGGACCCAGCCATTGGCACCGAACTGCGGCGCTTCGAACATACCGATCATGACGGCGTCGAACTGCTCGCCACCGGAGGCGGCGTCACGGGTGACGACCTCACGAAGGGTTGCTTCCTCGAGGAAGGAGTAGTTCACCTTGATGCCGGTCTTGGCGGTGAAGAGCTCAGGCGTGAGCGCTGCGATGTCTTCCATCGCCGAGTTGCCGACGATGGCGACGGTGATTTCTGCACCTTCGTTACTGCCCTCAGCCGTAGCACCCTCAGAGCCGCCCCCGGACGAGCCACCTTCGGAGGAGGCGCCATCGGAGCTGCTGCCGCCGCATGCGGCCGCAATCATTGCCAGCGCTGCAAGCAACGAGAGCAGGCGGGCAATGGGCCCTGCGTTTTGTCTTGCCATTTTCGTTCTCCCTTTGGGGTACGCCGTCCGTGACGGCCGAGCGAGGGTGTGCCCCTCGCCACAGAATTCTTAGTTGGCTTTATGTTGGAATTCAACCCAAAGACAGAAATTATTCATACTTGCAATGTTGGTTTGACTTTGTTTAGGGTGCGACCGTGACCCCGACCGCCTCTCATTCTTCCATCGCGCTCTGCACAGCCACGCTGCCCGACGTGCTGGCAAGCGGCGTTGCCGTCCCGACCTATGATCGGAGCGGCCTGGTTCCACGCATTGTTCATCTCGGCGTCGGCGGCTTCCATCGAGCACACCTGGCGCTCTACTGCGATCAACTCGCCGCAGCGGGGAGCGACTGGGGGATCTGCGGCATCGGCATGCTGGCCTCCGACGCTGCGATGGCCAAGATCATGGCCGAGCAAGACCACCTCTACACCCTGTCGTCCAAGGGCAACGGTGAACCGCAATCGCAGATCATCGGCAGCATCATCGACTATCACCATCTCGCCGGTGACCTCGAAGCCTTCATCGCCATCATCGCTCGTCCTGAAACCGCCATCGTCTCGATGACCATCACCGAAGCTGGCTACGCCGAGCCGAAGTCCGGCTCGAACTCCACCTTCGACTGGCTCGTCGCCGGGCTCGACGCTCGTCGAGTCGCTGGTTTGCCCCCCGTCACCATCCTCAGCTGTGACAACCTTCCCGGCAATGGCGACGTCGCTGCGGCGGCAACGATGCGAGCGGCAGGGCGACGCAGTGAAGCGCTCGCTTCATGGATCCAGGAGTCGTGCACGTTCCCGAACTCCATGGTCGACCGGATCACGCCTGTCACCACCGACACCGATCGGTCCTACCTCCTCGAGCGCTACGGCCTTGTCGATCAGTGGCCGGTCGTTGCCGAACCCTTCATCCAATGGGTCATCGAAGACCGCTTCGCTGCTGGCCGACCGGCATTCGAAGATGCAGGTGTGCTGATCTCGTCGGACGTCCACGCCTGGGAGCTCTACAAGCTGCGCATGCTGAATGCCGGCCATTCGACACTCGCCTATCTGTCGTCGCTCGCGGGTTTGGTTTTCGTCGATGAAGTAATGAGCAACGACGTCATGTCGACCTACGTCCGGCGTTTCCTGTGCGACGAAGCAGTGCCAACGCTCACTCAGATCGAGGGCTTTCCGCGCGAGGGCTACGTCGCTTCTGTGGTCGAGCGATTCGCCAACACTGGCGTGCGGGATCAGATCGCCCGATTGTGCATCGACGGCAGCGCCAAGTACCCCATCTTCCTGATCCCGACCATCGAACGCCAGCTCGAACTCGACGGGCCGATCACTCTTGCGACACTCGCACTCGCCGGATGGGCTCGCTACCTGGTCGCGAAACCAGCTGGCGAGCTGGCCGCCGACGCATCGCTCGGCCAAGCAGTCACCTGGGCGAACGCCGCCACCACCGATCCAGCGGCCTTCCTCCGGTTCGACGCCGTGTTCCCCTCAGCGTTGGCGTCGAACGAACGATTCCGCGCCCAGTTCGTCAGCGCCTATGAGTCACTCGCCAGCGGAGACATCATCGGCGCCGTCGCTGAAGCCCTGGCCAACGGTGGCGACTAGGCTTCACCGCTCACAGCGACCAGCAGAGCGGAGCGGCGTGGCCGACATCGAAAGTGCAGCGAGACTCCGCACCGACCGACAGCGTGAGATCTATCTCCTTGCGCTTCGCCAAGGCTCGGTCGAGGTCGCCGATCTCGCCCAGCGATTCGACGTGACAACCGAGACCATCCGACGAGACCTGTCCGACTTGCAAACTCAAGGCCAGGTTCGCCGGGTACACGGCGGCGCCGTCTGTATCGAGCACGCAGGCCATGAGCGCACCGTCGACGCTCGCGACATGCAGAATGCTGACGAGAAGCTTCGCATCGGAGAAGCAGCGGCTGCGCTCGTCCCTGCGAACGGTTCGGTGCTGATCGACTCCGGATCCACGCTGCAACGACTCGCTGACGTCTTCCCCATCGAGTCCGGCGCGCACGTCGTCACGAACTCGCTCGTCGTTGCGCTCACGCTTTCGAGACGCGGCATCGCCGAGCTGTCGGTACTCGGTGGCGGTGTACGCACCAACACGTTCGCAATGGTCGACGCCTTCACCGTCGAGATGCTCCGAGATCTGCGATTCGATGTGCTGTTCATCAGCTGCGACGGGTTGTCGCTTCATCGTGGACTCACCACGCCCTATCGAGAGGAGGCAGCGGTGAAGTCCGCCATGATCAAGGTGGCCGACAAAGTGGTTGCGCTGGTCGATCAGTCCAAGCTCGGCAACGGCCAGATGTTCCCGTTCGCTGCGCTCGACGACATCGATGTGCTCATCACCGATGACAGGATCGATCAGTCTTCGATCGACATCCTGACCGACGCCGGCATCGACGTAAGAATCAGCTGAAACGTGATCGCAGAACCACCACCCGACAACGTCCGTGACCCGGCGCTGCTCGAGGAGTTGGCAATCGCCGCCTGTCGAGCCGGCGCCGAGCACGTCATTCCTGCCCTCGGCTCTGCTCTGGCCATCGAGACCAAATCGTCGCCAACCGATGTCGTCACCGAAACCGATCTTGCATCAGAGCGGGCGATCCTGGCCTTCCTCAAATCCTCGACCCTCGGGGCGTCGTTCCTCGCCGAAGAGAGCGGCAGCAGCGAGCAAGGGGAACACCAATCGCGTCTCCAGTGGGTCATCGACCCGCTGGATGGCACGATCAACTTCCTCTACGGCCTGAGTGCGGTCGCGGTCAGCGTTGCTGCAGCAGTCGATGGACAGGTCGTCGCCGGTGCCGTCCTCGATACGAGCAATGGTCAGGTGTTCTCTGCGTCGAAGGGGAATGGCGCCCGTTGTGACGGGCACACTCTCCACGTGTCGAGCTGCGACGACCTCGCACAGGCCATGCTCGCAACCGGCTACTCCTATGACGCCGAACGCCGGGCGCGACACGGACATCTCATTGCCGGCCTTCTCAGCCATGTACGCGACGTGCGATGCTTCGGCTCCTCGGCACTGCACCTGTGTTGGGTTGCCGCTGGTCGCATCGATGCCTACCTCGAACGAGACAACAAGCCGTGGGACTGGGCCGCTGGTTCGCTCATCGCAGAGGAGGCAGGCGCCATCATCGAGTTGCCCTGTGCCGAGAACGCCGACCTCGTCATGGCCGCAGGGCGCACGCTGTTCGAGCCCTTGCGTTCACTCGTGGTCGTTGGGGACCACGCCTCACGAGAGACGTAGGGCATCGCGGTCGATCGTTGCAAGGGGATCGAGCTCGAGCCCCTCGGCCATACGTGCAATTCGCTGCACGACGATCCATGTTCGAAGCGCATCCTCGTCGAGGTCGAGCGCCTTCACGATCGACTCCCGATAGACCGCCGAGACGACCAAGAACGCCTCGCGATCGACACGGCCCAACGACGGAGACAGCGCAGCCGAACCGAGCTGTTCCAACAGCAGCACGGATCTCGCTGCTTCGGCAATCGGGAGACCACGGCAAGCGTCGAACCAATCGATCAGGACCGGGCCCTCTGCGGCAAGAAGCACGTTGCGAGGATGGAGGTCGCCATGGCAGAGCACGAGCGTCGGCGCTTCGGCGGCGGCAAGAACGTCGAGCGCGTCGTCGAACACCGCGCCATAGCGGTGAGCAGCAGCGCGGATTCTGACCGAAAGTCGATCGATCTGGCGCGGAAGCTCGATGGAGGGAACCACCGAGCAAAGCGAGATCTGAATCTCAGCGAGAAGGCGCCCGAACTCTTCGCCTCGACCGGGTTCGTCAATCAAGGCGTCGATCATGGACGGGGCGACGATGCGCTCAGCGACCGTGCAGCGGCGTCCGTTGTGGACAACGACACCACCTTGGGCCGGGACTCGCACCCCTGATCCAACGACGGCACTCGCATACCGAAACTCAAAATCGGCCCACGCATCGGGCGTGTCCGCCAACGGCACCTTGATCACCGAATCCGGGCCCCACTCATACACCGTCGACCGCATTCCCCGACCGATCTCGGCACCGCACAGCGACTCAGGCACCGACGCAAGGTAGCGCGAACCGCCATTTGGCCCCCATTGGCGCTGTCCCCAGCACACAGTGGGGGATTCTCCGGGCAGACGACACGACGTCAGCGCTTCACCATCAGGGCATGCCAACCACACCAGTGACACCAGCGCCCCCGACACCACCAACACCACCAACACCACCAACACCGCTACCACTCGCATCGGTCGACCCCGAACAGGCCGCATCACAACGACGTCGAGCAGCCTCGATCGTCTCGACCCTCGGCGCTTCGCTGGTCCTCATCGCTGCCGCCACGTTCATCAGCCTCCGGTGGGATGAGATGGCCTTGCTGGCCAAGTCGGGTGTGCTTGCCGGCCTTGCTGCCACATGTCTGGCGAGTGGCGTGGCCTTGCGCCATCGAGCACCGGGAACTGCGACGGCGCTCGTGCATCTTGGAGCGTTCATGACCGCACTCGACGCCGGCGCCATTGCCACCTACGCCGGCTTCAGCTTTGGGTGGACCGCCGCTGCTGGCGGTATCGCCGGGCTTGCAAGCACCGCCGCGCTCCCGTGGCTTCTCACGAGATTCGCCGACGACCAGCGGTTGCAGCAGTCGCCGGTCATGGAAGCCGGCCGGGTACTTGCCATTGCCGCAATCGGCCTGGCGATTGCCAACACCACGCCACTCGCAGCACCGGTCGCCATCGCGTCCGCCGCCATCGCTGCGGCACTCCTGCAACGACGTGAAGCAACCGGCTTCGCACTCCTTGCCGGCCTCAGTCCCGTGATCCAATGGGTCGGCTCGTTCGCCCAACCCGAGTCATTGCTCGACTGGCTTGCGGCAATGACCACCGCGACGCCAGTGACGACCGTCGCCGTCGCCCTCATCGCCATTGTTTCGATCGCAGCCCTCCATCGGGGACCCTATTGGGCCGCAGTGGCGGCAGTGATCGGCGCCATCGCGGTTCCGTCGGCCGTCGACATCTTCGGTCAGCATCACGACGGGTCTCTCATTGCCGCTGCCGCCGTCGTCGTCGGATTCCGCATCGTTGCCAAGATGGTGGGCCGCCCTGAATGGCTCCCCCTCATCGACGTGGCGGCCCTGCTGATCTCGGCCATTGCCTTTCTCACCGGATCCGTGCGCTTCCTCGACACACACCTCTTGAGCAACGAATCGACGCATCCGCTCGATCTCGGAATCGTGGTCACCGCGATGCTCCTGGCACTCGGTTGGCTGCTGTCGGATCTCCTCAGCGAAGGCGGCACCGTCACCGGCCGAATCTGGAGCGGCGCCAGTGGGCCGATTGCAACGATTGGCTTGGCAAGCGCCACGCTCGTTGGCGCCGTCGGGTCGATGCAGTTCGATCGGGCAGGCATCGTGATTGCCGTGGCCGCGCTCGGACTTGGTGTGACCCAACGCAAGGGTTCTCTGCCCCTTCTCCGTATTGGCCTACCGCTGGCGTCGGTGCTGCTGCTCGGCGAGCCGGTCGTTGCACTCGCCATCGTCATCGGGGGCGCGCTCACGAGTCAGTTCCGAGCCCACCGCGACCTCGGCGAAGGGGCGGCGCCAGCCCGAGCCTCGATGACCCAACTCGCCGGCATCGCCAGCTTGGCGATCGGTTCGCTCGCCACCGCAGGCGTTTGGCGAAACGACCCCGGAAGCGCAGTGCTCGCCGCACTCGCCGTTGGAAGCGCACTCGTGGTGATGGGTATCGCCAGCAGTCGCCTCGCCGTACCCGACCTCCAGCTCGCTCCTCGGCTTGCCCTGCCAATGGTGCTTCTCCCTGTCTGGTCCGATCTCGGACTGGCCGGGGGTGTCGCGCTCGCACTCGCCGTTGTCTTCCTCGCCGACTCTCTGGCCTTGCGTACACCGGCGAGTCAGTGGCTTGCACCGATCCACGTCACCGCTGGCATGTGGCTCATTGCCAACCAACCCTGGTGGCAGGCCTCACCGATCACCAGTAGCGACTGGTGGTTCTTCGGACCCTCCCTGATCGTCGGCGTCTTCGGCTGGAACGAACTGCGCAATGGCAACAGCTCCTGGCACGGCTTCGGCCCCGCCTTCGCCATCGTTGGCGTGACGGCCCTCCTCGACCGAGTCGCTGGAGGCGGTGGCTGGCACGGTGTCGTCGCCGGCTTCATCGGCCTGGTTGCGCTCGTGATCGGAGTGGAGCGGCGTTGGTCCTCCCCAACAGTGATCGGCGCCGGCTTGCTCTTTGCCGCCATCTCGATCGAAGTCGGTGGTGTCGTGCCTCGAATCCCGGTGTGGGCGCTGTTGTCGACCGGTGGCGCCATCCTGCTTGGCTTTGGCTGGATGTTGGAACGCAACGCTGGTGCCGGGCCGATGGCCTCCCTTCGCTCGACATGGAGCGAGTTCAGGTAGATCGACCCGGTTCACCAACGGTCAGGTGCACTACTGTCAGCCACGGCCAGAAGGGCCGTTGACCCAGCGAGGCGACATGGCATCAAGCAGTGACAGCACCACGTCTCATCCCATCCTGATCAGCGGCGACAATGGCCCTGCACCGGTAGCGGTACTGGCGGGGATCACCATCGATCTGTCCAAGCGCGACCTCCCCGTCGGCCGGGCGGTGCGGGTGATCGTGATCGACCGCGCTGATCGATCGTTGATCAGACTTCGTCAGCTTCCAACGCTCGACTCGTACGTGACGATCGACGATCTCGACGGGATCGTCACGGTGCTCGGCCAAGTCCACGAACGCACCGGATTCGATCCTCGTCGCCCCGGGCTCGATCTGCTCGTCGTCAACGAACTCGCCAGACTCCTCGGCTTTCTTTCTCGTAGCGGCCGCAGCGACCTCGCCGACCGCCTCGGTCAACTGATCGAGCGGCATGACGGTGATCGACTGATGGTCGCCGCGTCGTGCAGCCATCCGGAACTGCTCCCCGAATCCGTTCGAGCGCAGTTTCGTACCTCGCTCGATTGCGATGCCAACGGCAGCGGTCGTCTGGCCAACGCCAGTGGTGAAAGCATCATCGACCTTCGCGAATGGTCACCCGAGCACGTGACCACTGCCGTCGCGTCGATCGCCCAGCCCGCAGCCTGAAGGCAACCGTTCCGCCGCCGGCGAATCAATGCAGCGTCGAATCGGTTCGGGATTGTTCGGGGCGCAGCGTCGGGAACAGCACCACGTCTCGAATGGTGTGGATGTTGGCAAGGAGCATGACGAGGCGATCGATCCCGATCCCCAGGCCGCCGGTCGGCGGCAGACCGTATTCCATGGCTCGCAGATAGTCCTCGTCGACGACCATTGCTTCGTCGTCGCCGTCGGCTTTCAGCTGGGCCTGATCTTCGAAACGGGCGCGCTGTTCGACCGGGTCGATGAGTTCGGAGAAGGCGTTGCACAACTCGCGGCCGGCAACGATGGCTTCGAATCGCTCGGTCATCCCCGGCTGGCTGCGATGGTCTCGTGACAACGGCGACACCTCTTTGGGGTAGTCGGTGACGAAAACCGGCCCCCAGAGCTTGGACTCGGTGGTCTTCTCGTAGATCTCGAGCAGGAGCTTGCCCTGACCATAGGAGTCCTTGACCTCGACCCCGAGACCCTTGGCGGTTGCTCGGAGCTCATCGAGTTCGACGTCGAGCGAGAGGGACAGCCCGGTGTGTTCCTCGATGAGTTCGATCATGCTGGCTCGACGCCACGGCACGGAGAGATCGAGTTCCCGCTCGCCGTAGGCCAGCTGGGTGGTGCCGTGCAGTTCGGTCGCGAGATGCGCCACCAGATCTTCGGTGAGCGACATGATATCGGCATAGTCGGCGTAGGCCTGATAGAGCTCGAGCATGGTGAACTCGGGATTGTGGCGGGTACTCATGCCTTCGTTGCGGAACACTCGACCGATCTCGAAGACACGCTCGAAACCGCCGGCAACGAGCCGCTTGAGGTAGAGCTCAGGAGCGATGCGGAGGTACAGTTCGGCGTCGAGCGCATTGTGATGCGTCGTGAACGGTGTGGCCAGAGCGCCGCCAGGGATGGGGTGCAGCATGGGGGTCTCGACCTCCATGAAGCGTCGGTCCTCGAGCCAGTGGCGGATCATCGAGATGATCTTCGACCGCATCACGAACACTTCGCGGCTCTCGGGCGTGACCCACAGGTCGACGTAGCGCTGGCGATAGCGGGTGTCGGGGTCGGAAATGCCGTGGAACTTGTCGGGGAACGGCCGGGACGCCGGCGCGAGCATGACCCAGGATTCGACCTTGACCGACAGTTCGCCCTTCCGCGTCTTCATCACCTCACCGGTCACGCCGATCCAGTCGCCGAGGCTCAATCCAGTGAAGGCCTCGAAGTCGGGGGTGACCTTGGAAGGGGCGAACAGTTGGATGCGACCACCGCTGTCTTGGAGCGTGCCAAAGGCCAACTTGCCCTGCACCCGGCGGAGCATGAGGCGCCCGGCGATGGTGGCTTGGGCCCCGGTCTCGACGCCGTCTTCGATCTCGCTGTACTCAGCGCGCAAGGTGTCAGAGGTGGCGGTTGGGGCGAACTGGTACGGAATCGTCAACGACGCCGCCGGCTCCGCTGTCGCCGCGTCGGGCTCGATCTCGGAATTCTCTGGAGTAGTCATCAACGGCTCACGCTTGGTCAGGAACGACATCGAGGCCGATGTCGAGGACGGTGGACGAATTGGTGAGAGCACCCGACGACAACAGGTCGACGTGGGAATCGGCGTAGGCGTCGAGCGTGTCGAAGGTGATCCCACCCGACGCTTCGAGTAGCGGTCGCTTGCGACCCGGTTGCTCGGCGGCCCACGCATTGGTGGCGGCGACGAGGTCACGCAGCTCAGCGGGTGTGAAGTTGTCGAGCAGGATGATGTCGGCACCAGCCTCGAGCGCCTCGAACATCAGCTCGCGGCTGTCGGCCTCGACGTGGACGGTGCGACCGGGCCAACGGCTGTGGGCCAGAGCGACGGCATCGGCGATATTCGTGCCGAAGAGGTGATTGTCTTTGATCATCAACCAATCGGACAGATTGCCTCGATGGTTGGACGCTCCCCCAGCACGAACCGCCGCCTTCTGTAGCGAGCGATAGCCGGGAATCGTTTTGCGGGTGTCCCAGACGATCACTCGACCGTTGGCCACCTCGACCCAGCGAGCGGCACCGCTGGCGACTCCCGAAAGATGGCTGAGGAAGTTGAGTGCGGTGCGCTCGGCAGTGAGCAGCGTGTTGAAGGGCCCCTTGGCGGTGCCAATCAGATCACCGGCCTCGACCGAGTCACCATCGGTCTTCACCCACTCGACGCTCAGCCGCGGATCGAGGGCGGCGAAGGTCTCCTCGACACACAAACAACCGGCGATCACGCCCTTGGCCCGAGATCGGAACTCGGCCGTTGCGGTGAGTGAAGGATCGATCAGCGACGAGGTGAGGTCGCCGAACGGCGTCAGGTCCTCGGCGAGAGCTCGTTCGACGAGGAAACGAACATCGTGGCGTGGTGGATAAAGGTCAGGGCGCACATTCGACAGGGTACGGCTCAGGGAGCCGCAGTGCGGACGAGTTGTCGCACCAACCACGCATCTTTGGTCTCGGGGAAGTCCTCGCGCGTGTGCGCACCCCGGCTTTCTTCTCGGCAGGCGGCAGCAGCAACGACAGCGCGACCAAGCGTGACCAAGTTCCGAACCTCGGCCCACTCGGTTGCCGGATCATCGCACGACACCTCTTTGGCCAAGGCATCGAGCCTCGCCGCCGTGGCGGCAAGGCTGTCGTTGGTGCGAACGACACCGGCACCCCTGGTCATCGAGGTCTGCAGGTCGAGGCGTACATCGGCAGCAGCTCGTCCGAGATTCCCACCGAACTGCACCGGCGTGAGCGGCTCCAGCATGCGTCCGCCAACTCGATCGGCTTCGGGGGAAAGCACACTACGCATCGCGCCGGTTGGCTCGGCAACACTCTTGCCGGTAGCGATGGCGTCGACTGCTCGCGGCGCAAAGACCATGCCCTCGAGCAGCGAGTTCGACGCGAGGCGGTTTGCGCCGTGCACGCCACTACATGCCACCTCGCCTGCGCCCCAAAGGCCAGGCAATGAGGTGGCACCGTCGAGATCAGTCACCAGCCCGCCGCAGGTGTAGTGCGCTGCCGGCGCGATCGGGAGGAGGTCGACGGCCGGGTCGAGCCCGACTTCGGCCAGTGACGACATGATCGTCGGGAAGCGAATGTCGAACTGTTCGAGCTCGCGGGCGTCGAGGAAGAGGTGATCGACATCTTGCTCGAGCATCCTTTTCATCATCGCTCGTGACACCACGTCTCGGGGCAGCAGCTCGTCGACGAAGCGATCACCGTTGGCATCTCGAAGTAAGGCGCCGTGACCTCGAAGGGCCTCAGACAACAGGGGCCGAGGCATCGACGGGTGATGCAGTGCCGTTGGGTGGAACTGCACGAACTCGATGTCGGCGAGCGCAGCACCAGCGGCAAGGCTCATGGCGATGCCGTCCCCCGTCGCCTCGACGGGGTTCGTCGTGACGGCGAACAGCTGACCGGCGCCGCCAGCAGCCAGCAGGATGTTCTTGGCCAGGATCTCGGTGACCTCGCCCGATTCAGCGACGTACGACACTCCGACACACCGACCGTTTTCGATCAGGAGCGTCTCGGCAAACGCATGCTCGACCAGGGCGGCGGCGGTGTCGTGCACAGCAATCACCAAGGCCCGCTCGATCTCGGCACCGGTCGCGGCGCCCTTGGAGTGCAGGATCCGGGGCATCGAATGGCCGCCTTCACGCGCCAACTTGTACGCACCACCGGCGTCGGTGTCGAACATTGCGCCCATGGCGATCAGTTCGTTGACCCGAGCCGGCCCTTCATCGACCAGCACCCGCACGGCATCGAGATCGCAGAGCCCGGCGCCAGCCGAGAGCGTGTCGGCAAGGTGCAGATCGGTGGAGTCGGAGTCGGCGCCGAGCACCGCAGCAACGCCGCCCTGAGCCCAGCGAGTCGTCGCTTGGTGCAGCTGGCCCTTGGTGATGACCCCAACAGTGAGGCGATGCGCACTGGCAGCACGGACAGCAGCCGAGAGCCCGGCTACACCGCTCCCGACAACGAGCAGATCGAGTTCTGGCATCGTGCCGTTCTAGCGCCGATTCAACTCGACTGCAGTGTTGGCCTCGCAGAATCGCACACGGGAGCACCGCGCTCAGCGAACGAACACGGCGCCGACCAACCAAACGCGGCTCAGATGGCCCCGACGTTGGTCACGTCGCCGTAGGCCTTCGATCGGTCATAGCGGGGGTGCACGAAGTGTGGGTCCAAATCGAGAAGTGGGTCCATCACGAAGTTGCGCTCGTGCATGCGGGGATGCGGGACGACGAGATCGTGGGTGTCCATACGGACGCCGTCGATCCACAGAACATCGACATCGAGGGTTCGCGGTCCCCAGCGGATCACACGCTCGCGACCCGCAGCTTGCTCCAGCTGCTGGCAAGTCGCGAGCAAGGCATGGGGCAACTGCTTCGTTTCGAGCTGGACGACGATGTTGAGATAGGCACCCTGCTCAGGGCCACCGACAGGGGCCGACTCGTACAGCGGTGAAACCGCAACGAGGTCGGGCATGGCGGCAACGGCTTCACGCAAGTAGCCGAGACGATCACCGAGATTGCTCCCGAGACCGAGAAAGACTCGCATCAGCGGCGACGGCGAATCCGCACGCCGGTGGTGTCGATGTGTTGTGCCACTGGCGGACGAAGCTTGCGAGCGATCACGGTGACGGCCTCGACTCGCGAATTCTCGAGAGTGATTTCGGCAACGCGGGTAGCCATGCGTTCGAGCAACTGGAAACGCTCGACCTGCAAGACTTCGGCCAGGCGGTTGCTGAGAGCTCCGTAATCGACGGTGGCTTGGAGGTCGTCGGTGGCTCCGGCTTCGGTCATGTCGAGCTCGATATCGAGATCGAACTCGAACGGCTGACGACGAGCCTGCTCTTCGGGCAACACGCCGCAATACACCAGCAGTTCGAGGCCCCGCACCTCGATCAGGTCGGCAGAAGGATCAGCCATGCTTCAGCTTCTTCGCCGCGACGGCTGCTGTTGCGAGTTCACGACCGACGGGACCCATCTGTCGTTCGAGGATGCGCTCGATGACGATGATCGCCTTCGACGTTTCCGGGACCATGTCTGACCATTGCAGGTAGCCAGCCATCAGCCCGGCCAGCCGATCGCCTACTTCCTCGGTGTGCAGGAGCAGCTTCGATCCGTTGGCCAAGAGCGTCGACAATTGCGGGAAGATCTGCGACATGGCGATCTCGGGGTCGACGCTCGGAGTCAGAGGCCAGTGCTTCCAAGGCAAACCGAGCTCGTCATAGCTGTGCAAGTTGTGAGACGACGGGATCAGGGAGATCACGAACGCAAAGTTCCGCTCGCGGATCCAGATGATCTCCTCTTGGCGTCGCACTCGGCGATGGTTTGCGCCATACCCTCCGGGGCGCTCGCACACCGCAAGTTGATCGGCGATGATCCAACGAAAATGCCGAGGCTCGATGCCTTGCGCCCACCTACCCTTCGCCATCTGGTCCCTTCCGCTTCGGATCGGCAGCAACGACCGTTGCCGCCTGCCACGCTGCCTTCACATCATGCACCCGGATCATGCTTGCTCCAAGCAGCATCGCATACGTTGCCGTCGCGACAGACCCTTCGAGCCGGTCGTCGGCCGGGACCGGAAGATCGGCACCGTCTGACCTCGCCAGTATGGCTCCAAGCATGCTCTTTCGGCTCAAACCAACCGCAACCGGCCAGCCAGTCTCGACGAGGCCACGCAGGCCGGCGAGCAGCGCCATGTTGTGGTTCTCGTTCTTGCCAAAACCGAAACCAGGGTCGATCCATAGGTTCGCTACCCCAGCCTCACGACCGGCGGTGGCGCGTTCAACGAGGAACTCGGTCACGTCGGCGACGACGTTGGCGTAGTGCGGCCGGTACTGCATGTCGGCCGGCTGACCCTGCATGTGCATGGCAATCCAGCCGGCATTCACGTCGGCCGCCACCTCGTGGAGTGATGCCGACACGTCGTTGATGATCTCAGCACCAGCAGCAACGGCAGGGCGAGCGACCTCGGAGTGTCGGGTGTCGATCGAGATTCGACACCCGGGACGAGCAGTTCGAAGGGCCTCGACAACCGGAATCACTCGGGCCAATTCGTCGTCGATCGTGACCGCCTCGGCACCAGGCCGGGTCGACTCACCGCCGATATCGATGATGTCGGCGCCCTCGTCGAGCATCTCGAGCGCTCGGGCGACGGCGCGCTCGACCGACGTGAATTGTCCACCGTCGCTGAACGAATCAGGGGTGACGTTGAGAATGCCGAGGACCAAGGGGCGCAT
Source organism: Acidimicrobiales bacterium (assembly GCA_038212405.1). Taxonomy (GTDB): domain Bacteria; phylum Actinomycetota; class Acidimicrobiia; order Acidimicrobiales; family SZUA-35; genus JBBQUN01. The sequence continues at coordinate 17,234 of JBBQUN010000010.1, read as the reverse complement.
GCGGCTGTCAGGCTACCGAGCCATCGACGCTCTCGGAGGAGCAATCACCTGGCGTCACCTGATCAGAATTCGACGGATGATCGAGGCGCAATCGACCCCTGGTTCGCGACAACCGTCGTCCACCGGAGAGTTCACACGCCTTCGCTCGATGCTCGACCACGTCCCAGACCCGCTCGAGGGCAGCGGTCGACAGTGGATGTCCATCAGCGCTTCGCAGCCACTGGCGCAACGCCGCTCGGGCGATGAACGGCGGTGCCGAGCGCAACACAGCGGTGTTGGTGACGTCGAGTTCGCCCGCAAGCTCGTTCACCCCGTCGACCAGCGATCGTGCGTGGTCAGCTGTTCGCACCAACAACGGCACCGGATCACGCTCAGCGATGTCGGCGAGCAAGGGAAGTAACTCGTTGCGCACTCTGTTACGGACGAACCGCGGGTCGTCGTTGCTCGGATCCTGGAACGGCTCGATCCCGAGCGCCGCACACAACGCTTCGGTCTCAGCGCGTCGCAGCGCCAGAATCGGATGGCTGCCACCTGGGCGCATCGCCCCCAGCCCCTGCGGACCCGCTCCTCGAGCCAGATTGATCAACACCGTCTCGGCCTGATCATCGGCGGTGTGCCCGAACAACGCCCCCGGACCAAGTACGACATGGCGCGCCGTACGCGCTCGGGCTTCCAGATTCGGCCCGGCGGCCACCTCGATGTTCAACGACTCGAAGGCGACCCCGTAAGCGGCTGACACCCGTTGGACCATGTCAGCCTCACTGTCGGAATCAACGCGTAGGCCGTGATCGACGTGCTTGACGGTCACGTCCAGTCCCGCCGCAACCGCAAGAACCATCAAGGCCACCGAATCCGCGCCGCCGGACACGCCACAAACGACCGCCGTTCCCGGCTCGGGGAACCGGCAACGTCCGAGCAGCGCACGGACCAGTGGATGATCGGCGAGTGGACGATCGAAGCCCGACTGATCGGCGAGGCCAGCCACAGCGGAAGGTGTCGGCGTGGGGTCAGCCGCCGATGATTCAGCTGGCCGAAACATCGACCGGTTCGCCGGTCTCGATGCGCTCGACCCAGGTGGCCGGGCTACGAATCTCGTCGATCGTCGGCAGGTTCTCGGCCCTGACCCAGACCTGGTCGAACAGTTCGCGTCCGCCGGCGCCTTCGACGGCCTCGATGAACGACTCGCCTTCGGCATATTGCGCGAGCTTCGCCTCGAACCCGAGGATCTTCTGCATCATCTTGGTGAGACCCGACGCGTTCTTCCTGCGCTGCGACATCACCCTGGCAAAGCGCGGTTGGCTGGGAATGAGGCCGAGACCAGCTCGATCCATCGTGACGTCACCGTGACCTTCCAGCAGGCTCATCAAACCGGTGATTCGATCGAGCACGACCTTCTGCTCGGGACTGGCCAGGAGCTGGGAAAGCCCGGCGTCGAGCCCTGAGTCTTTCCCTGCCCGCTTGTTCGCTGCCACTTGCTTTGCGGCATCGAGAATGCGGGCGGGGTCGGGGTCGACTGCATCGAGCAGCGCCTCGACCTGGGTCAGGAAGTACGGACGCAACCACGGCACCGCGGTGAACTGCGCCCGATGCGTGCACTCGTGGATGGCGATCCACAGCCTGAACTCCTCAGGCGGGAAACCGTAACGTTCTTCGAGCGCGGTGACGTTGGGACCGACGTAGTAGACCCAGTCCTGATCCTCGGGACGTTCGTCCTCGACGATCAGCAGGTCGTACTGGCCGATGACGCGTCCCGACATCCAGCCGAGCATGGCACCCAGTTCAGCACCGGCGAATCGCGGGCCAACCGCATCTGACACGGGCTGGAGGAACTTGCCAATTGGTCCAGGTTCCTCGGCGTCGTCGTCGAATTTGCGGAGCAGCGGACGGGCCAAACGATCGAAACTGGCGAGGTTGGCTTCGACCCACCCCATGCGGCCGGTGACTCGCGCCCTGGCCGGACCGGCAAGAGAGACAAGGCCCGTCTCACTCGCAACGAGGTCTTCCGCCTGCGTCGTGAGGCGAAGCAAGTCCGGCTCGAGTTTCGACTGCAGCTCGGTGATCTCGTCGGGCTGCTCGCGAGCGATCTTGTTGGCGACGCTGCGGGCGACGCCCCAATCAATCGAGGAGTCCACTACGACTTTCTCGGATACCTCGGGTTCTCCACGTTCTTGAAGTAACCAACGATCACTCCGAGCACAGTGAACAACGCGCCGACCGAGAGGAAGAACCCGATCCACCAATGCCATACAACAGCCAACATGGTGGTGAGTGTACGTGCTCGCTCACCAATCAGCGAGTCATGGCCGGTCGTGGCTCACCGTCGAGGTGCGCGGGCAACGTGCGCTTGACCCGGTCTGGTGGTCAGCTACCGGCTTGTTCTGGCCCACCGGCTGCGAGCTCGGCCAACGACACCCGGATCCGATCACGGAGTTCATTCGGCACCTCGCACTGGCAGCGCTGGCTGATCAACTGCTTGAGTTCGGCGTGGAACTCGAACGCATCGAAACACCCCGAACAGGCGTCGAGGTGGCCGGCGATCAGCGCTCGGCGTTCATTGGTCAGCGCCCCGTCGAGGAAGGTGTGGAGTTCCGCAGCAGCGTCTCGGCAGTCGCCTGGCGAATCGAAGCCAGCACAGGGCGATGGGTCTGCTGGAGTAGATGGTTCAGTCATGGGTCATCCGGGCTCACTGGCAAGGCCACGGGCTGCGGCATAGGTGTACAACTCGCGCTGGAGCGCTTTTCTTCCGCGATGGAGACGACTCATCACGGTACCGATCGGAATGTCGAGAATTTCCGCGATTTCTTTGTAGGCAAAGCCCTCGACATCGGCGAGCAATACCGCCATCCGGTAGTTGTCGGGAAGCGCCTCGACGGCGGCGACGACTTCGGCCTCGGAGAACAGGTCCATCAGCTCGTCTTCGGCGCTACGGCCGTAGGCGTTGGGATCGTTCAGCCGCCGATACAGATACATGTCGTCGAGGTCGTCGAGCTCGGTTTCATCGGGACGACGCTGCTTTGACCGGTACCGATTGATGTGAGCGTTGGTCATGATGCGGAACAGCCACGCCCGCAGGTTGGTTCCCTCGTTGAAGGTTCCGTAGGACCGGTACGCCCGGAGGTAGGTGTCTTGCACCAAATCCTCGGCGTCTTGCTTGTTGCCGGTCATCCGCATGGCGGTAGAGAACAGCGAACCCATGAACGGTTCCGCGTCGGCCACGAACGTGACTTGATCAGCCACGATTCCACCTCGGGTCGGCGTCGCACCAAGAAACGGCGTCGCACCAAGAAACGGCGTCGTACCAAGAAACGATGGGTACGAAAGCACCTCCGGGCGGCATGATCATCGACGCGAGGCTATCAACTGACCAGCGGATGGAAGCCCGGTCCACACAGCGGTTCGTACCCGTCTGGCCACCAAGCTGTCAGCCGACAGAACAACCGCATGTGCGACGACGATGTGGGCGGGTCGATGTGCTCGACCGTCACGCGGACATGCTCGGGGCGTCGTCGAAGAGGTCGTGGATGGTGTCGAGCAGGTCGTTTTCGGTCATGTGGGTCAGCACCACAGATCCCGACCCCATCCAAGAGCTCCGCTCGGCCCAGTCATCGCCCTTTTGGTAGCTGCTGCCATCAGCTCGCCGATTGGACGTGACGTCCTTCATCAACCCGTACTCGCTCGTTACCGGATCCTGTAGCCACCGCTTGGGCTTCGTGCCGAGCGGCTCTTCGTGCACCCTGCGCCAACACCCTCACACGTCGACCTCAGCGAACGGCATGTTCAGCCTCGCTCATCAAAAACGCCTTGCGACAGATCAAACAGCTTCGCCTGGACCTGCCCGAGGTCGGTTGCCATCCAGATCTGCTCCATCCGGCATTGCGCAGCGAGGTGCAGTGCGACCAGGCAGGGTTTGGAGCCCGAACCGAGAGTTGAACTCGGGACCTACGCTTTACGAGAGCGTCGCTCTACCAACTGAGCTATCCGGGCGGAGGCCACAGCTTATCGGTGGTTCACCGAGCGCCACGCCACCAACACCGGATCGCTCAGACTGGCACGACCGGCTTCTGGGCGTGCGTTGCCCACTGCGATTCTCAACCAAGCTGCAAGAACAGCGCTTGGAGCATGAGTGGCTCATTCGGGTTTCGCACCAACGACTCGGCCGCCCGTTGGATGGCAGCAACCGATTCGACCGCCTTGGGATCGGGGGCAGTGATCAGGCGATCCCGGTAGTGGCGAGACATCGTGGCGAGCCCGAAACGAAGCTCGTCGTAGCGAATGGCCTTGACCTGTCGCTTGTGCTGAGCAACGAGCGTCGAACGGCCAAGGCCTCGCTCACCCAGCTGTTCGGCCTTGGCGTCGAGCTCTTCGATTTCTCGGGCTTGTTGCACGTCGAGGGGCGCCTGTGCCTCGTCCATGCCCTCGCGCACCTGCTTGACCAACTCGACGACGTTGGCCCCGGTGCCATTCAGTTTCTCGGGGATACTCGCCCACAGCGCGGCGCGAGCCGCCAGTTGATCGTCGTTCGACAGCAATCGGGCGCGGTCGAGATCACCGCCCGATGCGAGGGCGGCGAGTCGGGCCCGATCGACCGGCACCCCGTTGGACACCAACGAGACTTCGAGCACCGACGTTGGTATCGGCGAGAACTCCACGGTGACACAGCGACTGGCGATCGTGATGATCTCGGGCTGGACACTCTCGGCCAGAAGGACGAACACCGCCGATGGCGGTGGCTCCTCGATCATCTTGAGCAATCGCCCGATGGCCGCTTCTTCGATGGCGTCGACCCCGTGCACCACGATGACTTTCCGTGGTCCCTCGGCCGGCGAGGTCTGGCCATAACGAATGATCTCTTTGGCGTCGTCGACTCGCAGCGCCGCGCCTTCGGGTCGGACTTCTTTGAGATCGGGGTGGTTCCCGGCAATCGCGAGCCGGCGGGCACGATCGGCGGCGTCGCCTTCCAGGTGCTTGGAGAGCAGGATCGCAGCGAAGGCCCGAGCGGCGCGCGCCGTGCCAATGCCCTGCTGCCCGAGGAAGAGGTACGCATGTACCGGAGCGACCGCTGCATGGTCGAGGAAGGTGATCGCCTCGGGTTGGCCGATGACGTCGTTCCAGATCGGATCGTCGATCGTGCTCTGGAATCGGTCCCGATCGACGCCGGCCTCGGTCATCGGAGCTTTTCTTCGATCGCCGACCAGATCGCCAACTCGATCGCGTCGGGCGCTGCGCCAGCATCGATCACGATCCACGTCTCGGGGTCGTCGGCGGCCATCGCATGGTAGGCGTCGTACACCGCTTGGTGAAAGCGGTCACCAGCTCGCTCGAGCCGATCCAGCGATCGAGTGAGACGTTCTTGCGCCGACCGGGGATCGAGATCGAGGAACACCACGATGTCGGGGAGGCGGTCGGCCATTGCCCAGGTGTTGATGGTTCGGACCGCGTCCAGACCAAGGCCCCGAGCCCCGCCTTGATACGCCATCGATGAGTACAAGCTTCGATCAGACACCACATGGCGACCAGCAGCGAGTGCCGGCTCGACGACCGTTGCCAAATGCTGTGCCCGGTCGGCGGCCATGAGGAGCGTTTCCGCCCGGGGATCGATCGGAGGCCGATCGAGATCGAGGAGCAACGTTCGCAACTCGATTCCAAGCGGTGTGGCACCGGGCTCGAAGGTACGGATGGCGTCGATGCGCTGCGCCAGGCGATGAGCCTGCGTGCTCTTTCCTGACCCCTCGCCTCCTTCGAAGACGATGTAGCGCCCCGACACGCAGCGGCCTAGAACGGCGTTTCGTCGGCAGCGGCGTCAGATGGCTTGGTTGCAGGCGCCTTGGCTGCGGCCTTCTTCGCCACCTTTTTGGCTGCCTTCTTCGTTGTCTTCTTGGCCGTTGTTTTCTTGGCCGTTGTTTTCTTGGCCGTTGCCTTCTTGGTGGCTTTCTTCTTCGCCGCCTTCTTCTTGGTGGCCTTCTTCTTCACGACGGGACCCCGTGCCCGGCGATCGGCCAACAGCTCCGATGCCCGCTCGATGCTGATCGTTTCCGGATCGTCACCCTTGCGCAGGCTTGCGTTGCTCTCGCCGTCGGTGACGTAAGGCCCGAAGCGGCCGTCCTTCAGCTGCACCTCTTTGTCGGTCGCCGGATCGACACCGACGATTTTCAGAGGAGCGGTCGACTTCTGGCCGCGGCGGCGCTTCGGCTCGGCCATCACCTTCAACGCTTCATCGAGCGTGATGGTGAACAGCTGCGACTCGGTCTCGATGCTGCGAGAATCAGTGCCCTTTTTGATGTAGGGACCGAAACGGCCATTCTGCGCGGTGATCTCGCCTTGATCCTGCGGATCGAGACCGATGACCCGGGGGAGCGACAGGAGTCTCACGGCATCGTCGAGCGAGAGCGTTTCGACCTCCATGTCTTTGAACAGCGACGCCGTCAGTGGCTTCTCGCCGGTGTCGTCGTCGTGCTCGCCCATCTGCACATAGGGGCCGAAACGGCCGGCCTTCAACATGATGGGCAGCTGTGCGTCGGGGTGGATGCCGAGCTCACGGTCACCCTTTGGGGCATCGATCAGCTCGAGCGCCTTGGCTATTGACAACTCATCGGGCGGCAAGTCTTCGGGAATCGATGCTCGATCCTCACCCCGTTCGAGGTACGGGCCATACCGTCCGACGCGGGCAACGATCGGCACCCCGTCGTCGTCGGCACCGAGCGGAATCGAATTGACCGCCCGCGCGTCGATGTCGCCCAGTCGTTCCGACACCTGCTCCTTGAGACCCGCGACCTCGTTGGCACCAAAGTAGAAGTCGGTGAGCCACGGAATGGGTTCGGCCTCGCCACGCGCAATCGAGTCGAGGTCTTGTTCCATTCGAGCGGTGAACGCGTAATCGACCAGGTCAGGGAAGTGCTGTTCGAGCAGCGTGATCACTGCGAACGCCTTGAAGCTCGGAACGAGGGCCGAGCCCTTCTTCCACACGTACTCTCGACCCTGGATCGTGCCCATGATCGATGCGTACGTGGAAGGTCGCCCGACTTTGAGCTCTTCGAGCCGTTTGACCAGCGAGGCTTCGGTGAAACGAGCGGGTGGCTGGGTGTCGTGTCCCGCGGCCTCGATATCGAGGACCGGGGCCGTGTCGCCCTCATCGAGGGGTGGCAACAGCTGCTCAGCCGCCTCTTCCTCGTCTTCTTCGTCTCGGTCCTCGCGGTAGACCTTCAGGAATCCCTGGTGTCCAATGACGGTGCCGCTGGTCGAGAACACTGCCGAGCGGCCAGCCGCAGTCTCGACGCCGAGCCGCAGCGTGACGGTCTCTCCTGTTGCATCGGTCATCTGGGAGGCGATCGTTCGCTGCCAGATCATTTCGTACACACGAAGGTCTTGGGTGGACAGCTCGCTCGAGATCTCCTCGGGACTCTGGAAACGATCGCCGGCGGGGCGGATGGCCTCGTGGGCCTCCTGCGCGTTCTGCTGCTTTGCGTAGGTCCGGGGAGCGTCGGGAACGAAGTCGCTGCCGTAGCGCTCGGCGATTTGGTCGCGGGCGGCAGTGATCGCTGTCTCCGACAGCGTGGTCGAGTCGGTTCGCATGTAGGTGATGTAGCCGCGCTCGTACAGCCCCTGAGCGACTCGCATGGCGTTGGCCGACGACAAACGAAGCTTGCGACCCGCCTCCTGCTGATACGTGGAGGTCGTGAACGGTGCCGCGGGCCGGCGGCGGTACGGCTTGGACTCACGACTGCGAACCGTCGAGGTGCGGCCGGTCAAATCAGAGGCAAGCGTCCTGGCTGCTGCTTCGTCTAGGTAGGCCCGATCGGCGTTTGCCGGCGCTCCATCGGCACCGAAGTCACGCCCGGTCGCCACTCGCAATTGATCGAGTTCGACCAGCATCGCGCTGAACGTGGCAGGCCCATCGGCGGTGTCACCAACGCCTCCTGTGGCATCGAACGTGCCCTTCAGGTCCCAATAATTCGCAGAACGAAACGCCATGCGTTCACGCTCACGAGCAACGACGATGCGGGTGGCGACCGACTGGACCCGACCGGCTGACAGTCGCGGCATGACCTTCTTCCACAACACCGGCGACACCTCGTAGCCGACGAGTCGGTCGAGGAGGCGACGGGCCTCCTGAGCGTCGACCATGTGGCGATCGAGTTCGCGAGGATTGTCGATAGCCCGCTGGATTGCCTCTGGCGTGATCTCGTTGAAGACCATGCGCTTGACCGGAACTCGGGGGCTGAGTACCTCCAACAGGTGCCAGGCGATGGCCTCACCCTCGCGGTCTTGGTCGGTGGCGAGCACGAGCTCACTCGCGTTCTTCATCAGGTTCTTGAGTTTGCGAACCTGCTCGGTCTTTTCTGGCGACACGACATAGAGCGGCTTGAACCCATTGTCGACATCGATACCGAGACTCGCCCACTTTTCACCCTTGTAGGCGGCTGGCACCTGGGCCGCGTTTTGTGGCAGGTCGCGAATGTGGCCAATCGAGGACTCGACCATGTAAGCGTCGCCGAGATATCCGGCGATCTTCTTTGCTTTTGCTGGTGATTCGACGATGACGAGCGGTTGCGGCACCTTCGCAGACTACGAACACCGGCAGCGGTTTTGCGAACACGCAGGAAAAAGGTGACGGTTACCGCGACACCCGAGCACCAACGACCGTGGCTGGCGCTCGCCAAACACAGCGCTGCAACCAGCTAGTTCGCGTGCGCTGGCTCTTGGGTGTCGATGATCTTGTCGGCCTCAGACGGCGCTGGCGCAAGACGAATCAGCACGGCCCCGAGGATCGTCGCCAGGACCGATGCGACAAGAATGCCGATGGTTGCCGCATCTTGATTGCCGGGACTCTCGAAGGCCAGCCCTCCGATGAAGAGGGCGACGGTGAAGCCGATACCGGCGACGGCACCGGCAGCAAGGACGTGCATGGTCGTCACGCCACGAGGCATCTCGGCGATACCGAGGCGGACGGCCGCCACGGTGAACAGCGTGATGCCGAGCGGTTTGCCAACCACCAGACCGAGGATGACACCCCACATGACACGGTTCGACACCGCATTGGTCAAGACGTCACCGGTGAGCAGAACCCCGGCATTGGCGAGGGCGAAGAGCGGCACGATGATGAAACCGGTCCACGGCGAGAGCATCGTGATGATTCGTGAGGTGATCGGCACCGTCTCTTTCATCTTCCAACTCACCTCTCGCAACGCGGCGGGCGTAGCACGCTCGCCGGTGATGATCTCTTCGACGTTCTCGAAGGCACGCGGCCCGAGCAGCGGTCTGGCTGGCGCCATCAGTCCCAGAGCGACGCCGGCGATCGTGGCGTGGACGCCCGAGCGAAAGGTGCAGTACCAGACGAATACGCCGATGGTCATGTACACCGGGATGTACCAGACCCGGAACTTCTTCAACAGCGCCACCACGAGGAGCCCGGCAACCGCCGCAGCCAGCCACTGGAACGAGAGTCCATTCGAATAGAAGATCGCAATCACGATGATCGCGCCGATGTCATCGGCGATGGCGAGGGTAAGAAGGAAGAGCTTCAACCGGAATGGCACCCGTGGGCCGAGCAGGGCGAGGACACCAACGGCGAACGCAATATCGGTCGCCATCGGGACACCCCAACCTCGAGACCCTGAACCACCGACGTTCACGGCATAGAAGATGGCGGCGGGAAACAGCATTCCGCCGAGCGCCGCAATGGCCGGGAGTGCGGCGACCTTCGGGTCCGAGAGGTCACCAGCGACCAATTCGGACTTGATCTCGAGTCCGGCGACGAAGAAGAACAGCACCATCAAGACATCGTTGACCCACAGATGCAGTGGCAACGCCTCGCCCTCGTGTGCGAACAGCTGTGTTCCCTGGAAGACGACGTCGAGCCCGCTCTCCCAGAACGAGTGGTAGGCATCCGGCGCAACATTGGCCCAGATCAGCGCACACGCAGTTGCGATCAGGAGCAGCACACCAGAGGCGGTTTCTTGCTCGAGAAAACGAACCAATGGTCGGGCAACCGACTTGGCGAGACGAGTGTCGCCACCGCTCCATGCCTCTTTGCGGATTGCCAGGGGAGATTCAGACATGATCCTCGACTCGAGACTGTGAGATCAGCTCACGATCGTAGTGCCGCACATGATCGGTCAGTCTCTGGCGATCTCACCATTTGGATCATTCGACCCCTGCCACAATTCCAAGTGCACGGCGGTGCCGTTGGGAGTCGAATCGAAGACCACCTCAGCCGAGCTGAGCGTCCGCATCAGCGGGATACCGAACCCACCTTCGATGTCGAGTCGTCCGGGCACGTCGATGTCAGGAACGGGCACTTCAGCTGGCATGCCCGGGCCTTCGTCGGTGACGGTGAGTCGTACCCATCCGGTGCCGACGGTTGCCCGCAGATGCACCCGACCCAGGGGGCCGTCGATTTGGTTGGCCTGGATTGCATTGGTCGTTGCTTCCGACGTCACCCATCGAAGATCGTCGAGCCGATCGCCGACGAGTGCATCGGCGGCGGCGGAACACGAAGCGATAATCATGCGCACGACCGTGACGAGGTCGAACCGTGACGGAATGTCGATCTCGATGACATCGACAGGGTCGTTTTCGTCGTTGCGGCCAAACAGAGGCGGGGCCATTGCTCCGGACGCTACAGCACGTCGTAGCGCAGGCGACAACGCGCTGCCGTCGGCTACGCGGCCCTCGGCCCCGGTCGACACGTTGCAGTATTGCCGCGCTCACCGTCGGGATTCACGAGTGCTGGATTGACGAACTTTGGATTGACGAACTTCGGGTTCACGGTGTGTCGACGTCGCGCAACCATGCGCTGAACGAGCGGACCGAGCCACCATCGGGACGGAAGTGCCACGGGTAGGGGTACACCGCCGCCGGATCGATCGATGTCGAGCGGCGAATGAACCCGGGAACCGGAGCGTGCGTGACCGCAACATCGCGGCCCCGCAATTCCTCTGCCGGTCGCCCGAGCCGGAGTTCGAGATCGCGGGACTTCGCCAGCTCGGCCAGCGTCTCGGTCAGAAAGACCAGACGCTTGCCCGAGAGCGACAGCGCCTCGAGCAGTGGTTCATCGAAGACGAAAACCACCGGTAGGTCAGGGTGCGCCGCCAGCGCCGGGTCGTCGACGCCAAGTGACTCGGCGGTCAACCAGACCGTCGATGGGTCGCGTCGGACATCGGCATCGGCCGGCCCCGCCATCCGAGCATCGTTGCCGGAGCGCAGTGTCACCGGTTCGTCGTGTGGCTGCGGGGTCACGGCTTCTGGCCACGTCTCGACCGGACAATCATGGACACGCTCGCACGAGGCGCAAAGACCAGCCGCACGTTCTTCGACTTGCCAGCGGCTGAAGGAGTAGAACTTTGCCGACGACAGCCCCGCTGTCCACTGCCATCCGAGGCGATTGGCCGCCCGAGACCCATCGAGCAGATGACGAAAGAAGTAGTCCTCGCCGTCGGCCCAGGGAGCTGCGGACCGCACACTCCAATGACTGGCCAGCCACATCCGCGCCTGGTTGACCAACCAGCCATCTTCCTCGAGCTCGCCAAGCGTGAGGTCCATGCACGCCATGTCTCGGTCGTACAGGTCAGCGGTTTGCCAGGTTCCATTGATCGCTGGTTGTTCGGCTCGAATACCTCGTTGCGTGCGCGTGCCGAGCCTGGCGTACCAGTGGCGCGCGTACTCCTGCCAGAGCAGCTCGCTTCGGTACTTGGCAACATCGGCTGGCGGTCCATCGGCGACGTGTGCCCAGACCTGGTCGATCGTGAGCATTCCATGCCGGATGTAGGGCGAGAGCGCCGACGCGCCGCGCCGAGGTGTCGGGTAGACCTCGTTGCGGCGCCGGTCATAACCAGTGACGTCGAAGTTTCGAAGTGCCTCTTCGGCTGCTGATTGGCCGCCACGAAAACGAAGCGACCCCGCTGGCTCGTCGCACAGGACGTGGCGCAGGTGTTCACCAACGAAACGCACTGCGGCGTCTCGTCCGGTGTCAGGCGTTGGCAGCGGACTCACATGATCTCCGTACAGAGTCGGATGAAGGTGCCTTCAGTATCGGCCATGGATCGGTCATGGTTTGTGGGTCATCTCACCAACCTTGGGCGAAGCCGGCAAGTGCGATCACCCACCGACGATCTTCATCCATCACGACGACCTGGATCCATCACAGTTTCCCCTCATCGAGGCGACGGCGAATCGTGATGGCGTGCTCGCGAACAGCGTCGATGTTCGCCAGTCGCCGCATCCCGGCCAGCTCGCGGGCGAGCCGATGATTTCCACTGAGGGCACCCTCGTTCCTGGCGAGAAAGTCCCAATAGAGGGTGGTGAAAGGGCACGCCTTCGGGCCGACGCGCTGTTTCGGATCGAACACGCAACGCTTGCAAGCATCGCTCATACGGTTCAGATACGCCCCGCCCGATGCATAGGGTTTGGTGGCCATTCGACCGCCGTCGGCGTGGAGCGCCATCCCCACCACATTCGGCACCATCACCCATTCGGCGCCATCGACGAACGAGGCCCACATCCACTGCGTCATCGCCTGGGGGTCGACGCCATGCGTGAGCGCGAGGTTGCCGAGGACCATGAGTCGTTCGATGTGATGGGCGTAGGCGTGATCGTGCAGATGTTCGATGGTCGAGGCGACACAGTGCATGGCAGTGGGGGCATCACCGGTGAAGGCCGGCGGTACCGGGCGATCGGCGCTCAGCGCATTGAGTTCGCGGTACTCCGGCATCCATGCCCAGAAGAGCCCCCAGACATACTCACGCCAGCCGATCACCTGTCGGATGAAACCCTCAGCAGACGCGATCGGCACGCGACCAGATCGGTAGGCGTTCTCGGCTGCCTCGACCACCTCGAGCGGATGGAGCAAGCCGAGATTGAGCGATGACGACAACGCCGAATGGGCAAGCTTCCACTCCGCAGCCAACATGGCATCTTCGTGAGGCCCGAACACCGGCAAACCATGCTCGATGAACTCGTCGAGTCGCTGCCGGGCTTGGGTTCTTGTCACCGGCCAGGTTCCGTCAGGGGCCGCTCCCCAAACATCATCAGGAAATCGTTCGATGACCAACTGGTCGATGTCATCGAGCTCGAACCGCTCGATCGCCGGCCAACGACGTCCGTCGGTCGGTGGCGGCTCGCGATTGTCGTGGTCGAAATTCCAGCTTCCACCAGCGGGTGAGTCGCCATCCATGAGAAGGTCGAGACGCCGCCGCTGAAATCGGTAGAAATCCTCCTGCTTGAACGACGCCTGCTTGAACGACGCTTGCTTGAACGACGCTTGCTTGAACGACGCTTGCTCGGGTGATGTGGCAGTCCGGGTGACCCCTCGGCCCTCGAGCCAATGGGCGAAGTCATCCTCGTGACAGCTGAACTGTGCGTTCGGGACGAGGTCAACACCGAGGCGCTGGAGGATCGGCCGTGCTTGCCAACTCATTGGTTCCATGGCGATCACGGTCGTTGGCTCGTAGGCCGCTCGGTGTTCGGCGAGGCCGCTCGTCATCGTGGCCGAGCGTCGATGGTCGACCTCGTATCCCGCCTCGCAGAGCTCCTGCGCAAGGTGAGCCATCCCCGAGAGCACCACATGGAGGCGTTGTCGATGCCAGCGCTTCGATTCGATCTTGGAGCGGCTCTCGACCAGCAAGACTCGACAGTCGCCAGGATCGAACTCGTGCAGTGGCCCAATCCAAGGATCGAGCTGGTCGCCGAAGATCCATACGGTCGGCAACGTGGGTCTCGAAGTCATGCTGGCATCGTGGCAGCTCAGCACGCCACACCGCACACCCGAACAAAGGCGTGCTTTTGAATACGATCAACAACGTCCATTTGCTTTCATCGCTACTCATTGCCATTGTCAGTGGCGCTGACTAGCCTCACACCTTTCGGCGCTCTCGAGCCCTTTTCATGACCGGCACCGTTCATGCGGGCCGACCGACCGCCAGGCCTCGCCTCGGTCTCGTTGCTGAAGGACACCTCGATGAGCTCCACTGATTTTCACGACCCCGACACCCCTCCACCAGGCTCGGTGCCCGAGTGGGCCGACGTCTTCGACAATCCGACAACGGCTCTCGACTTCGTTCGGGTCATCGTCGATGTGATCGAGCAGCGATGGGGCAACAGCGTCACCTTCGATGCCTCGATCGGGCAGCTCCGATTGTCGACCGGCTGCATCATCGATTTTGCCAACACCGCCTGCGAGTTGATCGGGTACGACGAGCCATACTGGCGCCGTTATCTGTTCCTCATGCTCTCGGAGTACGAGGCCTTCGATCCAGCAGCCCTCGATCGAGAACTGCGATCTTGGACGCAGATCCGCAGCCGGCTCCGGGTCCGCTTGTTCCCAACAACTGCGCCGTCGCCATCAGAGGGCAACCCATGGGAGCTCGTGCGCCGACCGATCAGCAGTTCGCTCAGTTTCATCCTGGCCGCCGACGCAGCCATTGGCTGTGTTCCGGTGTCAGCCGAGGTCGCTGAACAGTGGGACAGGCCAATCGACCAGGCGTGGCGAACCGCCATCAAGAACACGCGCACCCGCGCGTCATTCAGCCTGGCCGCCGTACACAGCCCAACGGCCAGATTCGTCATGCTCGAAGGAGACCTCTACACCACCGGCCAGGCTCGCGACCTGTCGGATTCGCTTCCCGGCATCGTCGGACCACACGGAGCCCTCGTCATCGCCCCCACCAGTCGAACGCTCTTCGTGCAGCCGATCGACGATCCGGCCAATGTCGCCGTCGACGCGGTTGGCCTGATCGTGGCCGCGGTCAGCTACCAATCACGAGAGCCAAACACTCTCACCACCGATGTTCTTTGGTACCGGGGCCCAAACGACCTGGTCGGTGCGCTCGATGTCGGGCCGGGCATTCGACTCCGCAACGTCGCACCGAAGCCAATGGCGGACTGGCTCGAGCCCTGCTGAACGCTCCGCTCCCAATATCCCACGCTGGGGTGTCTAGCCTGGGTGGTGATGAGAGAGCCTCAGCGTTGACGGCGATCGACAACGAAGCGGCAACCGCGGTTTCGCTGATCGACGCGCTCGACGCCTCCGGCAGACTCGTTCACGTCGAATCGTTGCCGGAGCGTTTGCCAACCGTTGCCCGGCTCGCTCGCCCCCTGCCCGAATCCATTGCTCACCTCGAACCAGCCACGGGGTTGTGGAAGCATCAGGCCCAGGCCGTCGACCTCCTCCGCGATGGACGCTCGATCGTGATCGCCACCTCGACGGCCTCGGGCAAGTCGCGCTGCTACCAGATTCCCATCGCCGAATCGGTCGTCACCGGGCTACGGGCCGGCACATCGCTACTCATCTACCCCACCAAAGCATTGGCCCAAGACCAGCTGCGAGCCTTCGGCGATCTCGAGATCCCCGGGCTCGCCGCCATGGCCTACGACGGCGATGCCACGCGCAACGAGCGGTCGTGGGCCCGCAACAACGCCAACGTGGTGCTCACCAACCCGGAGATGCTCCACCACGCACTGCTCCCCCACCACCCCAAATGGGCCACCTTCTTCCGCCGACTCGACTACGTCGTGATCGACGAGCTCCATGTCTTGCGTGGCGTGTTCGGCAGCAACGTCGCCCATCTCCTGCGTCGCCTTCAGCGAGTGTGCGAGCTCTACGGATCCACACCAACCTTCGTCTTCTGCTCGGCCACGATCGGCGAACCTGAGGCCTTGGCCTCGGCGCTGAGTGGGAAACCGGTCACCGCCATCACCGACGACGCCTCGCCTGCGGGGATCCGCCACGTTGCCATCATCCAACCGGCCACCATCGACCAAGCAAAGGGCCTCAGACAGTCCCCGGCTACCGAAGCCATCGCGGTACTCACTCAGCTCACCCAGTCGGGCCAGCGAACCATCTGTTTCTGCCCCAGCCGAGCCATGACCGAGCGAGTTGCGGCGGGCCTCGCTCGCTCGCTTCCTCCGGAACTCGCCGACACCGTGCGACCCTATCGAGCGGGCTATCTCGCATCGGAGCGCCGCGAAATCGAAGACGACGTCGCCAACGGCAAGGTTCGGGTGATCGTCGCAACCAGTGCTCTCGAACTCGGTGTCGACATCGGCGGGCTCGATGCCACGGTGCTCTGCGGCTTTCCCGGCACCATTGCGTCACTCTGGCAACAGATCGGGCGCGCCGGTCGCGCCCGGCAAGAATCGCTGGCCATCATCATCGCCGGCGAAGATCAGCTCGACCAGTGGTTCGTCCATCACCCGAACGATCTGTTCGAACGTTCACCAGAGCCGGCAATCATCAACGCCTCGAACACGGTCGTTGCCGACCCCCACCTGGCCTGCGCCGCCTATGAATACCCGCTCACGTGGCGAGACGAACGGTGGTGGCCCGATCTCGACGACAGCGTTCGCCGACTCGTCCAAGCTGATGGTCTGCGTATCCGCCCCGGGCGTCAGCGAGTACCGCGCGCCGTTTGGGGTGGGCGGGGCATGCCGTTCCATCGTGTGGGTCTGCGGTCGGGCTCGAGCGGAGAGGTTGCCATCGTCGATCGGCACGACACGATGATCGGCACGGTCGAGCTCGATCGGGCCGCCAGCCGAGTGCATCCCGGAGCGATCTATCTCCATCGCGGCCAAGCCTGGCGGGTCAGCGAACTCGACCTCGTTGCCCGACGCGCCATCGTCGAGCCGAGCGACGGCAACACCTACACCCAAACCCGGACCTCGATCGACATCGACGTCACGGCGCGCAGAACGAGTAAGGGCGTCGGGCGATCGACGTTGCATCTCGGGAACGTCAACGTGACCACTCAGGTCACCGGCTACCAACTGTTCACTCAAGGCAAGGCCAGGGCCATCGAGAAGCACGACCTCGACCTCCCACCGCAGGAGTTGTGCACCACCAGCATCTGGTACGAATGGCAACCCGAGGTCATTCGGCTTGCGGGTGTTCCCGATCACCGGTTGCCGGGCGCTCTGCATGCGGCCGAGCACACCGCCATTGGCATTCTGCCGCTGTTCGCCATCTGCGATCGGTGGGACGTTGGCGGCGTTTCGATCGCCGCTGCGTCACACAGTGGACTCCCAACGGTCTTCGTGTACGACGGCTACGCCGGGGGTGCAGGCGTCGCAGAACTGGCATTCGCCGCATCGGATCGCCACCTCGCTGCCACCCTCGATGTTCTCGATCATTGTCCCTGCGACTCCGGATGCCCCTCGTGTGTGCAGTCCCCCAAGTGCGGCAACGGCAACGAACCGCTCGACAAACACGCCGCGCTCGCCCTCCTCCACACCACACTTGGCTTCGA
>JBBQUN010000009.1:0-37077 GCA_038212405.1 Acidimicrobiales bacterium | reverse complement strand
GGCCGAGCGACTGCTGCCCCGATGGCGTTCCCCATACCGAGCCCGATCGACCCGAAGGCGTGACTCGTCACCAATGCGGTTGGTTCGGGCACCGGCATGGTCAGCGCCTGCAGCATGAATCGTCCGGTGTCGACCGCGACGGTTCGCTCGGAGGGGAGAATCCGGTCGAAGAGTTTCAGAGCGGTTCGCGGATCGAGGTGCGTTTCGGTACTGAGATCGGCGTTGTCGTTGGTGTCGTTGCTCAGCATCGTTCTGAGGGTGGGCGAGCGAAACGACGAAGGACCGTGATCGACTGATCGCAGCATGTCACTCATGGCTTGGGCGACTCGTCGGATATCACCGACGACCGCCACGTCGACGTCCACGTGGACGCCGATCTGAGCGGCTTCGATATCGACCTGGACGACTCGCTTGCCACGCAGAAGTGTTCCGCGGTCGGTCGTGTGGCGGTTCAACGATGCGCCCAAGACGACGACACAATCCGCCTCGCTGATGGCATCGAGCGCAACGTCATGAGCGAGGGTGCCGTGGATACCCAGATTGAACGCGTCGTCGCTGAAGAGGCCCGAGGCCAGCAGTGTGGTGCACAACGGCGCGCCAAGTTGCTCGGCGAGCGCGACGACAGCTGCACCAGCATCGGCGAGGACAACGCCTCGGCCGGCCAGAATCAGTGGCCGTGCTGCCGAGGCAATGAGCCCGACGGCTCGGTCCAAGGCATCGGGATCGGCGCCGACCGAGCGCTCCAGCGGAACGACCACCGGAGCCTTTCGGTACTCGGTTTCCTGGCGCGAGATGTCGATTGGGACGTTGAGCACGATCGGTCGCTGTTCAGTGGACGCTCGTCGAATCGCTGTCGCCACGTCAACAGCGACCGTGTCTGCCGATCGAACCGGAACCCACCCGGCACCGGTCGCGGCCACCAGCGCGGCCTGATCGATCTGCTGCG
Organism: Acidimicrobiales bacterium; assembly: GCA_038212405.1. Lineage (GTDB taxonomy): Bacteria > Actinomycetota > Acidimicrobiia > Acidimicrobiales > SZUA-35 > JBBQUN01. Next base: position 36,131 of record JBBQUN010000009.1, on the reverse strand, counting down.
AATGGTCGAGCTCCGCGGGCGATGTGTCACCGGCGACCAGCAGCATCGGCGTCCGCGCCCGGACCCCGTCGACGAGCGCGGTGATGGTATTCGTCAGCCCCGGACCGTGTGTCACTGTCGCCACGCCGAGCTTGCCCGATACACGCGCAAAGCCGAGTGCCATACTCACTGCGATCGCTTCGTGCGTCGCTCCAACGTACCTGGTGCCGTGCTCGCGAATCAGATGATCTCCCATGAACAGATTGGCATCTCCCAACACGCCGAACACGGTGTCGATGCCCTGGTCCACCAGGCTGTGAGCGAGAGATTCAGAGGCTTTCATCGCGCCAACCTACATCGCACCATCGAGGTGGACCGTCAGAATCTCTTTTTGAACGATCACTGCCGACCATCGCTCGCGACTGGCAACGACCCCCTCCCGGACCCGATCGGCCACGAGGTGCTCGTCGATGTCCACGTGACGGCGTTGTGCGGTCGCTGCTTCATCAAATCGCGTCGGAACGCACACGCAGGCTCGTGTCAGGGCATCCGGACCGAGATCATCCGTTCGACCGATCCGGAGACGAAGAAGTCGCCGGCGGCATCGAGCCTGGACATGTACTCGGCGTCGCCATTGACCTTGGCGTGCGCCTCGTCGAGGAGCTGGCCGGTGTCGTAGCTGCTGATGAACTGGACCGAGAACAGTTGACCGGCGCCCGATGTCGCGACGGCACCACCGGCACCAGTGAGCTTCGCTGCGTATTCCATCATCTCGACCGCCCATGCCATGCCGTCGGCAAGGTGACCACCGGCCAACGTTGCGCGGGTCCACTCGACGATCGACTTGACTTCGGGGTCGTCACCGGCGATCGCCACGATCTCGTTGAGGTTGACCTCGGCGGGTCCGGCCATCACCCCGACCGACTGGGCCGAGAGTTCCTGGAACCGCTGACTGGCCGCCGCCTTCATCTGCCCCTCGATGAGTTCGCCGATCCCGTTCACCAGAACGCTGAGCCCGAAGCTCCCATACGGTTGGCCGGCAATCACGGCCCAGGCGGACCAGGGCAGATCGGTGGCTTCGCTGAGTGCATCTCGGTAGCCCGTCATCAGCCCGCCGAGTGTTGCGGCCTGACCGGGGCTGGCCATGAGTCCTGCAGTGTAAACGTGCATGTCGGTTCCTTCTCGTTCGACCGCTGACTGCGGTGGAACCGATCCTGCGTCACGAGGTGTTACCGGAACGCATCATCGACGCACCAGACGATGTCGGTAGTCGTGCCGCCGGCGGCTGGTCTCGGCCTCGTTGGTGAGGTCGTGGACGGTCTCGGTCACGCCGAACCTGCCGGCGTCTCGGGCGAGCAGTTCTCGGGCGTCGATGGCCCTCAGAAGGAATCCGTGATCGGTCGCGAGCGTCAAGAGCCTGACGGCGGTGAATTGGAGGCCCGAATCGCCGTCGTGGTTCTGGATCTGGGCTCGGCTGAGCAGGACCGCCGCTTCGAGGTAGGGCGCCGGGTCCATGTGCTCGTGCAGGGCGACGGCCGAGGCCGTGTGGGCTCGTGCTTCGGCGCGTCGACCAGCGGCGAGAAGTGCAGCATTCATCAGAGGCCAAGAGTGGACGAACGACACCGGAACCACGACCGCTTGTTCGGCGAAGTCATCGGCCAGGTCGGCCGCCAGCTCGATGTCGTCGTCGAGAAGTGCCACACAGGCGGCGATGAACGTATTCATGTAGTCCAATGTCGGGAGGGTGCCGAGACTCGACCATGACAACGCTCGGTCCATGGTCGAATGGTCGTTCCTCAGGACAGCGACCTCGGCCAGCGCTGCAGCCGAGGTCATCGAAAAGGCGGCGTCGCGAGGCACTGGGCAGATCCCGCGACCGGCGGCAGTCTTCAGATCGCCGCGGACGATGTCATTGACGATGCCAGCGGCATATCCGTTTCCTACCGAATCGACGCTGAAGCTGGTTCGATGGTGCCGGGTCAATCGGCGAAGGCGGTCGAGCTGCCGATCGGACTCGCCCTCTCGGCCGGCCAAGGCCAGCATGTACGAAGCGAAGCCGGCGTAGATGGATTCCTCCAGCTCGGCGTGGTGCGCATGGATGCGCTCGGTGTACGCAACGATCGGACCGAACCTTCCCTCGTAGGCCGGGACCATGGCACGACCTCGTTCCAACCAGGCTCGTGCCTGATGGGCATAGGGCGGAAGCCGAGACGCGACGTCGATCGCGACATGCGCCGTGTCCAACCGGCTCGTCGTTGCCCATGACATCAAGGCGGCGACGGCGATTGCCCACCTGGGTTCTGACCGTGCGTGCTCGTCGAACCCGAGTAGCCACGTCCAGGTGACGGACAGCTCGGCGTTGTAGCCGAGCGTGATGCGAATGGGAGCCAAGCCAATACAGATGTCGAAGGCAAGGTCGGGACGGTGCTGGCGAGCCCATTGAGCGGCGGCCACCACCTCGGGCATCTCGCCGACCATCGATCCGTGCTCGATCCCATGACGGCCGGCGCCGACAGCGAGGCACCATCGTGCGTAGTAGCCAGCGTGGCGTTCCCTGGCCTTGGCCAGCTCTGCGTCCTGGTCGTTGCCCTCGACAAAGCCGCGAACCGACCGCAACATGTCGAAACGATCGTTGGCCTCGCCGAGGCGGAGCAGGCTGGCGTCGACCAGGCGTCCGAGCGATGCCCGCACGGTGTCAGGCGGCATGCCCTCGGGAGCGACCGCCACTGCAGCTTCGATACTCAGCGGCGTTCGGAAGACCGCCAGAGCGGTCAGCAGCCGTCGGTCGTGATCATCGATGAGGTTGATGCTCCACTGGATCGATGCGCTCAGCGTGGCGTGTCGCGGCGTGGTCGATCCGGTCGGCAGATCTGGCCAGCGATCGATATCGGCGATCTCACCGGCGACTGCGGCGAGCGGGAGCAGCCGGGTTCGAGCCGCTGCCAACTCGATCGCCAACGGCAGTCCATCGAGCATGTCGCAGATCGTGTGGATGTGAGCCATTGCCTGGTCGTCGAGACGAAGCCCCCGATGCACGGCATACGCTCGGCTGACGAAGAGATCGACGGCGTCGGAAGGGGGTGTTCCCTTTGCCGACCGAGCCGCGCTCGCCGGCCGAGACATTGGTGGCACGCGATAGATGGCTTCGCCGCTTCGGCCCAGAGCTCGGCGACTGGTGACCAGGACCCGGAGGGCAGGACATCGCCGTATCAGCTGCGAAACGTGGTCGGCAACGGCCCCGACGACGTGTTCAGCGTTGTCGAGCACAAGGAGCAGACCGTCGGAGCCGTCGAAGTGCCGCACCAGTTGCCCGACAGGATCGACACCAACGGGAATTCCGACGGCACGGGCGACGCATTCGTCGACCTCGGACGGGTCGGTCAGCATCCCGAGCTCGACCCACACGGCGCCGCGAGGATGCACTTCGCTCAATGACTCACACACTCGCATCGCCAGCCTGGTCTTACCGATTCCCCCCGGCCCGGTGATCGTGACGAGCCGGTGAACGCTGCAAAGTTCGGCAAGGACATCCAGTTCGGTGGCTCGACCCACGAATGAGGTCAAAGGCACCGGGAGATTCCTCGCCCGTTTGCGTTGGGGTTCGCCAGGAAGAGCGGCGGGATGCTTCTGGAAGGCGAGCCCCGATCGCTCGAGCCAGGGAGTGGGATCGACATGCCCTCCGGCAATGGCGCGATCGAGCTCGAACATCGCCGGGGAGGGTTCGACACCCACGTCGTTCAGCAGGAGCTTGCGATAGGCCTGAAATGAGCGAAGGGCTTCTGTCTGGCATCCGGCCGACGAGAAGGCCAGCATGACGAGCGTCCTCGGATGATCGCGGTAGGGGTGTTCGGCCACCAGAGGCTCGAGCTGCGCAAGGGCGCGTCCGGTCTGACCACGGCCGATCAGCAGTGCCGCTGTCGTCTCCACCGCGCTCGCGTGGAGTTCGGACAGACGATGCGACTCGACGATGGCCCAAGGCTCATGGGCAAACTCGTCGAAGGCCGGGCCCCGCCACAAGGCGAGCGCTTCCACGAAGCGGTCGAGCGCGCGCTCCGGTCGCATGCCCATGGCCTCGGTCAACGCCGACTCGAACTCGGCGACGTCCACGCTGGTCTGAAGGCGGTATCCCCCCGTCGTCACCAGCGTGTCGCTCCCCACGAGGTTGCGAAGCCGGCTGATCGAGGTGCGCACGGCTCCGGCTGAGATCCCGAGACACTCTTCGAGAACCGACGAGCGAACCGGTGTGTTCGCATGCAGACACAGCACGCCGATCAAACGTCGCTGTGCCTCCCCCGAGACGACGATCTCGGTTCCATCTGATCCTTCCACTCGAAGCGAGCCCAACACCTGGCAGCGCATCGGCACCTCCCCCCAGTCCCAACAACGACGTTAGTGCAGACCGGCAACTGGTTTCCGAGGGTCGAGCTCGGCCTTCGAGGTTCTCTCCGAAACGAGTGATGGGTGCTCAGGAGATTGCAGCCAGCGTGTCGCGGGCGATGACCAACTCCTCGTCGGTGGGGACCACGAGGACGTGGGTTGCCGCCCCGTCAGGTGAGATCGTGCGCTCGCCTTCCTCGGCCTCATTGCGGGCGTGGTCGACACCGAGGCCCAGGAACCCGAGTCCGTCGATGACCCGTGCTCGCAACACAGCATCGTGCTCACCGACACCCGCCGTGAAGGTCACGACGTCGACACCGCCCATGATGGCGGCGTACGCACCCACGTAGTGTTTGATTCGTCGCACATAAACGTCGAGTGCGAGCTGAGCTGCGGCATCGCCACCGTCGGCGGCGGCATGCACCTCACGCATGTCGTTCCGGCCGGCAAGCCCCACCAGACCACTCCGTCGATTGAGCAAGGTGTCGACTTCGTCGATCGACATGCCGGCGGCCCGCTGGAGGTAGATCACGATTGCCGGGTCGAGGTCGCCTGATCGAGTGCCCATGACCAGTCCCTCGAGCGGTGTGAGGCCCATCGAGGTGGCCACCGGTCGGCCGCCGACCACGGCAGAAGCCGACGCCCCGTTTCCCAGGTGCAACACGATCTGGCGAAGGTCACCACGTCCCAACATCACGGCGACCCTGTCCGAGACGTAGCGATGCGAGAGGCCGTGGAAGCCGTAGCGGCGGATGCCATGCGCGCTCGCCACGCTGCGATCGATCGCGTAGGTCGTGGCCTCGTCGGGCAGGGTCCGGAAGAACGCAGTGTCGAACACCGCGACGTGCGGGACATCAGCCAGCGCGGTTCGGGCCACTCGAATACCTGCAAGATTGGCAGGATTGTGCAGCGGCGCCAAGGGGGACAGCGACTCGATCGCGGCTTCGACCTCGTCGTCGACAACGGTCGGTTCCGAGAACTCGACGCCTCCCATCACCACCCGGTGGCCGACCGCCGCCAGGGATGCGCCGTTCAATGCCGGACCTTGATGTACGAAGGCGTCGAGCACCGCGACCATCGCCGCAGTGTGGTCGGCGACCACCACGCTGCGCTCCACTTGATGCTCTCGATTGACGTGTCGCTGCACGCCCTGCGCATCGCCGATGCGTTCGACCACGCCGCTCGCTCGACGGTGACCGGTGCCCGGCTCGACCAGCTCGTACTTGATCGAGGACGAACCACAGTTGAGAACCAGCACCCCGGCGTCGGAGGTCATGCCGATCGATCCAGATCGGCGATCCCCGCTTGGGCGGCGGTGATGGCAACCGTGTTCACGATGTCGCGCACCGTTGCGCCACGAGACAGATCGTTGACCGGTTTGGCCAGGCCTTGGAGGATCGGCCCGATCGCGATCGCACCGGCCGAGCGTTGCACGGCCTTGTAGGTGTTGTTGCCGGTGTTGAGGTCGGGGAACACGAAGACGGTGGCCCGACCGGCGACTTCAGAACCCGGCATCTTGGACGCCGCCACGTCGGCGTCGATGGCAGCGTCGTACTGGACCGGCCCGTCCACCATCAGATCGGGGCGACGCCGCCGCACGAGCTGCGTGGCTTCCCGGACCTTGTCGACATCAGCCCCGGAGCTGGAGTCACCGGTCGAGTACGACAGCATCGCGATCCGAGGTTCGATCCCGAAACGGCTGGCCGTGCCCGCCGACGCAATCGCGATGTCGGCCAGTTGGTCCACGGTGGGCTCGGGTATTACAGCGCAATCCCCGTAGACCAGGACGCGGTCGGATAGGCACATGAAGAACACCGACGACACCACGTCGACGCCCGGTGCCGTCTTGATGATCTCGAACGATGGCGTCACGGTGTGGGCGGTCGAGTGGGCGGCGCCCGACACCATTCCGTCGGCGTGGCCCAGGTGGACCATCATCGTTCCGAAGTAGGACACATCGCGCATGATGTCGAGAGCCGGGTCGATCGTCATGCCCCGGTGGGCGCGGAGGGCGGTGTAGACGCGGGCGTATTCCTCTCGGCGCTCGCTCGTTGCCGGATTGATGATCTCGACGTCGTCGAGCCTGAGGCCCAAGGCGGCGGACCGGGACCGGACGGTCGCTGGGTCACCCAGGATCGTCAAGCGGGCCACGTTGCGGGCCGTCAGCGTGGCGGCAGCAGAAAGAATTCGGTCGTCTTCACCCTCGGGCAGAACGATGTGTCGACGCTCGGTACGAGCGCGGTCGAGTAGCTGCAGCTCGAACATCAAGGGGGTGACCGTGCTCGGCCGGGAAATCCCACCGAGCATCTCGGCGACATCGGCGCCGAGATGACCCTCGAAGGCGGCAAGCGCTCGATCGACTTTGCGCGCCGAGTTGCGGGACAACGCACCCTTGGTGGCAGCGATGGCGGCCGCCGTGTCGAACGAATCGAGCTCGGTGGAGATGATCGGCAAGTGGGCTTCGATGCCGGCGATCAACCGTGAGACGTTGGCATCAGGGACGAACCCACCGCTGAGTACCACCGCCGACACCGAGGGAGCCTCAGCCGAGGCACAACTGGCCGCGAGCGCCAGCAGCACGTCGGATCGGTCACCGGCTGCGATGCAGAGTTGACCGTCCTGGAGGTAGCTGAGCATGTGCTCGACGTTCATTCCGCAGAGCAGCGTGTCGGTGTAGAGACGGTCGAGAAGGTGGTCGTCTCCAGCGATGAGCGTGCCGTTGACCGCGTGCATCGCATCAACGATCTGAGGAGCGGCAACGAGCGGGTCTTCGGGTACCACCCAGGTGGGCACCGGTGTCCCATCACTCGTTTGGCAGCCGTTCAATCCGTTCCTGATAACCGACACCATCTCGGGGTCGGCTCGATTGACCACGACGGCGAGAACGGTGGCATGAGCGTGGCAGAGCTCGTTGATCGTGAGATCGACCAAGTGACCGATGCTGGCGAGCCGGCGTCCTTTTCCACTGACCACACCGAATACGGGAACCCCGAGGTTGGCGGCGATCTGACCGTTCACACCCAACTCGATCGGGCTCGCCACCTCGCTGTAGTCGGAGCCGACGACGACGACCGCATCACAACCCTCGGCGAGATCGTGGTAACGCTCGACGATTGCCGCCATCGCGGCGTCGGTGTCGTCATGAACGTCGTCGTAGGTGACCCCGACTGCCGACGGAAACGGCTTGTCGGTGCGATGAGCCAACAGATCGATGACCTCATCGGGGGCGTCACGATCGTGCACGACGGGACGGAACACACCGACGACGCCCACCCGTCGGGCGAGGGCGTCGACCAGCCCAAGGGCGACCAGAGACTTGCCGCTCTGTGCCTCGGCGGCGATCACGTACACGGCGTTCGAAGGAGTGGGAGACATCACTGTCGACCGTAGTGCCCAGACAGCAAGAGAATCATGCCGATCGGGTTCGAGCGATTCGTGACTCAGCAGATTCGTGGCAGTTGCTCGCCGAGAGGAAGATCGACCACGCGAGTCGTCCCGAACGGGGTGATGGCGGTGACGAGCCCTGGATGATCGGCGTTCACGCGTCCAATCGCGCTCGCACCCACGCCTTGAGGATGGGCGTGCATCGCCGACAACAGTGCGTCGGCGTCCGATTCGGCGACGATCGCGACGAGTCGGCCTTCGTTCGCAACGCTCATCGGGTCGAGACCGAGGAACGCGCATGCGGCGGCCACTTCGGCCGGGACGGGAATCGAGGTTTCTTCGTAGGAGATGCCAACCCCTGCGGCGGAGGCGATCTCACAGAGTGTTGCGGTGAGGCCACCTCGGGTCGGATCGCGTAGTACGTGGATGTCCAGAACCGCGTCGAGCATCACCGCCACCAGTCCATGCAGTGCTGCTGAGTCGGTCCTGATGTCGGTGCCGAACTCGAGTCCTTCGCGCTGGGAAAGGACGGCGATTCCGTGTTGGCCAATCGGTCCGCTGACGATCACGACGTCGCCCGGGGTGGCACGGCTTGGGCGAATGTCGACACCCTCACGGATCACGCCGATGCCTGCGGTGTTGATGTACAGACCGTCGGCATGGCCAGACTCGACGACCTTGGTGTCACCGGTGACGATCCGGACGTTCGCAGCCTCGGCTGCCGCAGCCATGGCGTCGACGATCCGGGCAAGCGTCTCCAACGGCAATCCTTCTTCGATGATGAACCCAGCACTGAGTGCGATCGGTCGTGCTCCTGCCATCGACACGTCGTTGATGGTGCCGTGGATCGCGAGGTCGCCGATGCATCCACCCGGGAAGAAGAGCGGGCGCACCACATAGGAGTCGGTGGAGAATGCAAGTCGCTCACCGCTGGTTTCGATCGTTGCCGCGTCGTGGAGTTCGGCGCCGGCATCGGTGCCGAACGCGGCCAAGAAGAGGTGCTCGATCAACTCGGCCGAGAGCTTGCCGCCCCCACCATGACCGAGCACGATGCGGTCGTAGTCGCGGAGCGGAACCGGACAAATCCAGCTTCCCGCGTCGATGCCATCAGCCATTGCTCACCTCAACACGTTGACCGAGATCGAGTCGCCGGTACTGGTAGTAGGCCGCGCACGCTCCTTCGCTCGACACCATCGTTGCGCCGAGCGGGTGACGCGGCGTGCAATCGTTTCCGAATGCCGGGCACTCGTTCGGCTTGATCAGGCCCTGCAGGACGTCACCGCTGCGGCATCGGTCTGACTCCGGAGCGTCGATTCCGGCGACATCGAATCGCCGTTCGGCGTCGAAGTCCCCGTACCGCTCCGAGAGGCGCCAGCCGCTCTGGGGGATGTCGCCGATCCCCCGCCACTGGCGATCACAGCGCTCGAACACGTCCTCGACCATCTCCTGCGCCAGCACGTTGCCTGCATCATTGACGACTCGGGGATACGCGTTTTCGAGCCGTGCCGTCCCCGCCTCCAACTGCAGGACGATGCGCCGGATGCCGTCGAGGACATCGAGCGGTTCGAACCCGGTGACAACGATCGGAACACCCAATGCATCGGCCAATGGTCCGTACTGCCACGTCCCCATCACCGAACACACATGACCGGCAGCGAGAAAGCCGTCGACCCGGCTCGACGGTGAGGTGGCGATCGCGGCAATGGCCGGAGGCACGAGCACGTGGCTCACGAGCACCGTGAAGTTGGTCAGCCCTCGTTGTTTGGCTTGGTACACCGCCATTGCGTTCGCTGGTGCGGTGGTCTCGAACCCGATTGCGAAGAACACGATCTGCCGGTCAGGGTGTCGCTCGGCCAGCGCGACCGCATCGAGCGGTGAGTAGACGATGCGAACGTCGCCTCCCTCGCTCTTCACCTGGAAGAGGTCGCGGTTGCTTCCGGGCACCCGCAGCATGTCGCCAAACGAGCAGAAGATCACCCCAGGCCGGGCGGCAATGTCGAGGGCCTTGTCGATCATGCCCAGTGGGGTGACACACACCGGGCAGCCGGGTCCGTGGATGAGCTCGATCCGATCGGGCAGCAGTTGGTCGATCCCGTTGCGGATGATGGAGTGGGTCTGACCACCACAGACCTCCATGATCGCCCATGGCCTGGTGGCATCCCGCTCGATCTCAGCGAGGAGGGAATGGGCCATCGCCGGATCGTTGAATTCCTCGAGGTATTTCATCGCGCACGCCTCATGACTCAAACCCTTCTGATGCAGCGGCCTGCTCGGCGTTCAGTTCGGCCTGCAAGGTGCCGAGTTGGCAGAACATTGCCAGGCTCTCGAGTGCCGACGCCTCATCGACCTGGGCGATGGCGAACCCGACGTGCACGATTGCGTAGTCCCCAACCGCCAGATCGGGAAGATAGGCGAGACAGATCTCCTTGCGAATCCCATCGAAGTCGATGGTGGCCATGCGTACACCCCTGTCGTCGTGCGTTTCGAGGATCTGTCCGGGAACAGCAAGACACATGACTAACTCCGGAACTCGTTGGTCGAATGGGCCGCGATGTAGGCCTGACCGAGTGCGAGGCCGCCGTCGTTGGGTGGGACGAGGTGATGAGTCAGTGCGGTGAAACCTGCCTCGTCGAGGCGCTCGACGCAGAGCCTGGTCAGGAGTGCGTTCTGGAAGGTACCTCCGCTGAGGGCGACCGTGGCAATGCCGCGAGTGTCCCGCGCCTCCATCGCCAGTCGCGCCACGATCTCGGCAACCGCATCGTGGAAGTGCCACGCGATCGTCCCGACGTCAGATCCGCTGTCGAGATCGGCGACGATTCGTCGTGGCACCGGAGTCGTCACGATCGTTCCGTCATCCAGATCGAACCGATATCCCTCGAGGGTTTGGTGGTGCCGAGCGGCGTCCTCGGCGACGATCTCGAGCTCGATGGCGGCTTGTGCCTCGAAGCTGATCCTTTGACGCAATCCCAGCAGTGAGGCGACGGCGTCGAAGAAGCGCCCCATACTCGTGGTGGCGACGCAGGCAACGTCCCGAACCAGTTGCTGTCGCAGCACCCCCAGTTCGATGGCGGTGAACTCTTGCACCGGAGCCAACCACGGATCCCAATCGAGGCCGGCTCCATGAAGGTGAGCAAGCGCAACTCTGCAGGGCTCGCGGATTGCTGCGTCACCTCCGGGGAGCGATATCGACGCGAGGTGTGCAACACGGTCGTAGCCTTTTGCATCGGCGATCAGCATCTCTCCACCCCAGATGCTGCCATCGTCGCCATAGCCGGTGCCATCGAAGGCAAAGCCGATCACCGGATCGTGCGGGTCGAGCTGGTGTTCGGCCATCACTGCAGCGATGTGCGCATGGTGATGCTGCACTTCGCGCACGGCATGTACTCGGTGCTGCCGTGCCCATGTCCGCCCCGCCTTCGATGACAGGTAGCCGGGGTGAGCGTCGACCGCGACCACATCAGGGTGCACGTCGTACATCTCAACGAATCGGCCGACGTTGCCCTCGAAGGCTCGGAGAGTTTCGAGATTCTCCATGTCGCCGATGTGTTGGCTGAGCCATGCGTGGCCACCCGTCGTGACGCAGAACGCATTCTTCGACTCTGCGCCAACGGCCAACACGCTTCGCGTTGTCGCCGCGAACGGCACCGGGAGTGGTGCATAGCCACGGGCTCGACGGATCGGGAGGAGTCGCCCTCCGACAAGTCGGACAACGGAGTCGTCGCAAGGGGCACTGATTGGTCGGTCGTTGTCGAGGACGGCGTCGAACATCGCGACCAGCGACCCGATGTGTTCTGGCCGGTACGCGATCGGCTCACCGGCACGGTTTGCGCTCGTCATGACGAGCGGCGAACGCCGACCCGCCAAGAGCAGCTGGTGCACCGGCGTGTAGGCCAGCATCACCCCGATGAGTGGATTTCCCGGCGCGATCAGCGACGACAACGATGATTCGGATCGAGCTCGGAGTAGGACGATCGGGGCCGCAGACGAGCAGAGCAGTTCCGCCTCTGCCTCGCTGACGAAGGCGTACTCTTCGGCGTGGGCGAGGTCGGCGACCATGATCGCCAGTGGCTTGTCGGGACGGTGTTTGCGAGTGCGTATCGATGTCACGGCGACGTCGTCGGTTGCATCGCAGGCAAGGTGGTAGCCACCGAGGCCCTTGATGGCAACGACACCACCAGCAGCCAAGGCGGCGATGGCGCGCTCGACCGGGTCGTCACCGATGGCAGGGATCGGCGAGTGAAACGCCAGCTCGGGTCCGCAGTCGTGGCAGGCGATCGGTTGCGCGTGGTATCGGCGATCGTTCGGGTCGCCGTACTCCGACCTGCAGGCGCTGCACATTTCGAATCCGGCCATGGTCGTGTTGTCGCGGTCGTAGGGCAGCGATTCGATGATCGTGAAACGCGGGCCGCAGTTGGTGCACGTGATGAACGGATGATGGAACCGTCGATCGCTCGGGTCGAACAACTCCCGTGCGCAATCGGTGCACAGCGCAGTGTCTGGCGGAACGAGGGTGCGTCGGCCGGCAACAGACCGGCTCTCTACGATATGAAAACCACGGTCGGCTGCACCAACGCGTTGCACGCGTTCGACACGCTCGATGCGAGCGAGCGGCGGTGCATCGGTGTGGAGTCGTTCGACGAACCGATCGAGGACCTCGGACGAGCCAGACACCTCGATGAACACTCGTGACGAGTCGTTGCCGACATGGCCATCGAGACCGAGTTCGCCGGCGAGACGGTGCACGAAGGGACGGAAGCCAACGCCCTGCACCACACCGGTGATCTCGATCCGCTCGACGACAGACACGTCCCGACCCACCTCAACTGCCCTTGCCTTCGGCGGGGGCGAGGTCGATCGATTCGACGATGAACTCCTCACCCGACGTGAACACGATGTTCACACCGCCACAGGAGTCGCATTGCAAGATCGGTTGGGAGAGGGTGCTCGTTGCGCCGCAGTCCCTACACGACACCGCTGCCGGGACGTGGTCGACCACCAGCTCCGAACCGTCGAGTGACGAGCCGGCGACCGCCAGCTTCCAGCAAGACTCCAGGGACTCGGGAACAACCTGACGTAGATGCCCGACGCTGACGTAGACCCGCCGCACGTCGCGCCCGCTCGCATGTTCTCGCACCGTGTTGGCGATCGACTCACACATCGACAGTTCGTGCACGATGCTCCTCCTGTCTCGGCTCGACCTCGCAAGGCGAGAGTCCGAGCGCACGCTCGACATGGTCCACGATCAACGGAATCGCTTCGGCAACCTCGCGAGTGAGCTCGCCGAACAGCTCGAAGGCCGTGGCTTCGATTGCAATGATCGTGAGCTGCTCGGGGAGACGGTCGAGGATCCGTCCGAGCTCGATCGCCGCGGCAAGACCAACACCATGACTCGAGACCAGGCCTGGGTCGATCGGCAGCCGTTCGTCGAGCGCATCGATCGGTACGATCGTTGCCGGCCGACACCCACTCGACATGGCGTCGACGATCACCACACGCTGGTCTCGTTCCCAGCGCAAGGAAAGATCCGAGAGATCGCCCTCCGCCACGAAGGTCGCCACCCCGTCTCGGCCGGCAAACAGATCAGCGACGACCGGCCCCACCGCATCATCGCCTCGGTCGCGGTTGCCAACACCGATCACCAACACCGGCAGACTTCGCATCACAACCATCGGCCGATCATTGGTGTTCGACCGTCAGCTTGAGGAAGTGTGTCGAGCACGAGATGCAGGGGTCGTAGTTGCGGATGCTCTGCTCGCAGCGCAACTGAAGCTCGTCCTGGTCGAGATGCAGATTGTCGGTCACGAACCGACGGAGATCGGATTCGATGGTCGGTTGGTTCTGCGCCGTCGGGGGAACGATCTGCGCCGTGAGGATGCGCCCTTGCTCGTCGATTTCGTATCGGTGGTAGAGCAATCCTCGGGGCGCTTCGGTTGCCGCCCATCCGATACCGGCACGGGGTGGCACCTCGACGAACGGTTCCGTCGGCGGTGTGTAGGACCCGATGATCCGTAGGGCCTCGTCGATCGCGTACAGCGTCTCCAGGCCCCGCACCACGATGCTCTTGAACGGGTTGCTCACCACCGGGCCGAGCCCTACCTCGCGAGCGAGTTCTTGGATACCTGGCGTGAGCAGGTCGAAGTTGTTCGCATATCGGGCGAGCGGGCCAACGTGGTACCAACCGCGATCGACCAGTGTCGAATGCAACGACGTCGAGTGGGCGACGTGTTGCTCGCGTGAGTGCTCCTCGAATTCCGAGGCGTCGATGTCGAGACCCTTGTTCGAGACGATCCGGCCCTCGTTGAAGGGATACTCCTCCGGGTGGCGCAGCGAGACGAACTCGTAGTCTTGCTCGAGGTCGGGGAAGTCGAACCCGGCGGTCCATCGAACGAGTTCCTCACAGGTTTCCCGAGCAGCCATGAGCGGTCCGACAAGGGTCCCGAGCTCGGTACGTGAAGGCGAACGATAGAAGCCGCCGAGGCGCACGTTCACCGGGTGGATCGGGCGACCGCCCAGCAGTTCGACGATGTCGTTGCCGGTCTTCTTCAGCGTCAGGATGCTTTCGACGATCTTCGGATGGTCGGCGGCGATGGCGATGCCCGAGTCGTACCCAAGGAAGTCAGGAGCGTGCAGGAACCCGATGTGCAACACATGGCTTTCGATCCATTCACCGCAGTACAGCAACCGCCGAAGCTCGCGGATCGAGCCGCCGACCTGCACCCCACACAACCGCTCGATCGCGTGGGCGGAACTCATTTGGTACGCCACGGGGCAGATCCCGCAGATGCGGGCAGTGATGTCGACGGGTTCGGTGTAGTCACGGCCACGCAGGAACGCCTCGAAGAAGCGAGGCGGTTCGTAGATCTCGAGTCGGATGTCGGTCACCTCGCCGTCGACCACTTTGACGTGCATCGCACCTTCGCCCTCGACCCGGGCGAGCACCGGCACATGCAGCTCGACATTGTCGCTGGTCGACTTCTCGACATTGTCGCTGGTCGACTTCTCGACAGTCCCGTCGGTCATGATGCGTCCCATCGATCGGCTTCTTGCTTGAACGGTTCGGCCCAGCCGGCATAGCTGCGGAACATGCGGGCGATGGCGTCATCACGCAGCCCAAGATGCACGAACTGCTCGGCGAGCGCTGCGGTGTTCGGGCTTTCCATTGGGCCGAAGCAGCCGTAGCACCCTCGGTTGTACGCAGGGCAGAGTGCGTTACATCCGCCCTGGGTGACCGGGCCGAGGCATGGCGTACCGTGGGCCACCATCACGCACGGGTTCCCTCTCGCCTTGCATTGCATGCACACACTCGTTGTCGGAATACGCGACGGCCGCCCCGCAAGGTGGGCGACGATGACCTCCACGAGTTGCCACCGGTCGATCGGACAGCCCCGCAGCTCGAAGTCGACCTTCACGTGATCGCTGATCGGCGTCGACGTTGCGAGCGTCGAGATGAACTCCGGGTTGGCGTAGACGATGCCAATGAACTCCTCGATGTCGGCGCCGTTGCGCAGCGCCTGTATTCCACCCGAGGTCGCGCAGGCCCCGATCGTGATCAGTACCCCCGATTGCGCACGGATGTCCTTGATTCGCTCGAGATCGTGCGGTGTCGTGATCGATCCTTCGACGAGGCTGATGTCGTAGGGCCCGTCGAGCATTCCGCTCGAAGCTTCGGGGAAGTAAGCGATCTCGAGGCGGCCCGCAACGGCAAGAAGCTCGTCTTCGCAGTCGAGCAGGCTCAGCTGACAGCCATCGCACGATGCGAACTTCCACACCGCCAGGCTCGGTTTCTCGTCCGCTGCTTCGCTCGCTGAGTTCATGGCGTCACCTCACAGTTCCTGTATCCGGTGGAAGGGAGCGACCTCGGCGTAGTTCACGACGGGGCCATCGCGGCAAACAATGAACGGACCCAGTTGGCAGTGCCCGCACAAACCGTTTCCGCACTGCATGTTCCGTTCGAGGGTCATCCAAATTCGATCGACCGGCACCCCGAGATCGAGCAACTTGACCGCGGTGAAGTGCATCATCACATCGGGTCCACAAACGAACGCTGTCGTGTCAGCCCACTCCATGTCGAGTCCGGGTGTTGCCCCCAGCAGATCGGGCACGAGACCGACCGATCCGTTCCATTCATCGTCACCAGCGTCGACCGTCAGCGTGACCTGCGCACCTGCCTTGCGCCATCGATCGA
Source organism: Acidimicrobiales bacterium (assembly GCA_038212405.1). Classification (GTDB taxonomy): domain Bacteria; phylum Actinomycetota; class Acidimicrobiia; order Acidimicrobiales; family SZUA-35; genus JBBQUN01. The sequence goes on along the minus strand of JBBQUN010000009.1, from coordinate 20,206 downwards.
GGTCGGCGCGGTAGATCAGATCACTCGGTGTCTTCGCTCCAAGCACGATGCCGAGGCGGTCCAGTCGGTCGAGACGGTGAACGGCGCGGTCGATGACCGCGCGCAGCGGGGCCAGGCCAAGGCCCCCGGCGATGATCGCGAGCGCGCCGGTGTCGAGTCGATCGAGTGGCCAACAGCTGCCGAACGGTCCGCGCACGGTGATCAGCCCACCGATCGGCGTGTCGACCAGGGCATTGGTAATCGGACCTGCCCGACGAATCGTGTAGGCGTGATAGTCGGAGTTGCCGGCAGCCGAACTGATCGAGATCGCGGCCTCGCCCACCCCGAACGCGCCCAGCATGCTCACCTGCGCCGGTTCGAAGGGGGGAAGCGCTCCGTCGACCGGGGCGATGTGCAATGTCCAGACGTGCTCCCCCTCCTTCACCTTGTCGAGCACTCGATAGGGCTGTGGGACCAGGAGCGGTGAAATCGCATATGGGCTTGGCGTCGCCGTCGTTGTGCTGCTCATCGTTCGGCTCCTTCGCGAATGGCATTCACTTCGGCCGTGAGATCGATGGCGACCGGGCACCAGGTGATGCACCGACCGCAGCCGACACAACCCGACTCGTCGAACTGGTCGATCCAGCTCGCCAGCTTGTGTGTCATCCACTGGCGATAACGCGACGCCCCAGATGCCCGATGCGGGCCGGGACCGAGATGGGAGTACTCCAGGCTGAAACACGAATCCCACAACCGCCATCGCTCACTGTGCTCTCCGGTGAGGTCAGTGACATCAACGAGATCGGTACAGAAGCAGGTGGGACACACCAGCGTGCAATTGCCGCACGTGAGGCAACGCTCGGCGATCGACTCCCAGATCGGGCTGTCGAGGTTGTCGTAGAGCAGATCCTTGATCCCGACGGTGTCGAGCTGACGAGCGATGCCCTCCGCAGCCGTCTCGACGGCCCGACGTGCCTTCGACACATCATCGACGGTCGCTGGCGTGGTTCGCAGCTCCGCCAGAACCCCTGCACCGTCTTCGCTGCCGACTTCGACGAGGTAACGAACGTCTTCATCGTCGACCAGTTCGGTCAACGCGAGATCGAATCCTGGGCCTGCCGATGGGCCGGTGTCCATCGACGTGCAGAAACACGTCGCGGCAGGATCGCCGCAGTTGACAACAACGAGTAAGAGGTGTTCTCGGTTTGCGCCGTAGCTCGGGTCCGGATGCGTCCCTTCGAGGAGAACGCGATCCTGCTTGTGGATCGCGGCCAACTCGCACGGTCGCACGCCGATGAAGGCGCGCTTGGGCGCCTCCGGCTCGTGCATGCTCACGCTCAGCCCATCGGACGTCTTCGACAACGTCCAGACCTTGGTCCGTGAGGGGTGAAGAATCTCCTTCCAAGACTGTGGTCCGACCGCATAGCCGAATCGTGCGGCGTCGCGGCGCGGCACCAATCGGTACCGGCCTGCCTCCTGCTCATCGGTCCAACCGAGAGGTAGGTCATCGACCGAGCGAAGGATGTCGTGAGCGATGACACCGTCACGCACCTGCGGGCCGAAGACCTCGTAGCCCCGGCTCTCCAGCTCCCCGATCAGCGACCCCAAACCGGCGAGGTCGATGATCGTCGGTGGCAGAAGCTGCGTCGTTCGAATCTCGGGAAGCATCGCCGGGTCCCTCTCCAGTCAACGGCCATTTCGATCTTGTCGCTCAAAGCTTGCGCTCGCATGTGGCGAGCGGCCAGAGACGAAGGTCCCGCGTCGGAGGCGCTCAGCGAGGTCCGACGGCCACGAGCCCGAGCGCGGCCTCCTCGCGTCCGTCCACCCCCAGCAGATCGTTCAGCGCGTCATCGAAGAACGCTCCGACCACGCAGACTCCCAAACCGGCAGCCTCACCGGCAAGGTAGAGGTTCTGCGCGATGTGTCCCGCCTCCCAGCAGACGTACCGATAGTGACGGGCTCGGTACTTCCAGCGGGTGCGTTGGAAAGAGCCGCTGAGTACGAAGACTGCCGATGCCGTTTGGAGGAAGTCCTGGCCGAGGCCAGCGACCATCACGTTGCCCGCCACCGAGCCGGAGCGGACCGGCTGGAGCGCCAGTGCCCGCACGTCGACGTTATAGAGGCCGGGCTCGATCCCATCGACACGACTGACGGCCACGTAGGTTTCGATCGGGTAGAGGGCTCCCGCCGACGGCGTCGTGCGGTTCCCGTCATCGCTCGTGATCCCCGTTGCTGCATGGACCATCCATGCCAGCTCCTCGGCCGTCATGGCACGGTCGGCGAACGTGCGTCGCGATCGGCGTTGCTCGATGGCCTGAGCAACGCTCATGACCGGCAGCGCGGCGATGGGCGGAAGCGGGACGCTACCGGCCGGAGCGAAGTCCTTGTATTGCGGCGGCCGGCTCCCCCAGTCGAGCAGGCCGCCCAACAGTCCCTGCACACCGAGCGAACTCTCTCGATGGTAGAAGAGTCCGACGTCGCCCTCCTCGTAGACATTCGGCAACGCCTCGGACCTGGCTCGCCAACCAGCGGCAAGTCCTGCTGCACCCGCAATGAGCGACGCGAGAACGGCCCGCCGCGAGCCCCCGCTGTGTTCCACCGTCGGTGGCGCCTCAGACTGGAGCTGCTCGGTGTCGGCCGCGATCTCGACCCGACTCGGCCGGTGACGTCCCCAGCGGCGGTGTAGCGCGATGTGGAAGACGACGAGCACCGTCATGCCGTAGCCCGCCAACTCGTGAGGACGAAACCCGTTGATATCGAACCGCTCGATGATCAGCGCCGTCGACACCACCAGCGCCAACGACGAGACCAGCAAGAGATCGACCATCCGCGTGATCAACTTGCGATACCTCATCGCCTCGCCATGAAGCACCCTCCGACCTCGATCACCCCGCAACCATCCACTCGATTGGACAGTCCGCGTGTGCTGCATTTGGGGTGAGACACGCTCACGTGTCCGGGTTCACTGTCGGCATGATCAGGAGTCGACAGGTCAGATGATGCACGGCGTAGGTGGTCACTGACCCGAGCAACAGGCCTTTGAAGCCGCCGTATCCACGAGACCCGAGCACCACCATCTCTGCCGGCCCATCCTCACCATCGTTGGCAGCTTTGATCAACTCCGCACCGGCGTGACCGAACACCACTCGTGACTCGACAGGAACCGGGAAGCCAGACCCATACGACGCCTCGAGCGCTGCCAGCTCCGCCTCGACCAACTCACTACCTCCCTGGCGGAGGGCGCCGATATCGATCACGGCCCCGTACTCGGCTCCCATCGAAATGGGAATGCTGACGACGTGCAACGCAAGAACACTCGCCTGCCGCCATACCGCCTCACGCACTGCTTCGGCAAACGCTGACCGCGACGTTTGCGATCCATCCAGCCCAACCACGATGAAGCCCACGGCTCACTCGCTTTCCCTATTGATTGCTCGATCCACCGATCATTGTCCGACATGCTCGAGGCCAAACGCCAGGGCACAAAGCCATGGCGCGGCCATATGACGGTGCGCGTCAGCGCCGCCGGTACGGTCGTTGACTCCTCCGGGGCACCGACGGTCAGCCAAGTATCGAGGCCACCGCGGCCACGCCGATGGTCAACGGCGCAACCACCCGCAGAATCCATCGAAGCCCGGCAAGCGGCCGGCCCTCGAGCCGGAGTTCCTCACCAAGCACACGATCAGGCAGTACCCAGCCGGTGAAAACCGCGAGCGCGAGCCCGCCGAGCGGGAGCAGGAGTTGGGATGTTGCGTCGTCGAGCAAGTCATAGGGTGTGGCGTCTGCGTATCGAGCGATACCACCCAGTGGGTGGACGCCATTCCAGCGATTGAACGACAACACCGTTGCCAACCCGGCGATCCAACAGGTTCCGACCGCCACCGGGACCGAACGCCTTCTCGTCCATCCCAAGCGGCGATCGAGTACCGCGACGACCGCTTCGAGCATCGAGATGGCGGACCCAAGAGCTGCAATCGTCAACAAGGCGAAGAACGCAGCGGCAACGAACCGCCCGGCAGGCATCGTGCCAAAGGCGACAGGTAGTGATTCGAAGACCAGACCAGGCCCACTGGCCGCATCGAGATCGTTGGCGAAGACCACCGGGAAAACGGCCAGTCCCGCAATCAGGGAGACGGCAGTGTCGGCGACGACCGAGGCCACCGCCACGGTCTTGAGGTCCACGTCGGGTGGACTGTAGGCGGCATAGGTGAGCAGAATGCCGAGACCGACACCGATGGAGAAGAACCCGAGCCCCAAGGCGTCGAGCACACCTCGACCCGTGAGCTTGTCCAGATCGGGAACGAACAAGAACCTCATCGTCTCCTCGGCATCACCGTTGCGCATCGAATAGACAGCCAGGACCAGGAGCAGAAACATCATCAACGGCATCAGTACCTTCATGCTGGCCTCGATCCCGTGCTGCACGCCCCGCATCACCACGCCCCCCACTGCGGCAAGGAACAGCGCCTGAAACAGCGCCATCCGTGCAGGCGAGGCCAGCAGTGAGTCGAATCGATCGCTCACGCTCGCAGGGTCGGCGGGAATACCGCTCGCAACGGTGTCGAGCGCGTAGATGAGTGTCCATCCGCCAATGACCGCGTAGAAACTCAGGATCAAAAAGGACGTGACGGCTCCGAGCAGCCCGAAGAGCCCCCAGCGTTTCGTCGCCGACGCCTCGACTGCCACGATGGCGACACTCGTCGCGGCGTCGGCGCGGCCACGGTTGCCCAACGCAAACTCCGCCAACATGAGCGGAACCACGACCAGCGCCAGGCCGACGAGGTAGACGAGTACGAAGGCTCCACCGCCGTTGGAGCCGACCTCGTAGGGGAACTTCCAGATACTTCCGACACCGATTGCCGAACCGATCGTTGCCAGAATGAAACCCGACCGAGTCGCCCAACCCTCGCCCGGTTCCTCAGGGCCTGCAGCTTGGATCACATCAACTACCTCTCGTGCATCGCAAGGGCGTGGCCAGGATCGGTCCAGGCCGATAGGCGAGGTGAAACTCGGTCAGCACGCGATCACCGGCAGTCGAAATTCGAGGGCCGAGCCAAACGCCGGCGGCTGCCGACACGCTTAGCTTTCAGCACAACGGGGACACGAAGCCGACGGGCTTGACCAGCAAGACCGAACAGGTGGCGCTTCGAAGGAGCGCTTCGGCTGTGTTGCCGAGCATCAGCCCCGGCTGGTCTGCATCACTGACCGTCCCAAGCACCAAGAGCTCGGGACTGCGTAAGCGAACCAACGATTCGATCTCGGCAGCTGGTTGTCCGACACGTACCTCGATGGTGACGGGTCTCGTTGGCTCGATCGAGCTGGCCAACTCCTCCAGGCGCTGGCGGCTGGCATCGGATGCATCATTGGCGAATTCGTCCAGCTCGATGCCGTCCCAGAGCGCATCGTCAGGGAGTTCCAGGACCTTCAAGAACAGAGTCGGCGCCAGATCTGAGGCAACAGCGATCGCCTGTCGGGCGACCGATTCGACGATCAAACCAGATTCGTCAGTAATCGAGATGTCCAGAGCGACCACTGTTCCAGCAGAACCGTGCTCGAGCGGCCGAAGCACGAGGACCGGCACAGGTGCCTTGCGAACCACTCGATTGACAAACGCTTCCGCTGTCGTCGGCGATTGCCGTGCGTCGTCAGCAACGATCACGAGTAGGTCAATCGAGGCCTCACGGATCTCATTGATGAGTTCGACGATCCGCCGTCCCCGGCGGGCAGCCACCGACACCTCCACTCCGCCAGACCTCACGTGGCCGACGAATCGTTCCAGAATCGCTCGCCTTCCACGTAGATGTTCCTCATCGCCACCGCGCTGAGTGTGGTGAAGCGACAGCCAATGCGCTGCCGGCTCGGTGATGTCGATGACGTGGAGCTGCGCATCGATTCGCCGAGCCAAGTCCACACAGCGCCGCAGTCCCTGGGCAGCACCGTCTCGACTCTGAATGACCACGCCGATCCTGAGTTGCACCTACGCCTCCGATCCACTGCTCGGGCACGGCGGCGCGTGTTGGGCTGCGCCGCACCATCTCGCTCCCATACTGGGAGGCCCGAACCCTCGTCCCACAGGGACGTTGTGCTCTTTCGGCACGATCGGACTTTTCGCACGATGAGTACGTTGAGGGCATCGGCTCTCGTGCGAGGAAGTGAGGGCCATGATGAAGCTGCACGATCGATCACATGGTGATTCGGAAACATCGTACGATCAGGGAAGTGCGTCGGGTCAGGTCCTCGGTGCCGGCTACTCGGCGTCCCTTCTCGTTGGCATCCTGCTGACCATCGTGGTCATCGTTGCTGCAGTACAGAACACCGAAGACGCCCATCTCGAGTTCCTTGCCTGGGATGCAAACGCACCGCTTGTTGCGATCCTGCTCGCCGCTGTGCTCGTCGGTGTCGTGTTCGACGAGATCGTCGGGCTGCTCTGGCGGCATCGTCGCCGGCATCAGATCTCGATGAAGGAAGAACTTGCGCGGCATCGAGCAGCATTGAGCCAGGGAGCCGCGTCGGACGACCTCGACGAACCCTCATCGAACGTCGAATCGACATGAAGCGGATCATCGTTGACACCGACGTTGTCGCCCGCCGCGAATCGGCAGACCTCGTTGTTGTCGGTCGTGTCGGCGATTCGGCCGGCCCGGACCTTCGCCACATCGGGAGCATCGCCGCGTTGTCGGCAAATCATGCCAACTTTTCGATGGCCGTCATCGGGGCGCGGTGAACGACACTACTCGCAGCACGTTCGTCGGAGTCGATGGCTCCCCGTGGTCCCGGGCTGCGCAGGCGTTGCGAGGCGCTTGACCGTGGAGAATCATCTCGATGCCGGCACGGCCGGTTTGACGAGCGCACAAGCGGAGGCGCTGCTCGCCAGCTACGGCCCGAATGCGCTTCCCGAGACCGCAGCCACGCGCTGGTGGACGCGAGTGCTGCGGCAGCTTCGAAGTTCGATCATCTACATCCTGCTCTTCGCCCTCGCCTTCGATCTCGCCGTTTGGGTCATCGAAGGGTCTCATGCCTGGCCGTTCGAGTCGCTCGCCATCGCCACGATTTTGGTGTTCAACACCGCAATGGGCGTTTGGCAGGAGTACCGGGCCGAAGACGCACTGAAGCGGCTTCGAGAAATGGCGGCGCCGCGAGTGTGGGTGTTGCGAGATCAACACCTCGTTGAGATCGACGCGACGGGCATCGTGCCCGGCGACCTGATGCGGGTCGAAGCCGGCGATCGGATAGCTGCCGACGGCGTGCTCGCAAGCGAACAGGCTCTCCAGATCGACGAATCGGTGTTGACCGGCGAATCGGTGCCGGTCGAACGAGCGATCGGTGACGAAGCCCTCTCGGGAACGCTCGCAGTGCGCGGGCTCGCCTGGATCGAGGTCACACGCACCGGGGCGACGTCTGCGATGGGTCGCATCGCGACGATGCTTGCCGGAGTCGAGGCCGAGCAGACGCCGCTGGAACGGCGAATGGAGCATTTCGGTCACCGCATCGCCCGGTGGATCGCAGCACTGGCCGTGGTGCTGACCGTCGCCGGCGTCGGGGTCGAAGGCATCGGCCATCTCGACGAAGCGCTGTTGTTTGCCGTGGCGGTTGCCGTCGCCGCGGTGCCCGAGGGTCTCCCTGCCGTGCTCATCCTGACGCTCGCGTTGGGAACCGAGCGGATGAGTGTCCGCAAGGCCGTGGTTCGCAAGCTGTCGGCGGTCGAAGCGCTGGGCTCGGTGACCGTGATCGCGACCGACAAGACCGGCACGCTGACCGAGAACACGATGACGGTGCGACAGCTCGACTCCCCTGATCCGCAACGGGCATTCAAGGCCATGGTCCTCGCTGCCGACGCCGAACCCGACGGCACCGTCGGTGACCCTCTCGAGCTCGGGCTCTACACCTACGCCAAAGCGCATGGGACCGACCCCATGATGGTCCGAAGGGATCACCCGCGAGACTCCATCCGACCGTTCGACTCCGCATCGCGATTCATGCGGGTCAGCGTGACCGAGGACGGACACAACGTTTCGTATCTGAAGGGCGCAGCCGAGGTCCTCCTGGCTCGAAGCTCTCTCGACCAATCGGCACGCCGACGCTGGACCGATCAAATCGAGGCAGCAGCAGCTGACGGCTACCGAGTGCTCGGCTTCGCATGGTCCCCAGACGACGCCGAGGACGACCTCACCTGGCTCGGCACCGCGTCACTGTGGGATCCACCACGACCCGAAGTGCCCGACGCAGTTGCCGCCGCCCACGCAGCCGGGATCCGTGTCTTGATGATCACGGGCGATCACCCTGCCACCGCCAAGGCGATCGCCGCCAAGCTCGCCATTCCAGCCGAGCGAGCGCTGACCGGCGAGGATCTCGATCGTCTCGACGCCAAGGAGTTGGGCGAGGCCGTGGCCAACGTCAGTGTCTTTGCCCGAGTCAGCCCAGAGCACAAACTGACCCTCGTCGAAGCGCTCAAGGCCCAGGGCGAGATCGTGGCCATGACCGGGGACGGTGTCAACGACGCCCCGGCTCTCAAGCGATCTGATGTCGGCGTCGCCATGGGTCAACGGGGCAGCGATGTGAGCCGAGAAGTCGCCGATCTCGTCCTTCTGGACGACAACTTCGCCACCATCGGAGCTGCGATCGAGGAAGGACGCGGGATCTACGACAACATCCAGAAATTCCTCCGATTCCTCTTCTCCACCAATGTTGCCCTCGTCATACTCGTGACCGTCGGTGTCGTCGGCGCCGCGATCGGCGATCTGCGCGACAGCGCCGGGCAGCTGCTCGTTCCCCTGACCGCAGCGCAGCTCCTGTGGATCAACGTCATCGCCGACGGCCCTCCCGCCCTCGCCCTCGGACTGGATCGCAACCCAGGCGTCATGAAACGACGACCACGATCGCCCTCCGCTCCCCTACTCACCCGAGCCGGTATCCGATTCATCGTGGTCAGCGGCATCGTCAAGGCAAGTCTCGGTATCGGCCTCTTCTTTCTCCTCCCGGCGCTGGACTACAGCGGCGACGAGACCCGCACGGCCGTCTTCCTCTACGAATCTCTCGCACAACTAGCCTTCGTCTACCCGGCCCGCCTGATCACCGTACGTCCCCTTCCGAATCGCATACTCAACGGCATCGTCGCCGCCAGCGTCCTTCTCCAGGTCGCAACCATCACCGTGCCGGGGCTACGCACCGTTCTCGGACTCAAGACATTGGACTCTCGAGCGCTCGCCATGATCGCTGCTGCACTCCTCGTCTCCGTCGCCGGCGCCTTCGGACTGGCGCGAGCCACTACCGAGCCCTCCTGAGACCCTCGGACCTGGGCCTCGATTCCCTTGGCTACATGAGCGCTAGGCCAGGAGTAGCGGATACATCGCCAGATACATCGCGATGAGTGCGGCACCGGTCCATCGAGTTGGGACCGGGGAACGAATCAGCAACACGGTCACCGCGGCCACGATCACCGCCGCGACGAGGCTTCCCCTCTCGATGCCGGCGCTCAGCACCGTCGGAAACAACAGCGGCCCGATGCCAGGAGACAGCGTCGCATCGACGAACGAGGAGCCGAGCAGATCGCCCATCGCCAGCTCGCCCGATCCCTGGCGGAGCGCCCGGAGGTCGATGACGAGCTCAGGGAGCGAGGTTCCAGCGACCAGAACGAAAAAGCTGAGTAGGTACTCGGGAGCGCCCAGGGACTCAGCCGCCCGGGTGAACGACTCGACTGCCACGGTTGCACCTGCGCCCACGAGGGAGAGGTAGACCAGTGTCCGTCCCGCGAGGCGACGCGTCACGCCTGGCTCCTTCGTTGTCCTGACCTCTCGTACGGCAGGCCGCTGGATGATGAAGGTTCCGCCCAACCAGAAGGCGACGAGCAAGGCACCATCAGCACGGCCGAAGCGGCCGTCGGACAACAGCAGCGAACCTGTCAGCAACGACAACACCGTCATCACACCGACGGTGAGTATGAATCGCCGTGACGACTCGAGCCCGCCGACGAAGCAAAGGACTCCGAGAACGACCGTCATCTGCGTGACGACCGAGCCGATCGAATCGCCGACATTGAGGTCACCGTGATCGCGGGCCGAAGCGATGAGACTGTTCGCTACTTCGGGAAGATCTGTTCCCACAGCCACGATCGTCACGCCGATGACGAAACTCGACAGTCCCAGATGAGCTCCGAGTCTGACTGCAGCATCCAAGGCATGTCCGCTGGCCCAGATCGCAGCCGCAAGCCCGAGAGCCGCGAAAACGAACCAGACCACCGTCATCTCTTCACTGCCGTCAACAACGGAGCGGCGGGCCAGAGTCTTCCGCCTCCTGCATCGTCACGAGATCGAGTAGACGACAGTGATCGTGACGACGGTGCTTACCTGACCGGACGGCATCCCACCCATGTCGCCTTCGCCTCCTCCGTAGAACACTTCGCCACCAGCCCCGGCCAGGCTTTCGGTAATGGTGACGACTTCGCCCAGCGAACGATCGGCCAGGCCGGCCAGTTGCTCGGCCTTGGCCACCGCATCGGCCCACGCCCGGTCCCGGGCTTCGGCCAGGCGCTCGGCGTTGTCGACCAGCCCGAATCCGACCGAGTCAACGACCGCCTCATCGCCTCCCGCAGATACCGCAGCGTCGATGATCGCGCCGGCACCCTCGACGTCACGGATCGTGACCCGCATCGTGTTGGAGACGGTGAAACCGATCAGTACCGAACCCTGATCTGAATAGTTGTACTCCGGTTGGATCCACAGGTTCTCGGTCTGGATATCGGACCGATTGACTCCCGCCGCCTCCAACGCCGACACCATCGCATCGACTCGAGTGCTTGCGTCCGCAGAACTTTCAGCCACGGTCTCACGGGTGACCCGCACCCCAACGACGACCGTCGTCGTGTCGGGACTGCCGAGCACTTCGCCCCGACCGACCACCGTGATCCCCATCGGCATCGGGGTCGAGCTGTCCGAGGCTGCCGACGCTACGGCTGTCGGCGAGGCAAGCTCCTGTCCGTCATCGGAGCACGCCGACAACGAGAGTATGGCGCCGGCCAGAATCGCGCCGATCAATCGACGCCTCCCGGGGCGATGGTTGGAACCAGACGAGCGAGCGGTGAAGTCAGCCATGAGATGTTTTCCCGTCAGCTGCGGCGCGCGGCGAGCGACTCGTCGAGCCACTGGTTGAGTTGACGAGCGGGCACTGCGCCAACTTGGCGTGCGATCTCTGTTCCCTTGTCGAACAGCACCAACATCGGAATGCTCTGCGCTCGAAGGCGACTGGACAGGGCCGGCTCCTCATCGGCGTTGACTTTGGCTACCCGGACCGTTCCGGCCCGCTCCACGACGAGTTGCTCCAACATCGGCGCCACCATCCGACATGGTCCGCACCACGGAGCCCATACGTCGATGAGAACCGGGAGTCCCGACTGCTCGATCATCTGATCGAACTCACCAGTGGTGACGTCGACGAGCCAGGGCAACTCAGCATGACATTTCCCGCAGCGTGGTCGCCCTTTGGCGACCACGGGAGTGCGGTTGCGTGTTCCGCACGTTGGGCAGGCGACTTCTCGTGCGGCCATTGCGGCCTCCTTGATCGGTATCTTCGGTCTTCATGGTTGTTGGGTGCGGTGCGTTTCGGCAGAGGCGAACGGCCTTGCCCGGGTCAGGTGTTTGGCCGCCTCGGTAGCGACGACGTATCCGGTGATGATCACGACCAGCGCCACAAGCACACCGGCCGGGGGCGGGGCGAGACCGAGATCGTTCGCCAAAGCCGAATGGGGCAGCGCGATGGTGAGGCCGGCCACGAGCGCAGTGCTGGCAAGCAAGGCAGTGCCGGGTCGGCTGCGCCATGCTGCCCGCCGAGTGCGGAGGACGAGCATCACGGCCAGTTCGGTGGCGGTCGACTCGATGAACCAACCGGTTCGGAACACCTCCGCAGAAGCGTCGAAACCTACGCGCAGCACGATGAAAGTGCCGATGTCGAACACCGAACTGATGAGCCCAAACGTGAGCATGAACCGGCGCAGTGCAGCAGTGTCCCATCCGTGAGGTTCGGCAACGGCCTCGGGATCGACCCGGTCGGCGGCGATGGTGATCCCGGGAATATCGGACAGGAAATTGAGCAGCAGGATCTGCCGGGGCAGCAGCGGAAGGAACGGCAAGAACGCCGTGGCGGCCGCCATGGAGATCATGTTGCCAACGTTCGCCGAGATGGTCACCTGCACGTACTTCAGGGTGTTGGCAACGACCTGACGGCCCTCGCGAATCCCCTCGGCCAACACCGCAAGGTCTTTGTCCAACAGCACCACCGCCGCGGAGTACTTGGCGACGTCGACGGCGGTGTCAACCGAGATCCCCACGTCGGCGCCGAGCAGCGGCGGGGCATCGTTGATCCCGTCGCCCAGGTACCCGACGTTGTGGCCGCCACGTCGGAGCGCAGCAACGATCGCCTCTTTGCCGAGCGGCGCTGTTTCTGCGAACACCGAGGCGGTCTCGACCAACTGCTCCAGGCCAGCGTCATCGAGGCCGTCGAGTTCTGATCCAGTGACCACTCGGCTCACATCAAGACCGACGGCCGCTGCTGCATGAGCAGCGGCGTAGCGGTTGTCGCCGGTGATCACCTTGGTGGTCACGCCGAGCGACGCCAACTCGGCGAGCGCGGCTGCGGCGTCGGTCTTCGGTGGGTCCGAAAAACAGAAGAACCCGGTGAACGTCAAGTTCTGTTCATCGGCGACCGAGACGATCACCGGGGATTGGCCTCCTACCGACGTGGCATCGACGGTCTTGGTGGCCAGGCCCAGGACCCGGAATCCCTGGCTGGAAAGCTGTTCGAATCGATCGTGGTACCGGTTGGAGGCGGAAGCGTCGAGGGCACATCGTGCCAGGACCGAGTCGACCGCCCCCTTGGTCACCAAGAGGTTGGTCCCTGCATCGCTGATCATCACACTCAAGACACGGCGGCTGAAGTCATACGGAATCTCAGCGACCACTGATGGCGCTTTCGCCCACTCGGGCTCCGGTGTGGCGGCTATGGCTTTGTCGATTGGGTTCAAGAATCCTTGCTGGCCGGTGGCGTTCAGCCAGGCCAGACGGCGCACCTGCTCCGACGGGTTGCCGTCTGGATCGATTGCCGCGTCCAAGGTCACGGTCCCGATGGTGAGGGTCCCGGTCTTGTCGGTGCACAACACGTCGATGGCGCCGATGTCCTCGATGGCATCGAGCCGTTTCACGATGACCCGCCGCTTCGCCATCTGTCGCGCCCCGTGCGCCAGGGTGACCGTCACGATCGTGGGCAGGAGTTGCGGGGTGAGTCCCACTGCCAACGCCAGCGAGAACAGCAGCGCTTCGAGCATGGGTCGTTGCAGCGCCACATTGAGCACGAACACGCCAGCAACCAACACACCGGCGGTCCGCATGATCAACAACCCGAACCGGCGGAGACCGACCTCGAAGGCTGTTGGCACATGGTCGTTGGCCACCCGGGTCCGAATCCGGCCGAACTCGGTGCCATCGCCGACCGCCACGACCAAGGCAACACCGCTGCCCGACGCCACGTGGGTACCGCACCACACCATGTTCGCCCGGTCCTTCAACCCGGTTTCTGTCGGCAACGGCTCCGGTTGCTTTTCGACCGGAAAGCTCTCGCCGGTCAGCGCCGACTCATCGACCAACAACGAATCGGTATCGACGACTCGGGCATCTCCAGCGATCACGTCCCCCGCCCGCAGCACCAGCACGTCGCCCGGTACGACGTCGTCGAGCGCCACCTCTATCTCGACACCGTCACGACGGACATCGGCGTGCACCCGAACCCCAGCCATCAGGTCTTCGACCGCGCGGACCGCTCCCCGTTCCTGCACGAATCCGAGCGTGGCACTGGTGGCGGTGATCATCAAGATGATGGACCCATCGATCACATCGCCAAGCGCCATCGACAACGCCGTCGCCCCCAGCAACAACAGCACGATCGGTGAATCCAGTTGGCGCAGAGCCAGTCGCCGCCCGGGCATTGCTGCCGGGCTGTGAAACCCAACTCCACCTGCGTGTCGAGACGCCGCCTCTTCAGCAGACAGGCCCCCAGTCCGAGAAGACACGCGAGCGGCGACGGCTTCGATCGGCTCGACCCACGGGGCAGAGAGATCACTGTTCGATCGGGTGCCCGTCGGTTCGAGCCGCGATGCAGATTCGGCTCTCATCGTCCACGATCGTGGGCCGGACCAGCGGCGCCGTGCAGGGCCGATCGTCCCGAACCAACGGGCGTCAACTCTTTGCCAGATGATCCCACCGCACCTCGAGCTCATCGCCGACGAGGTCGACCGTGACTCGTGATCCGTCTTCGACGTCGCCTGACAACAACGCCCGGCCGATCCTGGTTTCGAGTTGGTGCTGGATGAAACGGCGCAGCGGCCGAGCCCCATACACCGGATCGAAACCCTGCTCGGCAATGTGTTGTAGCGCCTCGGGAGTGAGCGTCAGTTCGATCTGGCGTTCGCCCAGACGACCTCGCAGCTCATCGACCATCAGCTCCACGATCTGTTCGATCTCGCTGAGCACCAACGGCTTGAACAGCACGATGTCATCCAAACGGTTCAAGAACTCGGGTCGGAAGTGATGGCGCAACTCCCGCATCACTGCCTCTCGGGCATCCTCTTTGATCTCGCCACTCCCGGTGATCCCTTCGAGCAGGTGGGGCGATCCGATGTTCGACGTGAGGATCACGACGGTGTTGCGAAAATCGACGGTGCGGCCCTGAGCGTCAGTCAGGCGGCCATCGTCGAGCAGCTGGAGGAGCGTGTTGAACACATCGCTATGGGCTTTCTCCACCTCGTCGAACAGCACGACAGCGAACGGCTTACGCCTTACCGCCTCGGTCAGTTGCCCACCCTCGTCGTAGCCGACGTATCCCGGAGGCGCGCCAACCAACCGGCTCACCGTGTGACGCTCCTGATATTCGCTCATGTCGATGCGGATGAGCGCATCTTCGCTGTCGAACATCGCGGCGGCCAGGGTCTTGGCCAGCTCGGTCTTGCCGACACCGGTCGGCCCGAGGAACAAGAAGCTACCGATCGGCCGTCGGGGATCCTTGATACCGGAACGAGCCCTGATCACTGCGTCGGCAACCAGTTGCACGGCCTCCTCTTGGCCGATCACCCGCTCGTGGAGGACCTCGTCGAGGCGCAGCAGCTTGTTGCGTTCGCCCTCCATCAGCCGGCTGACCGGAATGCCGGTCCAACGGGCGACGATGCCGGCGATCTCGTCGTCGGTCACCACCTCGCGCAGGAGCCGGTGGTCACCCTGCTTCTCGGCCAGTCGCGCCTCTTCAGCTTCGAGACGATGTTCGAGTTGGGGCAGCTGCCCGTGGCGAAGCTGTGCCGCTTCGTTCAGGTCGTAGTCCCGTTCGGCCTGTTCGGCCCGGGTACGAACGTGTTCGACCTCCTTGCGAAGGGATTGGACCTTGCGGATCGCCTGCCGCTCGGACTCCCATTGCGCCCGCATCGCGTCGGCCTCGGCCCGCTGGTCGGCCAGGTCTCGCTGGAGTTCGGTGAGCCGGAGCTTCGACGCAGCATCGGTCTCCTTGTCGAGTGCCGCCTCCTCGATCTCGAGCCGGGTGACGCGGCGAGTGATCTCGTCGAGATCGCTGGGAAGCGAATCGATCTCGGTCCGCAACATGGCACAGGCCTCATCGACCAGGTCGATGGCCTTGTCGGGAAGGAAACGATCCGAGATGTATCGACTACTCAACGTGACCGCAGCAACGAGCGCCGCGTCCTGGATCTTCACGCCATGGAAGATCTCAAGGCGTTCCCGAATACCTCGAAGGATCGAGATGGCGTCCTCGACGCTGGGCTCGTTCACGAGGATTGGCTGGAAGCGCCGCTCGAGCGCCGCGTCTTTCTCGATGTGCTTGCGATACTCATCCAGCGTCGTCGCTCCGATCATGTGGAGCTCCCCGCGGGCCAGCATCGGCTTGAGCATGTTGCCGGCGTCCATTGCGCCTTCCGCTGCGCCGGCACCAACGACCGTGTGGAGTTCATCGACGAACAGCAGGATTCGACCCTCGGCACCACGGACCTCGTTGAGCACGGCCTTCAGCCGTTCCTCGAACTCACCCCGGTACTTCGCTCCAGCCACCAGCGAACCCATGTCGAGTTCGAAGACCGTCTTGTCGAGTAGACCCTCGGGAACGTCGCCGTCGTTGATTCGTAGCGCCAACCCCTCGACGATCGCTGTCTTGCCAACCCCGGGCTCGCCGATGAGCACCGGATTGTTCTTGGTTTTGCGGGAAAGGATCTGGATGGCCCGACGGATCTCGCCATCACGGCCGATCACCGGATCGAGCGTTCCCTGTCGGGCCTCGGCAACCAGGTCCCGACCGTACTTTTCCAACGCTTCGTAGCTTCCCTCGGGGGTCGCCGAGGTCACCCGCTGATTCCCTCGGATCTGGGTCAGGGCTCGGAGGAACGCGTCCCGAGATACGCCATGGTCGACAAGCACCCCCGCCGCCTCGCCGCCCTCGTCGATGATCGCTAGGAACAGGTGCTCGACCGAGACGTACTCGTCTTTGAGCCGCTTGGCCTCGGCGTCAGCAGCGTCGAGCAACTGGCTCAATCGACGACTCGGATAGATCTGGCCCGGTGCCGCGCCGGGACCACTGACCCGTGGGCGCCGTGCGAGCATGCCAGCCGCCGATCGAATGACGGCATCGACATCGACGTCGAGCTGGCGGAGCATCCGTGAAACGAGACCTTCGGGTTGTTCGAGCAGAGCAACGAGCAGATGCTCGTTGTCGGTCTCGGTTTGGCTGAGTCCTGTCGCCACCGACTGTGCGGCCGAAAGTGCTTCCTGGGAACGTTGGGTGAGCCGGTTTGGATCCATGTCTGTCTTCTTTGAGTAGTGGGCGGTGGTTGGATGTGCGTCAGGGACCGAGCCGGTTGGCTCGTTCCAACGAATCGATGCGGTCGAGCAGGTCGATGACCAGACCGAGAGCGGCGTAGTTCAAGGAGAAATCGCGGCGCAACCGCAGCATCCGATGCACCGAGCGAACTTGGGTCGGCGCGAACCAGAGATCGGCCCCGGCCTGTTCGACCGGCTCGACCAATCCGAGGGCGACGAGCCGTTGCATGAGGTCGGGATGAACACCGCATGCCGCAGAGAACAACTCGAGCTGTAGCCGCTCGGTCCCGATCGTGGTCCATGGGACGAGTTGGCGTCCGGTCATGATCGCCTCCGTGGGTCGAAGTCGGACGCAGCCGCGAGTTGAACGAAGAGTTCTCGCTCGGTGTCGTCGAGCTGCTTCGGCACCATGATCTTGGTGACGGCGTGGAGGTCACCGGCCGGGCCATTGGTGTTGGGCATTCCTTTGCCTTTCAATCGAAGCGTGGTGCCGCTCGACGTTCCGGCCGGAACTCGAACCTTGGCCTCGCCATCGGGCGTTTCGACCACCGCCGTCGTGCCAAGTGCTGCGTCCCACGGGGTCAGCGGCAGATCGACGGAGATGGTTCGCCCATCGACTCGGAATGGTCCACCCCGCCGAAGCCGAACACTCAGGTAGAGGTCGCCTGCGGGGCCGCCGCCACGACCGGGAGCACCCTGGCCTGCAAGCCGAATGCGCTGACCGTCGGTCACTCCGGCCGGCACGTTGACGGTGAACCGTCGCTGACCGCCCGACCCGGTCAAACTGATCTTGTGCTTGCCGCCCCGGTACGCCTCGACGACCGACAGCTCGATCTCGACCTCCTGATCCGGACCCGGGCGGGGTACCGAGGCACCCCGCCTCGACCCTCCGGATCCACCAAACATGCCGCCGAACAGATCTTCGAAGGTGGCTCCGCCCGCGCCGCCAAGATCGCCGTAATCGACGAAGACATCACCCGGTTGGCCGCCTGGGCTACGTCGACCTCTCGCTCCCGCCGCCTGTTGTGCCGCCCAGGCCGCTGGGTCGACATCGTCGGGCACATGGCGAAAGTCGTTGCCGAACGCGTCGTACCGGGCCCGCAGGTCTGGGTCGGACAGCGCGTCGTACGCCTCGCTGATCTCTTTGAACCTGGCCTCGGCCTCTGGAGCCTTGTTGATGTCGGGATGCCACTTGCGGGCCAGGGCACGATACGCCTTCTGGATCTCTTGGGCGGAAGCCGATCGTTCGACGCCAAGCGTTTTGTAGAAGTCGATGGTGGTCATTGGCGCTCGCTCAATCCGTGGTGAACTCGGCGTCGATGACGTCATCACCGGGATGACCGGTTGCGGTGTCACCGGCAGCTCCGGCCTCCGCGCCGACCGTGCCGGTATCGGCGCCGAGTCCGTGGAAGACCTGCTGGAGTTCGCTCGTGCTACTGCGGATGGCGGTCAGGTCGGCGCTGCGGGCCTCGACCATCGTTCGCGCCTCCGCAATCAGGAGCTCTCCCCGTGCCCGGTCATGCGATGCCGCCCGCTCTCCCATCTCCGCCAGCAGATGCTCGACCTGATAGGCGGCACTGTCGAGCGCGTTGCGGGCATCGACGAGTTCACGGAGCTTGTGGTCCTCGGCTCGGTTGGCTTCGGAGGCTGCGATCATCTTGTCGATCTCGGACTGATCGAGCGTGGAACTGTCACTGATCGTGATCTGCTGAACAGCTCCGGAGTCTTTGTCCCTGGCCGAGACATTCACGATGCCATTGGCGTCGATATCGAAGCTGACTTCGATCTGGGGAACGCCTCGAGGCGCCTTACGGATGTTCTCGAGCTGGAAGCGCCCGAGTACCCGGTTGTCGGCGGCGGACTCGCGCTCGCCCTGGAGGACGACGATCTCGACGGCCGGTTGATCGTCGGTCGCCGTGGTGAACGTCTCGGAACGACGGGCCGGAATCGTGGTGTTGCGGTCCACCAGCTTGGTCATCACACCGCCCATGGTCTCCAAACCGAGCGAGAGTGGCGCAACGTCGAGCAGGAGCACATCGTGCATCTCGCCCTTGATGATCGCGGCCTGGATCGCTGCACCGGAGGCAACGACCTCATCGGGGTTCACCGTCATGTTCGGTTCGCGGCCGCCGGTGAGCCGCCGAACCAGGTCCTGCACGGCGGGTATACGGGTCGAACCGCCGACGAGCACCACTTGGTCGATGTCGTTGGCCGTGACCTTGGCATCCGCCATCGCCCCCTCCACCGGTTTACGACACCGCTCGACCAGGTCCTTGGTGAGTTGGTCGAACTCCGAACGGCGCATCGTCCGCTCGAGATGCTTGGGCCCGTTCGCATCGGCGGTCACGAACGGCAGGTTGATATGGGTCTCGGTCGTGGTCGACAGCTCGGTCTTGGCCTTCTCGGCCGCTTCATACAGCCGTTGCAGCGCCTGCGGATCCTTACGCAGATCGATACCGTTTTCGGACTGGAAGGCATCGGCCAACCAGTCGACAACTCGACGGTCGAAATCGTCGCCGCCGAGGTGGGTATCGCCAGCGGTTGCCCGCACTTCGATCACGCCATCACCCACATCGAGCAGGCTGACGTCGAAGGTACCGCCGCCCAGGTCGAACACGAGAACGGTCTCGGGTTCGGACTTGTCGAGGCCATAGGCAAGCGCAGCTGCGGTCGGCTCGTTGATGATTCGCAGCACCTCGATGCCGGCGATCTTGCCCGCGTCCTTGGTCGCCTGCCGCTGCGCGTCATTGAAGTAGGCGGGAACGGTGATCACCGCCTCGGTCACCTTCTCCCCAACGAACTTCGAAGCGTCATCGACCAGCTTGCGAATCACCTGCGCCGAGATCTCCTCCGGCGCGTGCGCCTTGCCGTCGAAGCTGAAACGAGCAACGCCGCCAGGTCCGGCCTCGACGTCGTAGGAGACGGTGCCCCGCTCCTGCTCGATCTCGTCGAAACGACGACCGATGAATCGTTTGGCCGAACCGATCGTGCCCTTCGGATTCAGGACTGCCTGACGCCGAGCCAGCAAACCGACGAGGCGAGTGCCGTCCTTGGTGAACGCAACGATCGACGGAGTCGTTCGCGCCCCCTCGGTATTGGGGACGATCGTCGGCTGCCCACCTTCCATGATCGCCACCACCGAATTCGTTGTTCCCAGATCAATTCCAACCGCTCGTGCCACAACGCGACCTCCAAGTCCTCGTTCGAGCCCGACGAAGCGTCTGCCCGATGCTGAGAACGTAAGACCGGCCGTTCAACCGCAGTGTTCGTGATCATCAACCCCAGCTCAACCCCAAGACAGTCAGACCATCGACATTCCGTGAGGAGTCGGGACAAGTGACTTGTGTCCCTACCCGGATCGATTGGAGTGGGCG
>JBBQUN010000008.1:0-38581 GCA_038212405.1 Acidimicrobiales bacterium | reverse complement strand
TCACGGGTCGGCCGGGAGAACTCGGTGACCTGACGACAAGCCTGAGCACGGAACTCAGGTGATGACTTGATGCCCTTCGGCATGATGAACGCTTCCCTTCAGCAGGGCAGCCCCTCACCGCGAAATCCGTTCCCCACTCCAGCAGGCGACCTGCAGCAGGAACCCCACAGCCAACTACTACACTTTGTCGGTTCGACCAATACGAGAGGAATCCAACAGTGTCTTCCAACTCCAGGTGGAGTCGCCGCCGCTTTCTCATCTCAACGGGGGCCGGCGCGGCAGGGCTTTGGCTCGGCGGATGCAGTACCTCAGAGTCCTCAGCGGGGACCGTTGGCGTCACCGGGAGCGACATCGCCGCACGCGAGGCACAGCGAGTTGTGACCGGCGCAGGTCGCAAGGTCGTCGATCTCACGGCCGGTCCAGTCGAGCTGGATCTCGCCGGCCGAACCGTGAGGACGGTTGCCTACAACGGGCTGGTACCTGGTCCGGAGATTCGCGTGCGAGCCGGCGATGAACTGACGGTGAACCTGAAGAACGAGCTCACGGACCCGACCACGATTCATTGGCATGGCCTTGCGATCCGCAACGACATGGATGGGGTGCCGAATGTGACCCAGGATCCGACCGCTGCAGGCGAGCTCTTCACGTACCGCTTCATCGTTCCCGACCCGGGAACGCATTGGTTCCATCCCCACAT
Organism: Acidimicrobiales bacterium; assembly: GCA_038212405.1. Classification (GTDB taxonomy): domain Bacteria; phylum Actinomycetota; class Acidimicrobiia; order Acidimicrobiales; family SZUA-35; genus JBBQUN01. The sequence goes on along the minus strand of JBBQUN010000008.1, from coordinate 37,884 downwards.
GGGCCTCGATCTCGATCGCGGCATGTATGCCCCAATCATCGTCGAGGATCCAGCAGAGCCCGGAGACTACGACGTGGAATCGGTCCTCGTGCTCGATGATTGGCTCGATGACATCGATGGCAACAGCCCCGAGACCACCTTTGCCGCGCTACTCGAGGACGGCGGGATGGGCGGCATGAGCGGGATGATGGGCGGCGGTTCCGACATGGGAGCGATGATGGACGACCAGGGCGACGTCGACTATCCCATGCATCTCCTGAACGGTCGCCCATCCGATGATCCGCCGACCGTGAATGTTCCGGGTGGCGGTCGAGTTCGGTTGCGCCTCATCAACGCTGGGTCCGACACGCTGTACCGGGTGGCAATCGGCGGGCAGTCCATGACGGTGACCCACCTCGATGGATTCCCGATCGAACCAATCGAGATCGACGCCGTTTCACTCTCCATGGGTGAGCGCGTTGATGTCGTCGTCGAGCCGACCTCTGGTGTGTGGCCAATCGTTGCGCTGGCCGAGCGAAAGCCTGGTCAAGCCATGGCTTGGCTGCGGACCTCCGACAGCACGGCGACGGTAGGCGACGTTCCCGAACGACTGCCCGAACACGACAAGCGCCTCCTCGACGTCACCAAGGCTCGAGCCACCGAAGCCGTTGCGTTGCCTGCGACAGATCCCGACCGAGTCGTCGATGTTGGCCTCACCGGCTCGATGTCGCAGTACGCCTGGGGAATCAACGGAGCGGCATTCGGCGATCACGAACCCATCGAGGTCGACTCAGGTGAGCGATTGCGCCTGCGGTTCTCGAACCAGACGATGATGGTCCACCCGATGCACCTACACGGGCACACCTTCGCGCTCGCCGGAGAGCGAGGAGCCCGCAAAGACACCGTCCTCGTCAATCCGATGCAATCCGTCTCGATCGACGTCGTCGCCGACAATCCTGGACGATGGATGCTGCACTGCCACAACACATATCACCTCGAAGCTGGCATGGCGACCGAGCTGACGTATCGAAAGTGAGCAATGATTTACTACAGTCTGTCGTATAATGGTCGGAGTCTCTAGGCTTGGGATCGTCAATCGTGCTCATCGCTTCCATCATCATGCTGCTGACGATTGCGGCGGGAACCGCCTACTGGTGGTTCAGGCATTCGAGAATCCGTCACTATCAGACCGCTTTGCAATTGTGCGCCAACCGTGAAGAGTCTGCTCGAGCCATCTGCTGGCAGTCGATGCTGACCCTCGCTGAACTCCTTCGATTCGACCATCCTGACGTTGAGGTACCGAGGCAAGTCCATCGCAGATTGGTCCGCCACGTACAGAGCAGTAGGACGGCGACCGCCGACCATGCCGAAGCAACCATCGACATGTTGGCGGTGCTGTGCGAAATCTCGTCTCATGACCTCAGGCAGGATCACGACGAAGCACGAGTTCGGATGCTCGACGCCGCTGGCGCATGGCGTGAAACACTGAAAGCTCGTGAAGCAGCAGAACAAGCGCTGAAGTCTTCGAGGCAAACGAGTACGCGACGTGCAAATGAGCCCACCCGATCACCGTCGAAGAGAGCGGTCCCGTCGTAGGCAAGTCCAGAGTCAGCAGAGCCCGCACGCCACAAGCATCAGACTGGAAGCTTGATCCCCATGGACCACTCACCATCGCACGACCGGGAAATGCAGAGTCCCGAACACAGCGGACGGGCCGAGATCGCGGGCAGCCTCAGCCTTCCTGGTGCAGTGTCGCTCGGTACCGGGGTGATGATCGGCGCCGGGATCTTCGCACTTACCGGCCAAGCGGCGGGCCTGGCCGGCGACCTGTTCCCCGTCGCCTTCCTTGTCGCCGCCGTCGTCGCTGCGTTCAGCTCGTACTCCTATGTCAAACTCTCCAACGCCTACCCCTCATCAGGCGGGGTTGCGATGTTCCTCAAGGAGGAATACGGACTCGGCACAACCACGGGCGTGTTCGCCATGTTCATGTACGTCTCCATGGTGATCAACGAAAGCCTGGTCGCTCGCACATTCGGCTCCTACCTACTCCAGATCGTCGACCTTGGGTCGAGCTCCTTCTGGGTTCCGGCGCTTGGCGTCGCACTGCTCGTCGTTGCATTCGCCATCAACCTCGCCGGCAACCAATTCGTACAAGCCAGTGCAGGGATCATGGCCATCCTCAAGGTGGGCGGCCTTGCCGCTTTCGCGATCGTCGGCCTCGCCTATGCCGACTCCGCCAACTTCACGAACGGGTCCACAACCGGCGGATCCTCACCATCGCTCGACGGGTTCCTTGCTGCAGTCGCGCTCTCGATCCTTGCCTACAAGGGCTTCACCACGATCACCAATAGCGGAGGCGAAATCGTCGAGCCGCACCGCAACACCGGCAGAGCGATCGTGGTCTCCATTGCCATCTGCTCTGCCATCTACCTCACCCTCGCCGTGGCCGTCGCCGGCAACCTCACGCTCACCGAGATCATCGATGCCGAAGACTTCGCCCTCGCCCGAGCCGCCGAACCTGCCTTCGGCCAAGCTGGCCTCTGGTTCACGGTCATCATCGCCGTGATCGCAACCGCTTCCGGAGTGATTGCGAGTGTGTTCGCTGCGTCACGGATGCTGGCGATGCTCTCCGAGATGAAAGAGGTACCCCACCGTCATCTCGGCATGCCAGGCCCGGTACGGATGCACACCATGGTCGACACGGTTACCTTCGCCATCGCCCTCACCGTGCTCTTCGACCTCCGACGCATCGCCGCCCTCGGGGCGATCTTCTATCTCATCATGGACATCGCCATCCACTGGGGCATCCTCCGCCACCTTCGCTCACGCATCGAGGTCAGAGCCGGCATCGTTGCCACCGCAATCGTCCTCGACGTGATCGTCCTCATCGCCTTCCTGTGGGTAAAGGCATCCGCCGACGCCCTCGTCCTCTACTTCTCCGCCGCCGCCATCGCGGTCATCGTGGGAGCCGAACGACTGTTCATGCGCTCCCACACCAACGCTGACGGAACCATGAACATGTAGCAGTCATTACTTGGGCGATCCGACAGCGGCCAACACCTCGCGCGCCTTGCCGACGTTGCGAATGTGTCTCGCCAAGTCCACCCACCGCTGGCCCCGCAGGTATCAGTCGGCAGAAGATCGTCCACCAACGCATGTCATCGGAGCCAGTCGATCTCGCTTCTTGACCACCGTTCGTGAGCGGTTGCCGCCATGTCCAAGGCCTGCGCGCTGTTGGCGGTGACAACGAAGACGAATCGGCCAGGATTCACGTCGGCTACCCACCCGTGGACGATGTCAGCGTGCTGGCGGAACTCGAGCACATGCCCGAGGCGAAGGTCGACCGGAGCCACGAACCATCCGTAGGCAGGATCGCGCGGCCACATCGCTTCGAACAACTGCCCACCGCCAACCCACACGTTGGCCACCGAGGAGCACTCTCGACCGCTGGGATGATCAAGCAGCCCGCTGCCCGGACCGAGACGCAAGACAATTGGCCCGGGCGACTGCACGACAAGGCTGGGACTCAGGACTTCGTTGGGCACCTGCTCAACGCCAGCAGGGCGACGGCGACGGAAACGTCGCATGCCCGCATCCTAGAAGCATCTGGTGATGCTGCGCCCGCGGAGCGTTCATGCGACGTCAGCCACCAACGACGCTTCAACCCGCAGTCGTCGCTTGCGAAGGCTTTGGGGAAGAATCCCTCGCTGTGACGCCAACTCGTCAATCGGCACGTCGTAGATGCGGGTGAGCGCCACAAGGCGAGCGTCCTCGAAGGACACGACCCTTCGCTGTGCAGCAAAGGTCAAGGATTTGGCCAGAGCAACTGCGGGGTCGGAAGTCGATGGTGCCGGCGTCCGATAGGTGGCCAGATCGGCATCAGGAATCTCGCGACCAGCGTTGCGGAAGAGCATGTTCGAGGCGGTCTGACGCGTGTCGAGTCCGATGTTGCCACCGATGTTTCGGGGCCGCCGATCAAGTGGGTAGTTGACGATTCGCTGCCATGCGGCTGCGACCACGACTGATGCAACCTCGTCGGACGCATGGGGACCTGGAAGAAACCGATTGGTGATGCAAACGAGCCCAGGCATCTCGATGTGCAGCACCACTCGCAAGGCGAGTCCGTCGCTCTTTCCACAGCGAAGCAGCGCCGCCAATACCTCGTCCCTCTGTGATCGATCGGCACCGTGGGCACGATCGACGATCGAGTCGAGGTGACGGAACTCGGCGAGTGCCGGTTCCACCAGCTTCCATTGCTGCAACGATTTGATCGCCGCTCTCGATCTTGCAGTCTGCGCCCATTCATCGTTCAGATCGCAGAAGAAGGTGATGGTCATGGAATCTCCTCGCATTGGGTTAGGCGGAGGACACTGACCACGCCTGCTACACCAACACCTGCACCCCCGCCTGCACCACGGACAATCGAGCGGTGATTGCCTCCTGAGAACCCAGTTCGGTGCAGCGCCACTGGTCCTTCGACGCTGCACCGGCTGTCCCTAGCGACTCCCAACCACCATGCCGATTGCCATCCGGCAATCGCAAGCGGGTCCAGCGTCTGTTCACAGCGGTAGATCGACTCATGCCCACCGTTTGTGACGACTGCCACTCTTGGTGACAGAACGGATCCATGGATAGAGATGATGGGGCTTGGCGGCGAGACAGTTACCTCCCGGCAGACATCGGCCGAAGGGGCCAGTGACGCCGCAGCGGTGGGCATCGACTTGGTCTCGCATGTCAAAGGTGTCGCCACGCTGAGCCACATCCTGGGCCGCAAGTGGACAACAACGATCCTGATCGCACTTGCTCCGACCCCCGTTCGCCACGGCCCGCTGTGCCGCCGACTCAGCGGCATCAGTCGCAAGGTGCTTCATGAGAGCCTCAACAATCTGATCGAGGACGGCATCGTCGAGAAGGTCATCGGCGTCGATGATCTCGACGGCGTCTCGGTCAGCTACGGCCTCACTCCTCTGGGACTCTCGCTTGCTCCCGTCCTGATGCAGATGGACCAATGGTGCAGTCGCTACCTCGACGAGCTGATCGATGGCGAGTCGACCGGGGCTACTCAGATTCGCGTCGAGCGAACCCACTGAGCTGGTTGATCACCCCGAAGTAACCACGGTCACCTTGCAGTAACCGGCGTCCTCTGGTCAACGCTGATGAACGTGACCACCCGACTCTGCACGATGCGACTGACGCCACGGCGCCACCTGCGCCAGCATTCGTGCATGAACCATGTCGCGTTCCGCTCCTCACACTCGCCTTCCGTTGTCATGCGAAGCATCATTCCGCTCGTCGTGGCGACCACGCTCGCCCTCGGGGCGACTGCCTGCTCGTCGTCGGAGAGCGACACATCCGAGACGTCAACGACGACGCAAGCCACTCAGTCGACCACGACGAGCCAGCCAACCACGTCGACCACGGCCGCAACAACGACCACCGAGACAACGACGGTGAACCCGACCGAGACTGAATTGGCCGACGCCATCAGCGCGTTCTGGGCGATGTATGACGAGCTCGGAGCCAGCAAGGAGCCGTTCGATCCCGGGATCCGCTCTCGTATGGAGGAGCACGCGACCGGTGACCAGTTGGCCACGTTGTTCAACTACTTCCAGAGCAACGCCAGGGCCGGCTACTACATCCAGGGCGGCATCGAGAGTTCCCTGACCGTCGTCTCGGCCACCCCGATCGAAGCCCAGGTTCGCGACTGCTACGACGACTTCAGCGGTCTGTACCGAATCGAGAACGACGAGCGAGTCGACGTCGACGATCCGGCACGTCATCAGGTGGTGTACACGCTCGTGAACGAGAGCGGCGTGTGGAAGGTCGCCAGCATTCTCGATGAGGGGTCCGGGTGCATCGTTTCCTCGTAACTCTTGGCTTCGCTGTCGCAACGTGGGTGTGCATGTCGGCAACCGCAGGCGCAGACACACGCGGCGCTGTGTCGACTGATCAGTCGGGGGCCGAAGCAAGCGCGTCCACCTCGATCTCACACGGAGGGGCGGGGTCGAGCGGCCGAGAAGACTGCACGTACGAGTTGGCCCCAGCCACCGATGGCAAGCCGGTCTACGACCTCGACGGAAGCGTGATTTCAGTTGACGGAACTGGCGACTGGTACGAGAAGACATGCGGCACGACCTTCGTCGGAACCTTCTACATTTCCCCCGCCAACCCGCTTGACCTACTCGCTGAGGCCCGCAACCGAATCAACCTTCCACTCCCCCAACCCAGCTTGAGCCCCGACGGCGAGCAGATCGTGAACCTCGCCACCTGGATGTGGATAGCACCGGCTGATCTCGACGATCAATCAGCAACGGCAGCGGTTCCCGGCCTTGCGGTCACGGTGAGCGCCGTCCCTGAGGTAGCCATCTGGACGATGGGTGACGGCAACGTCGTGACCTGTATCGGCCCAGGCACCCCGTTCGATCCGTCCCTGCCGTCGGCCTCGCAGCAAACCGACTGCTCGCACCGCTACGAACGATCTTCGATCAACGAGCCCGGTGAATCGTTCGCCGCTTCGGTGACGATCCGGTGGCGGCTTTCCTGGACGGTCGCAGGCGCTGGAGGCGGCGGCGACCTCGGGACCATCGACCGCACTACCTCCTTCTTGATTCCCGTCGCCGAGGTCCAAACCGTCAACGTCAACCCTCGAGGTGCTCCATGACCACCACCCTCCGACCGCCCAGTAGTGCTCGGCTCAACGGCCAAGCCAAACCGGCCACCCCTGCCAGAACTCCGTCACCACCGTCCGGCCTGAAACGCAACCGACCTCGAGTCGCCGTCGGTCTTGCCGTGATCGCGATCTGCGTCCTCGGCGTCGTAACGGCCGTGGCCAGAGGCGCCGAGCGCCAACTCGTGCTGGCGCTCGCCGCTGACGTGCCGGCGGGAACGATGCTCAGTGCGAGCGACGTGATTGCAGTGGAGCTACCGGCAGACACCGGTCTGCCAACCATCGCTCAGACCGACCTCGAGCAGATCATCGGCCAGACAGCTTCGGTCAGCTTGTCCCGGGGAACGCTGTTGAACCCGTCGATGGTGAGTGATGACGCACGTGTCCCAGCAGGCATGGTGCTCGTCGGCATCGTGCTCGACTCTGGTCAGTTTCCGATTGACCTCCGGGAGGGCGACCAAGTCGAGCTCGTGGAGACGGGCGCAGTTGCGGCCGCGGCCGATGGCGGCATTGCCAACCTCGGAGCGGCAGAAGTCAGAGGAATCACCGAGCCGACGACCGGCAGCAAAGCCTTGGTCGTCTCGCTTCTGGTGCCAAAGAGTTCCGCCGACCGTGTCGCGGTATCGGGCTCACAGGGACGATTGAGTCTCGTTGTGGTGGGTTCACGATGACCCTCATCGCCGTCGTCGCTGCCAAGGGCTCCCCCGGTGCCACCACGACCTCGGCGGCTCTCGCCGCCGCCGGAGCCACCCGAGCCATACCTACGTTGCTGGTCGAACTCGACCCGGCCGGTGGCTCGCTCGCACTTGAAACGCAGCTTTCGCTCGACCCTGGTCTCGGAACGTTGATGGCAGCTGCTCGCCGAGGGCTCGATCCGACACTGGTTACAGCGCACTCGCAAGTACTCGGCAACGGCGTCGAGGTGCTGCTCGCTCCCACGGCGGCTGACCGTGCAACTCGAGTCGCTCACACGCTCACTAACAAGCTCATCGAAGCGCTGGCGGATCGGCCCGGTCTGACGATCGTCGACTGCGGCCGCTGGGATCGAGACAACGAGGTCACTCCCCTACTCGCAGCTGCAGATCACATCTTGCTCGTCCTCCGCCCAACCCTGGCTGGGACCGAGGCGGCTCGCACCCGGCTGCCCGGCTTGATCGGGATCAATCCGAGCAGCGCCCTGGTCTGCATCGGCGACGAACCGTATTCGGCCAGCGACGTCGCCGAAGCGATCGGTGTCCCCGCCGAAGCCCCCATCGCATACGACCGTCGCGCAGCACGCCTCGTGGTGTCGGGCATGCCGCTGGATCGTTGGCTGCGGCGGTCGTCGCTGATTCGCTCCGCTTCGGGCCTCCTCGATCGCATCGTCGCCGACCACCAGACGGAGGTGCTGGTATGACGATGACCGCTCCCACTGTCGACGACGGTCTCGTCGGACGGATCCGCTCGTCGATTGCTATCGAGCTTTCACGTCACACACGAGAAGCTGAGGCCACTACCGGCCGGCCGCTGAAGCGCAGCGACGAAGAACTGCTCGCCCGAGACCTCCTGAATCGCCACTTCGACGAACTCGCCAAGGCAGCGATCGACGCTGGCGACGAGCCACTCGACGACCGGGCCGAAACCGAGATCGGCCAGGCAGTACTGGCCCGGCTCTTCCAACTCGGACGACTCCAGCCTCTGCTGGACAACACCGACATCATGAACATCAATGCCAACAGCTTCGATCGGGTGTTCATCGAGTACGCCGACGGCTCGAAGATTCAAGGTCTGCCGATCGCCGAGTCGAACGAGGAACTCGTCGACATGATCCGCGAGATCGCTCGCCGCTACGGGCTTTCCGAGCGTGAGTTCAACACCGCACACCCCAAGCTTCACATGCAGCTCCCCGACGGCAGCCGCCTCACCGCTGTCAACTGGCTCAGTAGTCATCCTGGCCTCTGCATTCGTCGGCACCGGTTCATGCGAGTCGACATGGCAAAGCTCGTCGAACTCGGCGCCGTCGACCGCTCGCTCGCTTCATTCCTCTCTGCCGCGGTCCGAGCGCGTAAGCGGATCATCATCGCCGGTGCCACCGGCGCCGGGAAGACCACGATGCTGCGAGCGCTTGCCTCGGAGATACCGCCCGACGAACGGATCGTGACCGTGGAGACCGAGTTCGAACTCGGTCTCGATCGATTCCCCGATCTCCATCCCGACTGCATCGCCCTCGAAACTCGGGAGGCGAACGTGGAGGGGGTCGGCGCCTTCAGCCTGACAGATCTTGTGAAGCTGAGCCTTCGCATGGACCCCGGTCGAGTCATCGTCGGCGAAGTCCTCGGCGCCGAGGTCATTCCGATGTTGAACGCGATGAGCCAGGGGAACGACGGTTCGTTGTGCACGATCCACGCCCATTCATCGGGTGAAGTGTTCAACAAGATCGCCCTCTACTCCATGCAGGCTCCCGAACGACTCGACCTGGTGACCGCCAACCACCTCGCCGCCGGCGCCATCGACTTGGTGGTGTTCATCTCCAAGAACGAGGCCGGCCGGTATGTCTCGTCGGTTCGCCAGGTGGTCGAGGCGATCGACCGTCAGGTCGTCACCAACGAACTGTTCCGTCCTGGGCACGACGGCAGAGCAGTCCCCGGTGATCCGCTGCCGCATGACCTGGCCGCCGAGCTTTCCGCCCACGGCTACCGAGCCGAGCATCCATCTGCCTGGGCCGACCGATGACCGCAATCGCGATCGTTCTTGGCTTGGGTCTTGCTGCTGGGTCGCTTCTGGTAGCTGATGGGTTGAGGTTGACAGCGCCTCAGGCCAAGCCAGCTCGACGCCCGAGGCAAGTCGATCAGCGCCGCCTGGGGGCAGCGATCGGTGCGGGCTTCCTCGCTCTGCTGCTGACCCGATGGCCAGTGATGGCACCTGCGGTTGGTGCCCTGGTCTGGTTCGCTCCGCACCTGCTCGGTGGCAACGCGAATCGTGCAGCGGCAATGGAGCGAACCGATGCCATCGCCGGTTGGACCGAGATGCTGCGCGACACCATCAACGCCGCTCATGGGATCGAAGCAGCCATCACCGCCACGGCGGATGTTGCCCCGGAGGCGATCCGCAGCGAGGTCAGTCAACTCGCTCGACGGGTCGCGCATGAACCACTCGAAACCGCGCTCGCCGAGTTCGCCGATAACCTCGCCCACCCGATCGGCGACCTGGTCGTCGCCGCGCTCAGCGCTGCAGCCACCCACTCGGCGCGAGATCTGTCCGAACTGCTGACCACGCTTGCCGCTGCTGCCCGGGACGAGGCAGCGATGCAACTCCACATCGACGCCACTCGAGCCCGGATGCGCACCTCGGTTCGAGTCATCACCGGGGTCACCGTCGCCACCGCGCTTGCCCTCGTCGCGTTCAACCCGACCTATGTCGAGGCATACGCATCATTGCCGGGCCAAGTCGTGTTGACCTTCATCATCGGCTGCTGGGGCGTCGCTCTCTGGTGGCTCGCAAGAATGGGTCGCTTCGAGCAACCCGAGCGTTTCCTGATCGGCCGAGCAGCGGAGGCGACAGCATGAACACGATTCTGCTTGGTCTCGGACTCGGAGCCGGATCCATCGCTGTGTGGACCGGCATGTTCCCGGCAAAGGCGCCACTCGGTGAAGCGATCAGCCGCATCCACCAGCCACGCCAGACACCGGTTGCCGCCCCGCCCGACGAAACAGTCTGGACCCGACTTGTCGGACGGCCGCTCGCATCTACATCCATGGCATCGAGCTTGGACCGCCGGTTCCGCTCGGACCTCCGGGTCGTGGGCTCCTCGGCCAACGAGTTGATTGCGCAGATGGCAATGGCATTCATGGTCGGACTGATCTGGGCGCCAATGGTGGTCGGGATCATGGCCGTCGGGGGTGTCTACGTCCCGTGGATCGTTCCGGCGTGGGGTTCGTTGTTGCTCGGACTCATCGGACTCGGTGTTCCGTTAGTCCTGCTGCAAGCCGAAGCGGCGGATCGCCGTCGAGCGTTCCACCATTCGCTCAGCTGCTACCTCGACCTGGTCGCCATTCGTCTCGCCGGAGGAGCCGGGGTCGATGGTGCGCTCAGTCACTGTGCCGATGCGTCACAAAGCTGGTCATTCACCGAGATCCGACAGGCTTTGATCGAGGCCCGGCTCATGGGCGAAGCACCCTGGACTGGACTCGGTCGGTTGGGCGAGGACCTCGGTATCCCAGCACTGCGCGAGCTAGCCGCCAGCACATCGCTCGCCGGCAACGAGGGAGCACGAGTCCGAGCATCGCTCACGTCAAAGGCCCGATCGCTTCGCACCAAAGGGCTTGCCAGCGCCGAAGCATCGGCCGAATCGGCCAGCGAACGGATGTCACTGCCAGTCGTGCTGCTGATGCTCGGCTTCGTCGCCTTCCTCGGCTATCCCGCCGTCCTGCAGGTTCTCACCGGTCTGTAATCACCATGAAAGGACACCGTCATGCTCCACATCCACTTCCTTCGAGCCTGGGCAACCTCCCACGTCGAGGCTCTGCATCACGACCGCGAGCGAGGCAGCACCACCACCGAGACCGTCATCATGACGGCCATCATGGCCGGCCTTGCTCTCTCGGTCGGAGCGATCATCGTTGCGGCGGTGATTGCGAAGGCGAACTCCATCTCGCTCAACTAGCACTGCGGCGCCCGAGCCGGACCGCAGAGACGGGCACGGCGGGCGTCGAGATGGCAATCACGGTGCCGGTGCTAATGCTGATGGTGCTCCTCATCATCCAGTTCGCGCTCTGGTACCACGCAAGCGCCGTGGCTGAAGCGGCTGCCCAAGAGGGAGTCAGATCGGCAAGGGTGATCGAAGGAACCGCAGACTCGGGCCAGAGCCGGGCTGCAGAGTTCATGGTCGCCAACGCGCCGAGCCTGGTGGAGAGCACCGCTGTTCTGTCGACTCGAACCAACGAGATTGCTCGAGTCGAAGTCAACGGTTCGCTGCGCTCAATCGTCCCCTTCGTCCAACTGTCGATCCACGCGGAAGCCGAGTCGTCTATCGAGCGATTCCGAGAGGACAACCGATGAACAGACATCGCGAAGCCGAACGCGGATCGGCTCCGGTCGAGCTCGTGCTCGTCACCCCGCTCCTCGTCGGACTGCTGCTCTTCGTGGTCGGGCTGGGACGTCTCGCAGGAGCGACCGGCGACGTCGAGACTGCAGCCCGCGACGCCTCACGTGCTGCCTCAAACGAACGATCCGCAGTCGGAGCCCGCCAGGCTGGCGCCGACGCCGCATCGGCAACGCTGCGCGATCGCGGCATCGAGTGTCGGAGCCTTACCGTCGACGTCGACACAGCCCAGTTCCGAGCCGATGGCCTCATCACCGCAACCGTCACCTGCGGTGTTGATCTCAGCGACGTCACGACGATCGGTTTCCCCGGATCCAAGACGCTGAGCGCCCAGTTCACGGCACCGGTCGATCACTATCGAGGGATCGACCAGTGATCGCCAAGCGACGCGAACGAGGATCGGTCACGGTCTTCACCGTCATCATGACGGTGGCTCTGCTTTTCATGGCCGGTCTCGTCATCGACGGAGGACAAATCCTCAACGCTCGACGAGAAGCCGCCAACCTTGCCGAGTCAGCGGCACGTGCGGGCGCCCAGGAGCTCGATGAAGACGTCGCACGAACGACCGGCGCCACGACACTCGACAAACGCAGCGCAGTAGCAAGAGCCGAGGCCTTCCTTGCCGCGAGCGGTCATCAAGGAAGGGCAACCGCTACCGGCGATGTCGTGACGGTGACGGTCTCGATCAGTCAACCGTTGCTCATCCTCGGCATCGGCGGACTCGCCGACGTCACTGTCACCGGTACCGGCAGCGCATCACCACTCCGAGCGATCAGCGAGAACGCACCATGAAGAACCACACCAAAAATCAAGGGCTGGCCTCGGCATTCGGCGCCGCTGCAATGCTTGTGGCCCTGCTCGTCGGAGTCCCGATAGCGCTCTGGGCGATGTCAGGCTCGCCGATACCATCGAGCCTTCCTTCGATCTCCGAGATCCTCAACGGATTGACCCGAGGTCCGATCTCCGATGCCGCAATCGTCGAAGCCATTGCAATCGTCGGCTGGCTTGCCTGGGTCGCTATCGCTGGTTCAATCGTGCTCGAGATCGGCGCGTGGATCGGTGGACGCACTGCGCCCCGTCTTGCGTTCGCTGGCCCGATCCAACCCGCTGTCCGACGGCTCATCGCCACCGCAGCGCTGCTGTTGTCGAGCCCAACCTTCAGCTCAGCGGCGATCGCAGCGACCCCGATACCTGTCGTACTGGTCGAACATCCGTTGCCTGCACCTGTGGCCACGGCAATGGCTCGCTCCGTCGTTGTCATGGACACCACGAGTGCGGTCGTATCGACCACCGCACCGAAGGTCCACGTCGTGCAGCGACGCGACACCCTGTGGGGATTGGCGGAGACACACCTCGGCGACCCACTCCGCTGGACCGAGGTCTTCGACCTCAACCAGGGCCAGCCCCAGCCCGAGGGCCGTTCCCTCCAAGATCCGAACCTGATCGTCGTTGGATGGACACTCCAGTTCCCCGACGACGCTGTTGGTCTCGATGCAGCGCCGCCTCCCGTTGACGAGGAGCCAGCCGACCACGACGAAGCCTCATCTGAAGTCCCCGAGCCTCCGCAGCCAACCGACACATCGGGACCTGCGCCCACAATGCCGATTGCACCGTCCACCACACCGACGACTACTGCGCCCATAGCGACGAGCCCGCCGGCAACAACCAGTCCGACCCTTGAGCCCGCGACCCCGAACAACCCCGACGTCGCTCCTGTCCAGACGGAACGTGGAAGCGATCGGACCCTGATCGAGCTCGTCGGCGGCGGGCTTCTCGCCGCTTCGCTGGTGATCGCCATCGACCGTCTACGCCGAGTCCGTACTCGTCAGCGAAAGCGATCGGCGACCAAGCCACTCAGTGATCAGCTGCAAGCCACTGAACTCAAACTTCGACACGGCGCCGACCTCGAGGGCGCCACTCGGCTCGACCTTTCGCTCCGAGCGCTCGCCTCCGGTCTCCAGCAGAGGGATGCCGACAACGCCACGATCATCGCCGTACGACTCGACGCCGGCGACCTCGAGGTTCTCCTCGACAAACCCACCGACCTTGCCCTCGAAGGATTCGAGAGCACCGGTGATTCACGGGGCTGGCGGCTTCGGTCAGGCGTTGACGATGCTGAACTTCGTCGACTCGCAAACAGTGCCACCGCTCCGCTGCCATCGCTCGTGACGATCGGGCTAGCTGACGGTGACCCGCTCCTCATCGACATCGAGACCGCAGGTGTTCTCACCATCGGAGGACCAGAGGACCAGTCGCTCCCCTATCTCCGCCGCATCGCCACAGAACTCGCTACGAGTACCTGGACCGATCACCTCGACCTCGTCACTGTTGGCGAACCACTCGGCGACATCAGCGGCAGTCAACGTGTCCGTCACTTCGCCACCGCCGACGAGGCCGTCCGACACATCGAACTGATTGCACAGTCGACGGGAGACCAACTCGACTCAGCCGGGCATACGAGCACGGTCCGAGCACGAATCGCTGACGACCACGGCGACGGCTGGATCCCCACCATCCTCATTTCATCCGAACCGCTCGGCGACAGCCACATGACGATGCTGACCGAAACGATCCGGCCCGGGCGTGGAGTCGGTGCTGTCCTGCCTGGACCTATCCCGATCACCGGCTGGCACGCACTTCTGGACGGGCATGCCCTCCACCTGCTGCCGCACAACCTGGAGCTCGTCACGGTTTCACTCGACGCCGATACCGCCAGCGATATCGATCAGATCCTGACCGACCTCACCGTCGACCAGCCCAGCGACGCCGAAGTGGTCGAACTACGGGAATCTGCTGCCGATGACCTGATGTCGATCTTCGACGACTCCACCATCGAAATGGATGTGACGCTCCACGAGACCGCCCCCGTCCAAGAGGCACCCGCCGAGGTGGAGTTCCGGGTGCTTGGTTCTGTCGATGTGATCGGGATCGCACCGATCACACGCCGGAAGTCGATGGAGATCGCGACCTACCTGGCACTGCACGCACCCGATGGCGTAACAGACGATCGAATCAAGATGGTCTTCTGGCCCGACGAGGTGCCGGTGCAGCGGACGTTCAACACCACGATGTCGATGACCCGAAGCGCCCTCGGCAGCGACAGTGATGGCGAACTCTTCTTGCCCCACTTCGCAACCTCAGGGCAGCGGTTCAGACTCACCGACAAAGTCACCACTGACATCGCCCGCTTCATGGAACGAGCCGAGTTCGCCAAGAGACAGCCATCCAGCGAGGCCCGCCCTCTGCTCGAAGAGGCACTACGCATGGTCCGAGGCCAACCATTCGATGTCGGCCGCGGCTACGAGTGGGCCTTCGCCGAAGGTTTCGTAGCTCGAGCCTCGATTGCAGTGGCCGAGGCCGCGCATCGACTCGCCACCCTCGCTCTCGACGAAGGCGACACAAGCCAAGCCGAATGGGCAGCCAACCAAGGTCTACTCGCCGCCCCCGGCGACGAGGCGCTCTACCGAGACCGGATGCTCGCAGCCAAGCAAGCGGGCAACACGCCAGCCATCAAGCTGATCATGAACGAACTCTGCGAAGCCGTCGAAGCCAACGAGCCCTACGACCAACTCGACCCCGACACCGTCGCGCTCTTCGAGTCGCTCACCGGCAAGAGTGCTCGTGCTCTCAACACTGGACGCAACCGGAACTAGTCCGTCGCCAGTGCGCTCAAGGTCTACCAGAGCGGCTGAGTCCCACCGCAGAGATCCGTGGCGAGACGAATCAGCTCAGCCTGGGCAAGATCCTGCGAGGTATTGCTTCTCAATCGCACTGATCGAAAAACTCCTGGGCCTGCAGGCGGATCCGAGCAAGGCGCTTCGAGATCGGGCTGTGGTTGGCGTATCCCATAGACATCAGCTATCTCAGTCAACCTGGTCGTTCCACTACTCAGTAGCACGACGATCTGTCGCTCGGGTCTGCTGCACGATCAGGTGACAGGTTGATCAGGCAGCGATTGCTGTCTGAGGGGTCATGATGGTTTCGTATTCGATGGGGGTCAATCGGCCGAGGCGGGCTTGCCGGCGGCGTCGGTGGTAGGTCCGCTCGATCCAGGTCACGATCGCGATCCGCAGCTCCTCGCGTGTTGCCCAGCGGCGCCGGTTGAGAACGTTCTTCTGCAACAGCGAGAAAAACGATTCCATGGCTGCGTTGTCACCGGCCGAGCCGACCTGGCCCATCGATCCGACCATCTCGTGGCGGGCGAGCGCACGATGCAGTTTCCGTGCACGAAACTGCGACCCTCGATCCGAGTGCAGGACACAACCCGCGACATCGCCACGGCGAGCAACAGCGTTGTCGAGCGCGGTGACAGCGAGCCGGGCTTTCATCCGATCATCGATCGAGTAGCCAACGATCCGATTCGAGAACACGTCCTTGATCGCACACAGGTACAGCTTTCCTTCGTCGGTGCGATGCTCGGTCAAATCGGTCAGCCACAGCTCGTTCGGCCGAGCAGCGGTGAACACCCGGCGCACCAGATCATCGTGTGCCGGCGTGCCGGGTCCGGAACCCTTGCGGGTCTTCTTCTTGCCGAACACCGACCACCAGCCGTTCTCGGCGCAGATCCGCCATACCGTCCGGTCGCACACGTCGTGGCCGGCCCGGCGGGCCTCATCGGCGAGGAACCGGTAGCCGAACTCGGGGTCGTCACGATGCGCGTCGAAGAGCGCGTTGGTGAGATGGGCGTGGTCGAGTTCTTGGTCGGTGACCGGTTCGGTGAGCCACCGGTAGTACTGCTGGCGGCAAAGATCGAGAACCCGGCACGTCACCGCGACGGGGATCCCGTTGGCGGCAAGCTCGCGGACGAGCGGGAACATCATTTTCCCGGCAGGTTCGCCTGGGACAGATAGGCGGCGGCGCGGCGCAGCACTTCGTTCTCTTGTTCGAGGAGCTTCACCCGACGGCGTAGTTCACGGTTCTCCGCCGATTCCGACGAGGTCACGCCAGGTTTGGTGCCGTTGTCGATCGAGTCTTTGCTGATCCATTTCGACAACGTCATCGGATGGATCCCGAAGTCCTTGGCGATCTGCTCGAGCGTGACACCGTCATCGCGGTTGCGGGCGACTCGAATCACGTCGTCGCGGAACTCGCGGGGATAGGGCTTGGGCATTGCAACATCCTTCCAGACCCGCCCGCAGGCAAGTCATGTGAGATGTCACCTACACGTGCAGCAGACCCCTCCTTCGGATCAAGCAGCGCAAGGAAGTCCGTCGTCACGGTGTTCCCAACAACCTCGGCCTCGGGTCCCTGGACCGGGATCGTGTCCGTGAGTTCAACGAACCGAACCGCAACCTTGTTTCGCTTCTTGTAGAGCTTGCGTTCGAAGTCCTCACGAGCATGAGTCCAGCGAGGTGAGAAGTCCTCCTCCACCCGGTTCGAGCGAACGGCATCGAGAATGCCGCGAAGGCTCCCCTTGCTGTCTGCCATCTCGAGTACGGCGTCTGATGCGTCCCTCGCCTCGCTCTCCCCGTACCACAACTCGATTCCCATCCGCGCAGCGCCAGCCGTCGCGCCAGCGAGCGTCGACCCGTCAGCGAGCGTCGCTGGAAACTCGGAGTTGTCGTCGTCAACAAAGGGTGCCGCACGGAGGATGTCCTCCGCCACTCCGTTTGTGTACGGCAGCCAGAAGTCCAAGTTGTGGGCCAAGAGCCGGATCGGATCGGATCGCGAAAACCCACTGATCGGCGAGGTACCAATCAGATCACGCCAGACATAGGACCCCCACGCCTGCGAGAGCCGATCCGCGAAGTCTGGGCGGAGGAACCGATCGACGTCGGGACTGTCGACGAGGAATGGCCAGTTCGCCGAGCGGATCAGCGGGAGCCCATAGCGGCGGAGAGTTCGCTCGGGCAGCAGGTGATACAACAACGAGTACTCGTGGTACCGACTTCTGGTTCGCGGAACGAAGACCACGTTGTGGTCTCCCCGGTCAGCAACAACACGCATCTGACGAGGGAGTTCATCAATGTCAAAGAATCGTCGGCGAAACTGCGCCGCCTCCCACAGCAGGTTCCATCTAGCGACAGCAGTGGAGTCCTCGATGCCGTCAATGCGGACCGTCAGGTGTTCCGGAGGAACTGGCTGCGTCGGACGGATCACCTTGGGATAGAAGAATCCCGCCGAAATGTTGTGGGCTCGCGGGTAGCTGTCTGGATGGGCCCACTCGGGACGCGCGTCTTCACCCGGGTAGAACGCCGAACGCTCAAAGTCATCCGCCGGGTGCTCACTTGTCATCGCTTGATCGTCCATACTCAGCTCACGACAGATAGATGGTGAATTGTTCCGTTGGGAGGCGGATTTTCTCGGTTCCATCGAAGTTCTGGTCTGTTGTTCACATCAACGGTGGGCGGCGACGCGGTCTCGGGCCGACACGTCACGCGCCGAAGTACGTAATCGGCCTCATGGTTGGGTCGTAGAGCGACCATGGACTGAGAATCTGGATCCGCTGGTCTATCTCGCTGTTTCGCTCAGTCCAACTCTCGTAGATCGACTCATCGAGTCGCGGAGCACGCCAAGTGAGGAGATGGTCAAACATGCAGCCAATCAGATCAGCCACACGCGCGCCATTGTCGACGGAATGGAAACTCGCCTCGATCCAGCTTGGCGAGTACGCGGATAGATAGATCAGGTCTGCATCGACGAGGTCCTTCACATCGTCCCACAAGCCCGCCAGGTTGGGGAGCCCCGAACCTCCAAAGAAGTGCCAACGGGCGTGCCAGAGATGCCCGCTGCCCTCGGCCAACGTGCTGGGCCCGAGCCATGGTCGATGAGACATCGAGAGTCGGAATGTGACCTCATACTGGTCTTGCGCGTGATCAACGAGGCGTCGGGCGTCCGCGTGTTCCTTGCGGATCCAGCCGGCGACGGGCAACGCCGACGTGAGGCCGTCGCAATCATGGTGGCTTGTGAACGAACCGGCCGCCCTAGCGACGCCAATCTCCAAATCTCGAAGCACCTGCTCGAGACGAGCGAGATCGTCTCCGTGCGGCCGACGGCAGTGACCGATGCGGTGGCGTATCTTCGCTAGTTGAGGGCGCAGCCCGTCCCACGTGCTCAACGGATCGATGAGGGCGTACCCGACCAGATCCCAATGTTTGGAGGCCAGCTCGAACAGCGGCGTGGCGTCAAGGTAAGCGAGCCGCTGGCTCAGATCACTCGTGCCCATATAGCCCTGAGCTTGGTCCTTCGTCTGCCGATTCTCTGCTACCGCCGAAATTTCGGCTGACCATGCCTCGCCGTAGTTCGACACAAGTTCAACGTAGAGCAGCTGTCGGAGCCAGGTCTCAAGCTGCCACCAACGTGCATGAACGGCTGAAGCCCCGGGATCCATTCCCGAGTTCTGTGCAGCCTGCAAAGCCTGGAGGTTCCGTTCAGTCTTGTCGAGATCGCTCATTGCCCGACGGTAGCCCTGGTGCACTCCCCAGAACGCTCTGAGTCTCGACGAGCAGCGGGCAAATCTAGCTGTGGGCGGCATGGAGCGAGGCCCCTGGCGCTCTGCATGCATAGAGAGACGTGACGCAAACGACTCGTTCCTTGTCCGTGTTCACTGCACCGCGGCTCGGTTCAAGTGTCGGTCACAGCTTCCCGCAAAGCGATGACACCACTGCGTACGGATTCACAGCACTTCCGCCACCTGGGTGGACTTCGAAGTGGACATGTGGCGGGGTCGACGCGGCGTTGCCGGTGTTGCCGACGTAGGCGATCACCTGGCCTCCCTGCACCCGCTGGCCGACCGAGGCGGCGTTCAACGAATTGTGGGCGTAGTAGTACCGAGTGCCGCTGTCACCCTTCAGCCAGATGGTGATGCCACCCAGCCCGACGTCGGCGTTGGTCACTCGGTCGATCTCGCCGCTCTCGACGGCGACAAGCGGAGTACCGGCCCGGGCGAACATGTCGGTGCCTTTGTGGGTTCGCCCGCCTGAGCGTGGATAGCCCCAGTCGTTGGTGAAGTCCACCTCGCCCGCCACCGGGCAGAAGAGGCCACCAACCCCCACGGCCATGCCGAGTTCGTACTCGATGGCCTTGTCCATCACGGCATCGAGGTATGCATAGCTGCGGTTGTAGCGAAGGATTGCAGCGTCGAGGTCGCTGATCTCTTGGGCTCCGCCGCAGAGGTAGGCGGCTGCGGTGTAGATCGCGTCCCAGGCATTGTGCACGTCGGGTGCGGCGCCGATGGGGCGGCCAGGCGCACTCCGACCCCACGACGACCAGTTTGTCGAGAGGAACTGCATCGGACCCAACGCGTGGGCCCATCCATCCGGCATCGTTCGGTCCGGAACCCGAGCAACACCTCCGGTCCCGTCGAGTGCAGGGCCGAGGATTGGTGGCGTCACCTGGCCGGTGAGCGGATCGAGACGGCTCGAGCCGTGGCCTGACTCGATGAACCCAATCGCTGCCAGCACCTGCCATGGCAAGCCTGGGCACGTAGTGGCCGCGTTCATGTAGACAGGCAGTAGCGACGCTGGGATCTCTTCCAGTGCTTTGGCGCTTGGCGCTCCTACGCCGGTTCCTGGGGCGACGGCGACGCTGGCGACGGCGAGGACGAATGCCACGAGCGCGGCGCCCGCTCCTGCGATCAGTTTCATGGCGAGTGAACCTCCGGTGTTTGTTGCTCACGGCACGGGAAGGCGGCATCGGCCGTATCAACGCGTCACCACGCCGAACGATCCGAGAGATTCGTGGTCGCTCTGTCGCGTCCCGGGCTGCCTGACCGCCTTCCGTGTGTCGAGGCCTTCCGCCGGGTCTCGGCACACCAGCACCAACCATCCCGGCCGGTAGTGAGAGTTCCTCATTCCCCTATCGGCCGGGAGAAAGGCCCTCTGCCATGCCCATCAACGGTCTCGGCGTCCTCGCCCAAGTGGACGCCAACCCGACAGCTGCCGGAATGCCCGGCGCCGAGCTGCTCCAGCAGATGCTCGACTGGCTCAGCCAGGTCGCTCTGTGGGGATCGCTTGCTTCGATCCTGCTCGGCGCTGGCCTGTACGGACTATCGCAGCAGTCCGGCAACTACGCCGGCGGCTTTCGAGGCAAGCAGCTCGCACTCGCTGGCGTGATCGGCGCCTGCCTCGCCGGTGTCGCTCCAACTGCCATCAACCTCTTCTTTCAGGCGGCAGGCGGATGAGCCAGCGAACCACGCTCTCGAGCAAGACCATCGTGGCGCTCGTCGTCTCGGCGCTGGTTGCTGGCATGGCCGTCCAGTCAATCATCGCAAGTCGGTCGGAGACGCTCGCTCCCTCCGCAACCACGCCCGACGTCACCACAGCCGGTTCGGGACCATGGCGGATCGACGGGGGCATCCCAGCCGGGTTCAGTCATGACGAGGGTGGCGCGCTGGCGGCCGCCTCCAGCTATGCAACGACGGGCCAGGCCCTCATCGACATGGCGCCAACCCAACTACCGGACGCTGTCCGTCGCTACGCCGCGACGAGCACGGCGACTGAGCAGATCACCAAAGTGACGTCAGATGTGGCATCGCTACGACAAGCGCTGTCGCCTGGCCAAGGACGCACGCGCTACGCGAAGTCGGTGCTCGCCACTCGGCTCGACACCTACACGCAGGACCGAGCCGAAGTCCGGGTGTGGGCCGTCGGCGTGTTGTGGCGACAAGGGGCTGCTGACCCGCAGGCTGACTGGACGACCTCGACATTCGATCTCGTGTGGGAGGACGACACCTGGAAGGTCGAGTCGGAGTCGATCGCCTCCGGCCCCGCACCAGCACCGAACGGCGGCACCCCACCGGTCGACGCAGCCGAGTTGGATCGTCAGCTCGACGGGTTCAACTTCTGGGATGTGACTCGATGACCGGGTTCCGGTGGACGCCGGTTGTCGCTCAGATCCCGATCGTCGACGACATCATCGAGTCGGCCGGGTCGGTCACCGGCAGTGCAATGGGCTGGGGGTTCGAACAGGTTGCGGCGGGGATTGCTACCTGGGTCTTGGGTGCGGTGTCGTTCTTCGTGGAAGGAGTCGTCAACTTCCTTCTCACATCCGGCAGCCCAAACCTCACCTCGGCATGGTTCTCCGGCGCCGGATCGCCATTCGCCACGGTGCGAAGCATTGCCGGGCTCATGCTGTTGGCGTTCCTCTTCCTCGGGTTGATCCAGGGCTTGTTGGCCGGAGACATGGGCGGCATGTTTCGACGCATTGCCATGGATCTCCCCGCAGCAATCATCGGGATGGCGGCCACCACGATCGTGGTTGATCGCCTCCTCGCACTGACCGATGCCATGTCGGCCACCGTCCTGCAGAACACCGACGGACAGGCACTGGACTTCTTGTCTGGCTTCGGCGTCGCCGTTGCCGGGTTGAACGGCGGGTTCGCTGCTGTGCTTCTCGGGTTGATAGCGATTATCGCCGGATTCCTGGTCTGGATCGAGCTGATGATCCGATCGGTGCTGGTCTACGTGATCGTGGCCATGTCGCCGCTGGCGTTCGCTGCAACCTTGTGGCCATCGGCCAAAGGCGTGTTGCGGAGAATGGTCGAACTCCTCGTTGCCGTCATCTTCTCGAAACTGGTCATCGCCATCGCGCTGTCTGTCGGTGTCGCCGCACTGTCTGGCTCTCCTGCTGCCGCTCCCCCGGACGCACCGCTCGCGGATGACTTGGCGGCCGGAATGGGAAACCTCTTCGTCGGCACCGCAGTCCTGGGCATGGCCGCCTTCTCGCCGTTCCTGTTGCTGAGGCTGATCCCGATGGCCGAGGCGGCGCTCGTCGCTCAAGGCGTATCGAGATCACCGATGCGTGGAGCGCAGTCAACGATGAGCAACGTCTACTACGCGCAGTCTCTCGGCCGCCTGGCCGGTGGCGGCTCAGGCGGCTCCTCTGCTGGCTCCGCGTCACAAACTGCCCCGTGGGCAGTCGGTGCAGGATCGGCTTCAGGTTCTGCCATTGGCGCTGGTGGTTCGGGGGCGACGGCCGCTGGCGCCGGACCTGCTGGGGTAGCCGCTGCAACGGGGACAGCCGTCCTCTCAGCCGGGACCCGCGCCGTCGGACAAACCACTCAGTCAGCGACCGATTCAGCCGGCGGTCATTCCAGCCCTGCGCCTCAACACCAACCCCGCAGCAAGCCGAAGGACGGGAATCAGTCATGACCGAACCGCAAGCTGTCACCTATCGATTCAATCTGCGGGACCGTACCGGTTGGTTTCTCGGGCTCGAAGGACCCCAATGCGTTGCACTCGGTTTCGGGGTCCTGGGATCCGGGACACTTCTCAACGCTGGAGCGCCGGGCCTGACGATCTTCGTCCCCCTGATCCTGGCGGCCGCACTCGCGTTCGGGCAATGGCAGGGACAACCCCTCTACCTACTCGCCCCCATTGCCACGACTGCGACAATGGCCCGCTTCACCGGCCATCAAAAATGGTTTGCTCCACTCCCTCACTTCACCCAGGTCGGGGAGCGGACGACATCACAACCGGCATTGCCACCGATGCTCGATGGGACGGGGATCGACGAGTCCGACATCGCCTGGACACGCCGAGGGCGGAGCGAAGCCGCTGGAATCATCCGAGATCGGGTGGAGCACACCGCAACCGCTGTCGTGCGAGTGAGTGGTCGAGAGTTCGCCCTGGCTGAACGAGGCGAGCAGCAACGACTGCTGTCGATGTGGGGGGATGCCCTTGCCGCGTTCTGCGCCGAACGTGGATCGGTAGCCAAGATCCGCTGGACCGAATGGGCCGCCCCTGCCGGTCTCGACGACCAACTCCACTATCTGGCCGACCACCAGACCACCGACGCCGACCCGTCCGCCGTCGACTCCTACCGTGATCTACTTGCCGCCGCGGGTCCGATGTCGACTCGGCATGAGGTGCTCGTTGCTGTCACCGTCGCGCAACGCAAGCTCCGCCGCCGCAACAGCGACCAAGGCGAAGCGTCGATCGACGAGGTCCTGCTGGACGAGGTTCGGATGCTGTCCAGCCGACTCGAGACCGCCGGACTCTCAGCCAGCCTGCCTCTGTCGCCCACCGAGATTGCCGAGACGTTCCGAAGCCGCCTCGACCCCTACTCGCTCCCGAAGAGCGGTGGTCGGAAAAGGTCGCTGACCGAGATGGCCGGGCTCGTGTCGATCGCCAACGCGGGACCGGTGAGCACCGAGACGTCGTGGGACCACGTACGCGTCGACCGGTCGTTCCACGCCGCATACGTGTTCGCCGAATGGCCCCGGCTCGAAGTCGGCCCGAACTGGATGGAACCACTCATGCTTCATGCCGGTGGAATCCGCACGATCGCTGTGCACTACGAGCCGGTCGCCCACTCCCGCTCGCAACGCCAAGTTGACCGAGACAGCGTCAAGCTCGCCGCCGATGAGGAACAGCGCAACCGCTCCGGCTTCCGAATCGGTGCTCGCCACCGCCGAGCTCAATCCGAGGTGGCCGATCGGGAAGCCGAACTGGTCGCCGGGTACCCCGAGTTCGAGTACATCGGCACAGCCCACATCTGCGCCCCCGACCGGATCGCGCTGGAACGTTCATGCGCCGAGTACGAACAACTCGCCGCCCAGGTCGGCATCGAGCTCCGCCGCCTCGACGGCCAGCACGACCTCGCCCTCGCCTGCTGCTTGCCAATCGGGCGAGGCATCGCCGGAAAGCGAGGACTCCAATGAGCGTCCGATTCCGTCAACTCCGTCTGCCCCGACATCGAGGCACCACCGCCAACCTCTGTGCCGCCTACCCGTTCCTCGCCGAAGCCGGGCTCGGGGCCCGAGGCGTCTACATGGGAACCAACCTCCTCACCGGTGGCAGTGGCTTCGCCTTCGACCCGTTCGAGGCGTACACCGCCGGACTGCTGACCAACCCGAACATGCTCCTTGCCGGGGAACCCGGGACCGGAAAGTCCAGCACTGCCAAGGTGTTCATCTACCGCTCGGTCGGTGTGTTCGGCCGCTGGGTTGCCATCGCCGACCCCAAGGGCGAATACCTGCCGCTCGCTGACACACTCGGCCTGTCCGTCATCAAGCTGTACCCCGGTGGAGCTCATCGACTCAACCCACTCGACTCCGGACCGGCCGGGTATGCCGATGGTCCCGATGAACTCGCCCGACGCCAGACCACCATGGTCGCTGCACTGTTGGCTTCGGTGCTGCACCGTGACCTCACCCCAGTCGAAGACGCCGTACTCGGATGGGCGGTCACCCACCTCGCCCGCCACGCCAGAGAACCAGTGACCCTGAGCGACGTCGTGGCCATCATGGCCGATCCGACCGAGGAGATGGCCAGACTCGCCCGCACCAACTCCGTCGAACTCGCTCGCAGCGTCGAGGCAGCAATCTACGGACTCGGAAAGCTTCTCGACCGGTCACTACGAGGCATGTTCGACGGCCCAACCAACGTCAGCATCGACTGGGACGGTCCCGGCATCGTGTTGGATCTCTCCGCTGTGCATCACGACCCCGAAGCGCTCACCCTCGTGATGATCGCCACCACCGCTTGGCTCCAAGCGGTGCTCGCCCGACCCGACGGGCCCCGGCGCATCCAAGTCCTCGACGAAGCCTGGTCGCTGCTCGGCTCAGAACGCACGAGCAAGTACCTGCAATCGTGCTGGAAACTGTCCCGCTCCTACGGCGTCGCCAACCTCGCCATCATCCACCGACTCTCGGACCTGCGGGCACAAGCCGACGATGGCACCTCGGCATCGAAAGTGTCGATGGGGCTCCTCGCCGACACCCAAACCCGAATCCTGTTACGACAGGCCACCGATCAAGTTCCCGAAGCACGAGAACTCCTCGGCCTCACCTCCACCGAGGCCGACCTGCTCCCCCGACTCGCAAAGGGTCGAGCGCTCTGGAAAGTGGGCGCACATACCGCGGTCGTTGCTCACACCATCGGGCCTGCCGAGCGAGGTTTCTGCGACACCGACTCCCGGATGTCCAACTCGTGAACGCTCCCCACCCCTACCGGCAGGGACCTACCGGACAGCAAGCTCCACCAGCCTGGGGTGTCGGCAACGACCTCGGCATGAACCTCGCCATCGGCGCCATCATGTTGATCATGGCGGCCAGCGCCATCGTGTGGTGCGGAGCCCAGCTCGCAGCGATCGTGTTCGGCGACGGCCCCATGCCAGCCGGGCTGGCCGACGCCGGTAGAGCGCTCGTCCACCTCAAAGCCAACGCGAGCAACCCCGCAGCGGCATGGCCCGACAACACCGGCAGCACACTTCCCGGCCCACTCGCCTACTGGACCTGCACCATCACTGTCGCAGTCGCCGTCCTCAGTGTCGTCGTTGCCGGCTACTGGCAATGGACCACTCGTTGGCAAGACCGAGCAAACCCACTCGGCGTCACCCGACCCGGAGGAATGGCCATGCCCAAAGACCTGAAACACCTCACTGTCGACCAACCAACCCCCGGCCGGCTCACCCTCGGCCGGCTCGACCGCAAGCTCATCGCCGCCGAACCCCAGACCAGCTTGGCCGTCATCGGACCGACCGGGTGCGGCAAGACCGCCGGGTTCGCCATCCCCGCCCTGCTCGAATGGCGAGGACCAATCATCGCCACCAGCGTCAAGAACGACCTTCTCGACGTCACCCTCGAGCACCGACGCGAGCGAGGAACCGTCTGGATCTTCGACCCCACCGCTGTCACCGGCCACACTGCTGCCGGATGGTCGCCCCTCGACGCATGCAACACCTGGACCGGAGCGCAGCGGATCGCCACCTGGCTGTGTGAGGCAGCGCAGCCGAAGCGAGACAACGTCACCGACGGCGACTACTGGTACACCCAGGCCCGCAAGGGCCTCGCCCCCTACCTCCACGCCGCATCCCTCGGCGAGAAGACCATGGCCGACGTCGTCCGATGGATCGACACTCAAGCAGTTGACAACGTCGAGACCATTCTCCGGGAACACGCTGGCGTCGAGGCCTACCTCGAGAAGCTGATGGTCACCACTGAAGCCCGCCAACTTCGGCGAAAGTTCCAGCGAACGATCGAAGACCAGATCACCGCCCAGTACCAGGCCGAGCACGACTTGATGGACGGAAGCAACCCGTGGGTGACTCTCGACCCCAAGCAATGGCCGATCGATCGGCAGCGAGAACTGAAGGAACGAATCGGCGAGCAACTGCTTGCCGAAGTGAAGGCCGAACTACTCAGCACCGCACTGCAGAACATGGCCCCGACCGGCAACCTCGACCCGCTCCTCGCTGCCCGAGCGCTCTGGACCAAAGAGGCACGGCTGCGGGGCAGCGTCTACGCAACCATCGAGAACGTGCTCACCGGGTACGCAGACCCCGAGGTCGCAACCGCAACAAGCACCAGCGAGATCGACCTCGCAAAATGGCTCAGCGGCGACAACACCATCTTCGTCATCGCCACAGCGCACGAACAAGCACGCCTGCGGCCCGTACTCAACGTACTGATCCAACAAGCCATTCGCACCGCCTACGACACAGCGACTGCCAGAGGCGGCGTGCTCGAGCATTCATGCCTCGTGATGCTCGACGAGGCCGGCAACATCGCCCCGCTCAGCGACCTTCCGGGCTACGCCGCCACCGCCAGAAGCCACGACATCAGCCTCGTCACCATCTGGCAGGACCTCGCGCAGATCAAGAGCATCTACGGAGACCGAGCCCAAACCGTGCTCAACAACCACCGAGCCAAGATGTTCGGCACCGGCATCGCCGATTACGCCACGCTGGACTACCTCAGCCGCCTCATCGGGGAAGAACGCCGCTCCGAATACAACCAGTCCGGCGACCTCCACGGTGGCCGTCGCAGCGTCAGCGAAACCACCCAGTACCGCCGCACCGCCCCCGCCGACACCATCCGTCGGGTCGAACGTGACCACGCCCTTCTCCTCTACGGACGAGACCTGCCAGCTCACGTCAAGCTGAGACCGTGGTTCGAGCAATAAGCGGTGCTCTGTGCTACGCAACGCGGAGCGAACGAGCGGCGTTCAACAAGTCGCCAAGAAGCTCAGGTACATCGCCGTCAGCGAGTAGAGCGGCCTCCTCGTAGGTTGAGTTGTTCTTTCCAGAGAAGCCCATGCCTTCAGCGATCAGTGCCTCCTTCGCCTCAGCCCACGCGGGCCACATGTCGGACAACGCTTGCTCCAGCCCGCCGTCGACGAACGTGATGTTGCTGGCAATGAGACCAACCGGCCAGTCCTCCTCGGCGAGGTCAAAGAACCGAAGAAGCGAGCGGTTCCATTTCGCCGAGTCTTTCATCGAGTCCCTCAAGTTCTTGACCTTCAGCTCGTTTTTCGTAGTCAGCAGACGTTCGTATTCGTCGCGGAGGTGAGAGTCGTTGTCAGCTACGATGTAGGCAGGAATCCCCAGCTCATCGAGGATGACGTAGGGAAGTAGAAGTCGAGGCTTGCCACCGGCCTCAGTTACGAAGATTCCTTCCAAAAGGAGCGGCACCGAATCGCGGGCAGCAGCTCCGGTCAGAACTGCTCGGTCCGTGCTGCCCTCGACGATCAGCACGACGTCAGCGAAGAAGCCTTCGGCAAGGCCGCCTAGACATACGCCATCGAGCTGACGCTCGATTGAAGCCGCATCGAGGTAGCCGTCCAAGCGGTCGACTATCTGATCGAGCGATGACGCCCGGACCTCGACCCGGTTCTGCCCGGCATTGTTGGGACGACGAGTCAACCGTCGGATCTGATGAAAGCACTTTGCTTCGATGAAATAGGGGCTATGAGTCGCATACGCAATTTGAACACCGTTCCCGAGGTCTTCCGCCAATGCCCTCAGGACCGCTGCGAATGATCTCGCTTGAAGTGGGTGCTGGAATAGCTCAGGCTCCTCGACAGCCAAACAGACGACGCTGTCGGCACTCGCCTGGTGACCTCGCTCAGCGAGCTTGCGCAAGGCTGCTATCAACAACGCTCGCTGGAAGCCATGCCCCTGACGGTCAACGCTCGTTTCGAGGCCTGCATCAAGCACGCCGACGGAGAACTGGATTCTCTGGGGCTTCACGGGCTCGGGGCGAGTTGACAACGTAACGCGGCGGCCAGACGTGAACTCGGAGACGGCAGCCGTCAGCTCTTCGGAGAGCATCTGCAATTGGCCACCAAAGCTTCGTTCGTGGATCTCCGTCTGAGCTGCTGCGAACCCGTCTACCAGGACTGCCACCTCGGCTTCCGCTGGCTCACGGTCGATTGACCGTTCAAGAATCCGCCCAATTACGGCTGATCGACTATCGGTCGCCTCCTCGCCCGCTCGCAGATCGGCCGAGACAAAGATGAAGTCGAACAATCCGGACATCACGGACTGACCCGCGAACCCAAAGAAGTGTGTGGTGCTCTCGACGTCGGCCTCGATGAGATCGTCTGGATGAGACGCCTCCCACTGAGACATGACCGCTGTCATCGCAAGGTCATTCGACCAAGTCGGAAGTTCAAGGGCCTTGCGCGAGTTGCGAAGTTCGTTCCACCGTGTCTTTCTCTCACCGGCGGTGGAGCCACTTCGGACTTCGTCAAACGGTGGATAGACTCGGCCGCGGCCGAAGACCTTTTCGACGCCGTCGTCCCACTGCTTCCAGATCGTGACACGCTCGACACCATCGGGGGCGTACTTTCCGAGCTGCGCACGATCCGTTGACGATATGTGTGCGAAGGTCACGGACACCGATACAACTCGATCCAACTCCTGCTGAAAGACGTCCTCGGCCGACAGCGATGCGCTCTTCGCCCCGTTGAAGAACCAGTCAAGCGCATGCAGTACGGTCGACTTGCCAGCACCGTTGGGACCTACAAACGTTGTGACCGAATCGAAGCCAATCTCGATGTCGTCGAGGCACCTGAAGTTCTTGATGTGAACTGTCTCGATCTGCATCGCCTGCGCTTCTCCTCTAGTGCCCGGTTGGGAGTCTGTCTTGACGTGGCGATCGGATCCATTGGGGCAGCTCACGAGGAGTCAAGCTCGTACGCAGACCCATCTCATCCGCAGACCCATACTGCGTGAAGTCGCCACTACCGCCCAAGGGGGCCTACCCTAGGCGCCAGGATTCCTATCCGGAACTGAGGCAACTTCTTGCTCGCAAACCACGCCGAAATTATCCAGTCGATCCACGAGCTTCTGGAGGTGAGAGTCACCTTTCGATCGAAGGACGATGAGATGTCGACTCTTGCAAGACGCTGTGCACCAATGGACTACGGCCCGGCGAGGAGCATGAGAGTTCCTGAGGATCGTTATCACTTCTGGGACTTCGAAAGCGACAGCGGAAAGAACCACGTGTTGTCGCTACCTGATCAGCAAATCGTTTCCGTCGACGTGCTTGGATCCACCTTCGATCCCAGCTCGTTCGTGACGTGGGAGCCGAACTGGCACGTGGCGCGGTCGAGTTGGGGTCAGCACAGCTGACTGCAATTGAGGATCAAGCACCAGCGCTCCACTCGCGGGACACTGGCTTGGCAGCCAAGGTCACGCATCCACGCTGGCAACCGTGACGAAGCTCCGGCCAACTGCGCCCCTCGACTCCGGTGCCCGAAGACCGCGTGGATCTGAACAATCCGGTCGACACCGGCTTCGATGGCTGGCGCAATCGAGTCACAGCAAGCAAGCCAGACTTGTTCACTCCCTCCTGCCTCACCCCGACACCGACCTGAAGCGTGCACCAGGTGTCTGGAAGCCTCCGATCCACTAAATGGCCTCACCCCCAGCCATGTCGCGTTTCGCACTATTCCACCGCCTTCCTGCTGCATGGAGAAGGCGATCAATCGACCAGGCGGGTCTGCTAGCGACGTCGTCTCTGCATGCGAGTGTGCATGGCGATCGTTCCAGGCTCAACATCCAGATTTGCCCGATGCAGTCATCATCCTTGGATCGGGGGTCGACCGGGGTCGGCTCGTCAAGCTCGGGCATTGGTGGGGTGGCCGTTGGCAGGCGGGTGACGAGATCCGTGGAGAGGTGCTGCTCGCCGGTGAGGCGCTGAACCTCCCGGTCGAGGACGTCTTCGAGGTGCTACTGCACGAGGCGGCGCACGGGTTGAACGCCGTTCGGGGCATCAAGGATGTGTCCCGAGGCGGTCGCTATCACAACGCCCGATTCAAGGCAACAGCCATCGAGGTCGGGCTCGATGTCGAGATGATGCCACCCTACGGGTGGGCGAAGACGTCGATGACGCCCGAGGCGCTCAAGCAGTACGCCGTCGAGATCGCCGATCTGAAGGATGCAATCCGTATCGCTCGACGGATCGACGATAGGCGATCAGCTGGGATCACAGCGGGCGACGGCGAGGCCGGTACAACCAGTCCCGAGCGAACAAAGTCACCGCCCATGTCGTGTGGGTGTGGCCGCAAGATGCGCATGGCGCCCTCGGTCGCCGCCCAAGGTCCAGTCCTTTGTGGGATGTGTGGAGTCGAGTTCACCATCGGTGGAGCGGAGATTCGCCCTGCCTCCGAAATAGCTGAGTTGGTGCACCTCCGGCCGGCGATAGATGCCCCTCCAGACCGGGTGACTCCCGAGTTCGAGGAAGCCCTCACCATGGTCGTCGACTCCCTGCGCTCACCCGAGGGTTTCGCAGCGGTCTCTCGAGCGATGGCATGGCCGGAGAACCTGTCGACCAGCACTGGCGCTGCCCTTTGCATCGAAGGCGACGACCCCATCGGCATCAACGAGGTGGCGCACGCAGTTCAACGGGTCAGGGGACTCCTGAACGGCCCGGACATAGCTGCTGGCGTTCTTCGGTTGGCTGCAGGCGATCTTGTGGTTGTCGCCCATCCTGCACCTGCTGACTCTGACCTCGTTCCCGATGTCGGCGTACTCGGCCAGGTGGTCGCAGCCGACCCGGCTCAACAATCGATAGTTGTCGACTTCCCCATATGTGGCCTATACCGACTGAGCGCCACCGAGGCTGGCACACACCTTGTCTATGGGTACGCCCTGCCGGACGACCTCGCCGTACGCCCGCACCGAATCGTCCCGCAGCCGCCGACACCCGAGCGGGCCGAGCAGTTGGCCGAGGTCATCGAACTGGGAATTGCATGAGCGAAGCTCTGGACACCGCTCTACGCATGGCCCGTCGCGGCTGGGAAGTGCTGCCCTGCCACTCCCCCGAGTCCAGCGGCTGTTCGTGCCACCAAACCGACTGCTCATCGCCGGGGAAACACCCTCAAACACGGAGGGGCCTCAACGACGCGACCACTGACCCGTCGGCAATTCGGTCGTGGTGGCACCACAGCCCACACGCCAACCTGGGCATCCGCACCGGTGCTGTTTCAGGGCTGGTCGTCGTCGACATTGATCCCGGTCACGGCGGCCTCGATTCGATGCGCGCCCTCGTCCACGAGGCACCCATTGCCAAAGGGCTCCGAGTCCGAACCGGATCCGGAGGTTGGCATCTGTACTTCGCCCACCCTGGTGGCACCGTACGAAACTCAGCCGGTACGGCACTCGGTCCCGGCGTCGATGTGCGGGGCGACGGCGGCTACGTAATCGCTCCTCCGAGCCGACATATAAGCGGCGGCACCTACCGCTGGGCCGGGTCGTGGCTACTGCCTGAACTTCCCGATCACCTTCTGCAACGAATCCAACCTCCCGAACGGGCATGGCCCCGCTTGAGCGAACCCGTGCGAATCGACCGGGCGCTCTCAGCCTGGGCAGCCAAGGCACTCGATGACGAAGCCCGGCAGGTACGCAGCGCCGGTGAAGGTGGACGGAACCATCGCCTCAACCGTGCCGCGTTCAGCCTCGGGCAGATCGTGGGGTCGGGTCTTCTGGACGCTGTCACCGTGACCGATCAACTGCACCACGCCGCTCTTGGGGCCGGACTCGGTGCACGAGAAGCAACAAAGACCATCCAGTCTGGCCTCCGTGCAGGAATGACTCGTCCACGTAGCCCCAACGACCAAACGCATCATCAAGCGGAGCCCGCGTCGGTGGAGCCAGACATCGGACTGGACATCGGATCAGGTTGAATATGAACTACGCTGGTCGCCGTGCCGAGACCTGTGGGGCGTCCTGCCCGTCCATCATCTATCAATGCCGATCTCATGACCGCGACCCACGCCGCTCTGCTGACAATGGCGAGAGAACTCGGACTGCCAGTCGACCGCTATCCCGACCCGATCACCGGTAGGCAACGCCGCCGGATCAAGCCGCTCGAACTCGCTCGACTCGCGATCGACGCCCAGGAAGCCTTGGAGGTTCTCGCCGCACAAGAGGTAGCCGCTGCACGAGATCTCGAAGGCGCAACGTGGGCACAGGTTGGAGAAGCATTCGGGATCAGCACACAATCGGCACACCATCGCTTCGCAAACAAGTAGGACAGCCGATCACGCTCGCTATCCAATCTCGACCGCGGCGTCCGCCTGCTCGCCAGGTGCCGGTGCAGCGAGATCTCGAGCGATAGCTTCGGCGACAAGGAGCTGATGTCGTGTCCGTCGGTCTCTCTGCAGGACCGATGCAGGCTGCGTCTCGCTGGGGCCGAGGTAGTGCTTAGGGTTGGCTGCGATCTTGGTACGTCGATGGTGTTCGGCCCGGCGAATCAGGTCGTAGCGGTCGACCACCCCCTCGTGACTATCGAACCATTCCTCTCGGACCTGTTGGTGTGTCGACAACTCGGCCAGCACCTCGGTGGTGCGATCGATCGTCCGATCGAGTGCTGCCACCTTTCGATCACTCGATGCTGCAAGTCGCCATGCTTCCCGTCTGGCTCGAAGCGCCTCCAGCTCCGCTGTGGCCGAGTCGATTTCCGGTGACGCTGATCGTGGAGCCATGGCGAGGATTGCGGCCAAGCTGCGGTGTTCGGTCTTGAGCTCGGCGAGCGTGGTCGATTCGGCGAGGCGGTGCACGGTGGTGAGCCGATCGGCTGAATCGGCGGCCATCCCACCGGTTCGACGACGAGTGAGAGCACCAGCAATGTCGCCAAGGTCGAAACGTTGCGGGTCGGCGGTCTGGTGGGTTTCATCGTCGGAGTGGGTGATCGTGCCGTCAACGATGTAGAGCCTGCTCTCGTCGCGACCGCGTGTGATCGCCACATAGCCCTCTTCGAAGCCCGACTGGTCAGTTGGGTGATAGCGGGCCGTGCCATGGGTGGCGCCCTGCACTCCGTAGCTGGTGCGGGCATAGCCGTGCTCCAACCGTCCCGCCGCCAGGTAGGTGCGGGGCACTCGAATCCTGCCCTCCCGCTCGAACTCGACCGTCACCTCAGCGCCCTTGTGGAGCTTGGTGACAACGCCGGCGGAGCCGTTCTTCACGAACTCGCCGCTGGTGTCGTTGCGGAGGCGGCGGTCGTTGCGGCGGGCCACTACCTGATCGCCGATCAGATATTCACGTCCGGCGACTACGAGCGGCTTGCCAGTGAGCTCACCGTTGGCTTTGAGGAGCACGCGTGCACGGTCGTTGAGAGCACGGCGAGTCGAATTCGGTCCAGCAATCATCGGGTCCGCCTTGCCGTCGAGGTGCTCGGCATACCAGTCAGCCACCATCGCATCGAACGACTCGCCCGCCGTCTTCGATCGCACGATCCGACCGGCGTTGTCCATGCGGGCCAGTGCGTCGGAGATGTGACCGTCCCGGTACTCACCGATTGCGAGCCGCTCGACCTGATCGACCTGGCGGTTGTTCTCCACTAGACGAACCAAGTCGTCGCCACGGTCTTTGCATAGGCGTTGGAACACGCCGCCGACATCAACTGGGCCGTGCTGGTCAGGGTCGCCGATCAACACGATCGTCGCCGAGGCATGACGAGCATGCGTGGCCAGCCGGTGGAGGTCTCGTGTCGAGAGCATCGACGCCTCATCAAGGACCACTGTTGAATCGGGAGCGAGGCCGCCCCACTGATCTAGATCGCGCAACAGCTTGGCGACGGTAGTGGCCGACATAGCCGAACGAGCGAACCCAGCGGACGACTCCAATTCGGCGGCGGCTGCTGCCGACACCGCCGCACCAACAATCGTGACCCCGGCGGCAAGATGCGCAGCGACGACCGCTTCGGTCGCGTAGGTCTTTCCCGCCCCCGGTCGCCCGGCAATCGGCAGCATCATGTCGCCTCGATCGCAAAGAGTTTGGATCATGACCACCTGCTCCGCCGACAACTCGGGCCGCGTGTCGAGCACTGCACCGATGACTACACCATTCAGTGCTCGCTCCGGCTCGTTGCGATTATTCGCCCAGGCGAGCAGCTCCTCTTCGAGAGATGCCAACTCGACCGTGGTGTAGGTCGTCTGAGTCGATCCCGAGCTACGTGGCTGCAGCGGTGCAGTGCCTTGTGCAGTCGGACTGGTTTTTGACGCAATTCGAAATGCGGACTGGTCGACAACGGCGACCGTCTCCCCGGTGAGGAAGGCGTCGGCGTGAGCCTCGATTTCTATGGCAGTGCAGGACGAGACGAACCGTGAGGTCAGCGCCTCGACCACATCACTACGACGAAAGGTCGATGCCCGCTCGGTCAGTCCGGAAGGTCCGGCAAGCTCAGCGAACGCCGTGCGAACCTCATCCGCCGTCAATGGCATCGGTGTGCTGCGATGAAGGCACGAGGCGACCTGCTTTGGACCGAAGCCCAGGGCAGCTGCCTCAGAACCCCACTGGTCGTACAAAGTCTCAGCGTCGACGTCGTAGTGCTTCGGTTTGCGGGTCTCGAGCGTGGCGATCTGCGCTGCCCGAGCCGAAGTGTTGCCCGACTCGGCGAGCACCTCGGCAATCTCGTTGCGTCGCTTCGAGAACGCCTCGATCACGTCCTCGGGAACTCCTGCGATGTCGGCGTAGCCGTTGGTGACCGCCTCCCACTCAACCCCGAGCCGCGTCGAAAGCAGGTGCCGGAGGTGAGCTTGGTAGAGTTGGCCTGCTGACTTCGCATGTTCGAACAGGCCCCGAGCGGCGATCGCACGCCACACCGGACCGTCCTCTCCCCCGACATCGAGGAGGGTCATGTTTGCCACGACCACGTGGGTGTGGAGGAGCGGATCGCCAGCACGGCTGGTTCGGTGATCAAACGCCGCAGCAATCACTCCGTCGGTCTCGAGTTCACGCTGGACCTTGTCCACCGTCGCCCTGCCCCGGATCGCACGGGACTCCAAATAGCGGACCACCTCATCCACCGCCTCAGTGTGCGCCTGCCGCATCGTCGCACGGGTACCTGGGTCGGCGAGCGCCCACACCACGCTCACACTCTTCGGTGGCCGCAACGTGACGTCGTAGCCGGGCCTCGGCTTGCGTGGCTCGCTGGTGGCAGTATGACGATCGACCTCGGCGCGGGAGATCGACCAACCATCGGTGCCTTTGACGGAGGACCCAGGAACAAGCACGCCGATCAGGTAGCTGCGGGGCTCGTCAATCTTCTCGTCAGGTCCAGCCCCGTCGAGCGCCTTCTGATAGCGGTCGCCCGCGTCGAGGAGTTGGCGAACATATCGAGTCGACACTCCAAGAGCTGCAGCAGCTCTCGTGGTGTCAACCGGAGCATCGTCGTCGAGTCCAGTGGCTGCCGAACCCATGCGACGTCGAGCGGCTCGACCCGCCGAGCCCGCTGCCGAGATCAGGTGGTCGCCAGTGTGCGGGTCCTGACCGAGCAGAACCCGTCGGAAGTGTTCGGGTTCCACTTCACCGTCGAGTCGCAACACCTCACGCAGTGACCCGACCCACCGGCCCTTCGCTTCACCCTTTCCGGTGTAGTAGTCCTCCGCCGAGGACGCGACTTCGCCCACGTAGTACTCCGCCGCCCCCGGTGTCAGCTTCCCGATGTTCAGCACGCCAGCACCTCCTGATTCAACGACAGCAGCGTCCAACAGGAAGGCGGCTCGGCAGCACAGAACGCGACGCCTTCAGCTAAACCCAAGCGACGAGCGGCTGTATCGCGTGGCCCCTCTCCAGTCTCCCATCGACCTGCCCAAGCTGGAAGTTGGGGGATTCCAACGGCCGTCTCATTCGGTGAAGAGCCCCGAGCCACCGAGTGCGGAAATCGAGGGCAAACCATTCCGCTGATGCGAGACTGAACCGATGGCACTCGATCTCGACCTTTCCCGGCAGCTGCGCGGAATCGATGGTCGACGAGATCTAGTCCGAGCGATCGTCAACGGTCATCCCAGCGATGAATCAGTCTGGCTCGAGTGGAAGACCGACCCTGGCCTGAGGACCAAACGGGGTTGTTTCCATATCGCCAAGGCAATTCTGGGCATGGCGAATCGTCCGGTCGAGGTCGCCGCCCGCCACTGCGGCGGCCACGGCTACATCGTGGTTGGTGTCGAACCCGACAACCTCTCCGGTGTCGACATGCCAGATCCCGCTGAGTGGATCGACAGTGCGGAAATCTACCTCAAGGGGGAGATCGGGCCCTCGTGGGAATGCATGATCGTACCGATGGACGGCAAGGACATACTTGTAGTCACAGTTGACCCGCCGCTGCATGGCGACCCGCCCTGGCCGTTGCGCAAGGAGTTCGATACCTATCGCTCCGGGCTCATATTCGTACGCAAACAGGGTAAGACCGAACCGGCCCTTGCTGAGGATGTCGACGCGCTAGGGCGTCGCGCTGCCTCGGGAGGCAGCCAAATACCCGAGTTGCTGATCGAGGTCATCGGCGACGTCCCACTCCCGTGGCTCGTTGGTGCAGAGATCAGCGACCAAGTGGAAGTTTGGGCTCAAGACCGCCGCGACCAACGCCTCCGAGCCGCCCACGCAGTCGAGGACGAGCGAAGTGGGTCTGCGCGGTCACTCGAAGCAGCAGACCCTCTCCACACGCTCGGTCTCGGCGGCTCCACCTTCCTGGCGCGGCATGCGGGCTTGCTGAAGGCCGCTGCCGATGCCCAGAGTGTGTTTTCACAGTACGAGATAGAACCGGATAAGCGGTCGATTGGCGAGTACACCGCCGAGCTTGACGCATGGTTCGACGAGCTCCTCGAAGCCGCGTCGAATGATCTGTTACGCCGCTACTGCGACAATGGACATGGTCTCGTTCAACTCAGGGTCGAGAACAACTCGACCCAGTATCTTCCAGGCGTCGAGCTCAAGCTCCACATCCCCCTCAAGGAAGCGCAGGGTTTCGCCAGCGTGCCAGAAGGTGACGATATTCCCCGCCCGCCGTGGCCTTTCGGCAAGCCGAAACAGCGTCCATCGATACAGGACACACTCCTAGCCGGAGGGTCTGTGGAGTGGGGAACGGATTTCGCGGTGAGGGGCTGCCCTGCTGAAGGGAAGCGTTCATCATGCCGAAGGGCATCAAGTCATCACCTGAGTTCCGTGCTCAGGCTTGTCGTCAGGTCACCGAGTTCTCCCGGCCGACCCGTGA
>JBBQUN010000007.1:0-41495 GCA_038212405.1 Acidimicrobiales bacterium | reverse complement strand
CCAGGAGAGCGCTCTGACCGTTGGGCTCGACGCAAGGGCGCTGACCCAACAGACTGAGCGCATGGCAGCCATTCCCAGCGACCTCATCGGACTGAGCATCGAGCAAGACGGGGGCGTTGCGGTGCTGGTCATCGACAACGGCCCGATCAACCTGATCGATCGGCACCTCTACGTCTCTCTCGTTCGAGCCGTCGAATGGGCAGCGGTCGATGACGACGTCCGTGTCGTCGTCTTGCGAAGCGCCAACCCCGAGTTCTTCATGGCGCACTTCGATGTGGAGTTGATTCTGACGTTCCCCACCGAAGGAGCTGCCGAGCGAGCCGAGACGTTGAGCGCCTTTCATCTCATGGCGGAGCAATTGCGCACGATGGCGAAGCCGACGATCTGCGAGATCGATGGTCGGGTGGGCGGAGGGGGTGGGGAGTTGTCGGCCTCGTGCGACATGCGGTTCGGATCTGAGCGGACGACGCTGTGCCAGATGGAAGTTCCGCTCGGGATCTTGCCCGGTGGATCCGGCACGCAGCGGCTACCGGCGCTCGTTGGCCGCAGTCGGGCAATGGAAATCGTGCTCGGCGGTGACGACATCGACGCAGCGACCCTCAACGAATGGGGTTGGCTGAACCGGATGATCCCCCAGGCGCAACTGCGAGAGTGGGTCGATGATTTTGCCAAGCGTTTGGCTGGCTTCCCTCCTGATGCGGTCAGAAGGGCGAAGGCGTCGGTGTTGGGAGCGATTCCCGATCCAACGCCCGGCCTTCTGGACGAGGCGCTGCTGTTCCAGGAGACCGTGCGAACCGCCGCAGCCCAACAACGAATGCGAGCATTCCTGGCCCAGGGCGGCCAAACTCCCGAAGGTGAGCGTCGGGTTGGAGCACTGGGCGCTGAACTGGGCTGATTGCTGCCGGCGACGGCTCGACTCGCTACGAGGACGTGTTGCGGCGGCGCCGGGAGGCATCGAGCTTGCGGGCATCCACGACCATCTGCGCAATCTCGCTGCCGACCTTCGCTGTGTCGTCGCTTTTCTGTGACGGGGTGCTCTTCGACTCTGGTTGCAGCAAATGGGAACCGAGGACTTCGAGCAGTGCGCTGACGCTCACACCGTTTTCTGCGGCGAAATCGTGGCACTGGCTGTGGGCTGCGTCGCTCACATAGGCATGGAGTGCTCGTCGGGTGGTTGGTACGGGCGAGGAGGTGGACATCGTTTGGTTCGTCTTTCGAAGGACGCTCGGTGGGCTGGCTGTCGGAAGGTCGAGAGTGCACGATCTCTGCGATGTACCGGCAGGTGACCGGACGATGTGAGACGACCAGAAGTCGCGAGATTTCTTCCGGCACATCTTCGCTTTGATGGCTGCCGCTCATTGACGGGCGGCCCAGACCGAAGCTTGGCCAATGACCCATGCCGGCGCCGCCGACCTCCAAGCAGCAATGGAGCAGATCGAATCGACGCAGCTCGTCGTTCGCCAGATCATCGCCGACTTCGTGCATTCGAGCGTCGAAGACATCGATCGCTGCGTCGACATCGCGTTCGAACGTCTTGGCAGCTTTCTCGACATCGACCGGGTCTACTCCTTCGAAGTCTTCGGCGATGCCGTCGACAACACCCACGAGTGGTGTGCGGAGGGGATCGATGCCGAGATGCACAATCTGCAAGGCCTGTCGCTCGACTTTTGCGCCGATTGGCTCGAACGGTTTGCTCTCGACGAGGAAATCATCGTTGCTGATGTGGCTGCGCTTCCTCCGGAACGTCAAGCCGAACGTGAGATTCTCGAGCCTCAGGGCATCCAGTCGTTGCTCGTCGTTCCGTTGCGGGCCCAGGGGGAGACCTTGGGCTTCCTTGGCTTCGATGCCGTTCGATCGACCCACCTCTTCAGCCCGGTGGAGGTAGGCCTCTTGCGTTCGCTCGCCGATGTGATCACCTCGGCCGTCATCCGGAAGCGGGCCAACGAGATCAAGCTCGAGGCCGAGGGGCATCTTCGGGCCATGACTCGCTATGGAGCGGACCACTCGGTGCTGGTCGACGCCGGTGGCAGCGCCTTTCGGGTCTCGGAGTCATGGCAAGTGCTCGGTCTCGAACCAGATCGACTCATTGGCCTCGGCTGGTGGAGTTTGATTCCTGCGGCGCTGCATGACCAGGTTCGGGTCATGTTGGCGGCAGCCTGCAACGGATTCGTCGACCACCGGCGAGAGACCCTCGACATTTCCACCGTGCTCGAAGGCA
Source organism: Acidimicrobiales bacterium (assembly GCA_038212405.1). GTDB lineage: Bacteria > Actinomycetota > Acidimicrobiia > Acidimicrobiales > SZUA-35 > JBBQUN01. Next base: position 39,277 of record JBBQUN010000007.1, on the reverse strand, counting down.
GCGGGCCGGCATGGCTCGAGATCGTCTTCCACGACCTTCCTGATGATCCTGGGATCGAGGGTGCGGTGATGTACGTCCGCGACGTCACGAACCGCAAGCTGGCCGAAGAGGACCGTGCGATTGCGTCGTTGACGGACTCGCTCACCGGTCTCGGCAGCCGCATCGCGCTCGAAGCAGTGCTTGACCGCGTCATCGACGAAGCAAAGACGAGCGGCACCCAGGTGGGGCTGCTCTTCGTCGATCTGGATCGCTTCAAGCTGATCAACGACAGCCATGGCCACGCGATCGGTGATCTCCTCCTGGCCAAAGTCGGTGAGCGACTGCGCCAAGCGGTTCGTCATGACACCTTCCTTGCGCGCTTCGGTGGCGACGAGTTCGTGGTCGTCATCGAGCGAGTGTCCACGTTCCACGAGCTCGACATCATCGCGGCGCGCCTTCAAGAGGCCGTGCGCCAGCCGATCGATGTGGGCGAGATGCGACTCAGCGTGACCGCGTCGATTGGCATTGCCTCGAGTGGCGATTCGACAGCCCCTCCGGGCTTGCTGCTGCGCGATGCCGACATTGCGATGTATCGGGCAAGGACGACGGGCGCGATCGGTCTGCGATCTTTGATGAAGAGGCGCGTCGGGTCGTCGTGCGCCGCAACGAGATCATGCAGCGATTGCCGCTCGCTCTCGAAGCTGGTCTGATCGTTCCGCATCTCCAGCCGATCGTGGAAATCGGGTCTGGTGTCATCGTTGGGGCCGAAGCGCTTGCCCGCTGGGACGACCCGTTGATCGGACCGGTGCCACCCGACGAATTCATCGCTATTGCCGAGGAGACAGGTCTCATCGTCCCGTTGGGTCTGCACATACTCGACCGGTCCCTCGCGTTGGCTGCGAGTTGGCCCGAGAGACTCAGCCTTTCTGTCAACCTGTCGCCTGCGCAGTTGGGCGATCCGAGTTTGGCGACAACGGTTGCACAGATGCTCGACTCGTACGAGATCACTCCGGCGCGACTGTGCCTGGAGGTCACCGAGAGTTCGGTCATGTCGAACATCGATCGCGGCATCGCCTTGTTGCATGACCTCCGCTCGCTTGGGTTGGTGCTCGCAATGGACGACTTCGGTACCGGGTTCTCGTCGTTGTCGATGTTGCGGCGATTGCCCGTCGACGTGCTGAAGATCGACCGTGCCTTCGTCAGCGGTGACGATGGCAAGGGCGACCCGCGCCTCGTTCGAGCCGTGATTGGGTTGGCGCAGGAGTTCGGCATGGTGACGCTGGCCGAAGGTATCGAAACAGAGACCCAGCGACGGCTCCTTTGGCGTCAGGGCTGCAAGCGCGGGCAAGGCTGGTTGTTCGGGCGCCCGGTTTCGGCGGACGAGTTCGAGCGGCTGATTCAGGAAACGGTGTTGCCGGTGACGTGAGGGCGTTCAAGCTTTTGGCCAAAGTGGTCGACAACGCAACGGTGACTGGCATCGTGCGACAACGCAACGAGGGGCCCTCGCCGAGCCTCGAGATCCGAAGCGAAGCGACCACGAGGACCTCACAGGCGGCGACCGTCTACGCGACGAGGTCACCCGGGGCCGCGTCGGGTCGAGTCGCCCTCGTTGTTCGCGACGTGATGCGGGATCCCGAGGGCATGGTCGGGCGAGTGGTTGGTCACTTGCTCGTCGAGGCGGGATGCCGCGCCGGGCACGTGAGTGTTTCGCTGGTCGGCATCGACCGATCGGGCACGACCACCATCGCTGAGCGACACGGCCGGTCTGATCTCGAGCTCAGTCACCACGGGCGAAGCGCCGAACGCCTGGACTTCTCGATCGACCTTCAGCGGCGGATGACCCCAGCATTCCAAACACCGCTGGGGGAGCGATGGTGGGAGTTGCGCGCAGCACTTGGTGGCGACCGCGCCGATGCCGTCAACCAATTCGTCGAGGTGCCGTCCGTGAGGCGAACGGTGAGCGCTTCGATCGACCCGGCAACACCGATCGAACGCAGGAGTTGGGCCCGGATGGTTCCGGCAATGCTGCATCCCTCGGCCCATGCGCTCGACCCGGCGACGAAAGCAACGGGCCAGGCGTGTGTTCGTAGCCGAGGGGATTGGGGTGTGGTCGACGTTCCCCGAAACGACGATCAGCGCTGGCGAGCTTCGATCGTGCAGTTCGAACGGCTCGAGGGGGTTCCGGGCGATGGCAGCAGCGGTCGTCAGCGACGAGAGGTCGTGTACAGCCGATCCTTGGTTGGCGGTCCGAACACCCTTGCGTTCGATCTTCCCGATGGTGTGGCGCCTTCGCACGTCGGACCGTTGCTTGCGACGTGGTACGAGCTGCGCGTTCACACCGACGACGGTCGCCAACTCGGTGCTCGCCATTCCGTCGAGGTTTGCAACTGAGGCGAGGTCAGTCGGACGTGTCGTTGGCGTTCGTGTCGTTGGCGTTCGTGTCGTTGGTGCTCGAGTTGCGGTCGACCATCGACATGACGTCGAGGCCGGCACGGTTGCCCTGCGGGTCCGGCACCTCGACGACGCGATCATCGACGTCGTCGAACTCGAGTCGTAGCGCCCGGCTCATGGTGGCGTGCATGGCGTAGGTGCTGGTGATGTAGGTGAACTCGAGGATCTCCTCGTCGGAGAGCAGCGCTTGGAGCTGATCGAAGAGCGGTTGTGGCACTCGGCCGTGCTCGAGTACGAGGCAATCGGTGTAGGCGAGAAGGGCACGCTCGACGGGATCCCAGCAGTCGGCAATCGACCAATTCGGAATGGCGTCGACTTGTTCGTCGGTGAATCCGACATCTCGCATGGCCTTGCAATGCTGGCTGAACACGAACTGGCTGCCAACGGCATAGCCGGCTCGGATCTGTCCGAGCTCGCGTAGCCGGGCGGAGAGGATGCGCTTGGGCGATCGATAGAACCCAAACCCAGCGGTGGTGTGGTCGAAGGCATCAGGCACCAGGGCGAAAACGGTCCACCAATCGCCAGGTGTACCCGATGCGGTGCCGGGCTCTGCCACCGGGTCTCGGTCGCCGAAAAGGGCGGAGTAGATCGCCTGGGCCCCTGGGTGCGCGTCGGCCTTGTTGACTTGGCGAAGGCGGGGCATGTCAGTGTGCTCCCTGGGCGGCGTGGCTGAGGGGGTCGACGGTGAGGAGCCGGGTTGCCTCGGCCGGATCGGGCTCGAACCCTGGTGTGTCCCGACACAGTTCGACCATGATCCCATTGGGGTCGAGATAGTAGAGCGAGTGGCACCAACCATGGTCTTGTTCCATGGCCGGGGCGATGCCGGCTTCGGTCATGCGTACCCGAACTGCCTCTTGTTGTTCAGCGGTCGCCTTGAAGGCGGCGTGGTTGACCCACAGCGGCAGGCCAACACCCTGTGACACGTCAGTGGTGTAGTCGGGCTGTTCGCCGACCGCGTTGAACTGGAAGAAGGCAATGCACTCGCCGTCGCCGGTGTCGTAGAACACATGACGCAACCAGCTGTCCCCGGTGGCTTGGACTTCGGTGTAGACGAGCGGGAAGCCCATCAGACGTTCGTAGAAGTCGGTCGTGGCTTCGACGTCTCGGGTGGCGTACGCGACATGGTGGAACGGCATGGCGTACCTTAGATCAACTGATGATGGGCGCGAGAACCACGCCGGGCGGTGAAGCCGTTCGGCGTCGTTGCGACGATGACTCAGTCGCTGAGTGGTCGAGCCAGTCCCTCGATGACCTCGGCGAGAGGATGCGCGGCCAGGGTGGCGGGTGGTACCAGAAGTTTGCGATCCCGGCTTCCGCCACCGATGATCACCTGCTCACGCTCCATCACGCGGCTGTCGATCCAGACACGAAGCTCGGTCGTGGTACCGAAGGGTGTGACGCCACCGATCTCCATTCCGGTGAGCGCGATGGTCTCCTCGGCCGAAGCAAAGGAGGCCTTTCGGGTGCCGAGTCGTTTGCGAACAACGCGATTGACATCGAGCTTGGTCGAGGCCAGCAAGAGGCACAGCACGTGTGCAGGCGGTTCGGCCTTGCCGACGACCACGATGGCATTGGCCGAATCCTCGGCCGCGTACCCGTAGGCCTGACAGAACGCCGCGGTGTCGGCCAGTGCTGGGTCGCATGCAACGACCTCATTGGCGACTCCGAGACGAGCGAGGTGGTCCAGAACAGCGTCGGTCATGAGGGTCGAACCTACCGGCCGGCGCCCGCCTCGGGTTGGATCGGCGGGTAGGACTCCCCGGGAGGATCTCGCTCCAGTCGAAGCGCCAGTGGTCTAGCCTCAGGAAATGGCCGAGGTGGATGCCCCCAATCTGATCGACGCTCGAGGACGAACCTTCGCCGACGACGTCACGTTCTGGGATGACATCGAGGCGTACTGTGGTGCGCTCAGCTATCACAATGGCGAGACGCTCGACCTGCACGTTTCGTGCAAGACCGACACGTTCGCCGTCACCATCGAGCGGTGGGGAGCCCAACGCCGCATCGTGCATCATGTGGACAGTGTGGCTGGCTCGTACACGTCGCCGCCTTCCGACGCCGATGCGAACGGGTGCCAGTGGCCGATCTCGTTGGCGGTGAAGATTCCCGCTGACTGGGCCAGTGGGTTCTACCTCGTCACGCTGACCGCTCACGGGGCGCCGGCCGGCCACGATGTTGCTCATGCCGGTTTCGTTGTCCGGCCGGCAGCCACCGAGCAGCGGGCCAAGGCCCTACTGGTGTTGGCGACCAACACCTGGAATGCCTACAACACCTGGGGTGGATGCAGCCTCTACACCGGAGGAACCCAGGTTTCGTATCGTCGCCCGTTCGGCCGTGGCATGTTGTGTCGGCCCGAGGTCGACCGTGATGATCGCAAGGCTCGCCCAACGCGATGGGGCGAAGAACCCGACATCGACGGTGCGTGCTTCCAGCACTACCGCTTGTCCAATGCGTACCCGGCTGCCATTGGATCATCGGGCTGGTTCAGCCTCGAGCGCCGTTTCGTTGAGTGGGCGGAGGGCGTCGGCTACCACTTCGACTACGCAGTGTCGAGTGATCTCGAACACGACGCACACGCCCTCGATGGCTACGACGTCGTCCTCGGCATCGGTCACGACGAGTACTGGTCGGCAGGCCAGCGGCAGGCGGTCGAACAACATGTTGCCAACGGCGCGAACTACGTGAGCTTCTCGGGCAACACGATGTTCTGGCAGGTTCGAGTCGTTGGGAAGGGCCCGGCGGCAACGATGGTGTGCCACAAGTATTCGGCCCACCTCACCGATCCGGTCATGGAAGTCGACCCAACCCAGATGAGCGGCATGTGGGCTGACCCCATCGTTGGTCGACCCGAGGCTTCGTTCTTGGGCGGCGGCTCGGCCTGGGGCCTCTACAACCGCTTTGGCCTGGCGACGCCGCGGGGTTCCGGAGCGTTCACCGTGTACCGAGATGACCATTGGATCTTCGAGGGAACCGACTTGCGCTACGGGGATCTGCTCGGTGCGAGACACGGGGTCGTCGGTTACGAGACGCTCGGGTGTCGCTTGCAATTCGACGAGTACCAACTCCCGATTCCGGCCGGAGGCGATGACACCCCGGAGCAGCTCGAGATCGTCGCCTTCTCGCCGTCATCGAACATCGGTCTCGGGGAGTATCCGTCGTCGATTTCGGCGCTCGATGATCAGGGCGATCTCGAGTTCATCGCCGAGCGAATCCATGGCGACCTCAGCGCTGACAGTCTGGCCAGGGCACGACACGGCAACGCCATCATCGCCATCGGTCGCCCGGCAGGAGACGAGGGTGGCGAAGTGGTCACGATCGGCACGACCGATTGGGTGTTTGGGCTCGTCGATGACCCTGCTGTTGGCGTCGTCACCGAGAACGTGCTTCGTCACTTCGGCTTGTCGTCGGGGTGATCGTGAGGCGGTGCCCCGGCCAGTAGCGTGAGACGGTGACCACCAATACCACCAGCGCATCCGAACAACAGGGCATCAACGTGATCCGGGGGCTGTCGCTCGACGGTCCCCATGCCGCGAAATCCGGTCATCAGGGCACGGCAATGGCGTTGGCACCATTGGCCCACGTGCTGTTCACCAGAGTGATGCGATACGACGCCGCCGACACCGCCTGGGCTGATCGTGATCGTCTGGTCCTCTCCGCCGGTCACGCCTCGATCCTGCTGTACTCGATGCTGTACCTCACGGGATCGGGATCGCCCGATCAACCCGCTCTCGAACTGGATGACCTGAAGGCATTCCGTCAATTCGATTCGGCAACGCCGGGTCACCCCGAAGCCGGCCACACCGCTGGGGTCGAAGTCACCACCGGCCCGTTGGGTCAGGGCTTTGCCAATGCCGTTGGCATGGCCATCGCCGAACGGAATCTACGAGCTCGCTTCGGTAGCGAACTCACTGATCACTTCACCTTCGCCATCGCCGGAGACGGTTGCTTGTCCGAAGGGGTGAGCCACGAGGCCGCCTCGCTTGCCGGTCACCTCGGCCTTGGCCGACTCGTCGTGGTCTACGACGACAACCACATCACGATCGACGGCGCCACCGAGCTGGCACTCGGCGACGATGCCGGCAAGCGGTTCGAGGCGTACAACTGGCACGTCATCGAAGCCGGCGACATCGGCGAAGACCTCGATGCGCTCGAGCAAGCGCTGCTCGACGCCAAGGCCGAAACCGAGCGTCCAACGCTCATCCGTCTACGCACCCATATCGGCACCCCCTCACCGTCGCTCACCGACAACCACGAGGCGCATGGGTTGGCCTTCGGCGCCGCCGAGATCACCGAGGTCAAGAACGTCATGGGTATCCCCGACGAGCCGTTCTGGGTTCCCAACGAGGTCCTCGAGATGTATCGCAGCGCCGGGTTGGCCGGTGCAGGCGAGCATGTGGCGTGGAACGCCCGCCTCGAAGCGGCCGATGCCGAGCTGCGGGCCGAATGGGATGCATCCTGGAACGCCACCGGCCTCGACGGATGGGAAGACGCACTCCCCGAATTCGAACGGGGCACGATGATGGCCACTCGCAAGGCATCGCAGAAAGTGCTCGACGCGCTTCTTCCCTTCGTGCCGGGGTTCATTGGCGGGTCGGCCGACCTCACCGGCAACACCGGCACGGTGCTTGCCGGCCAGACCCAGCAAAGTGCCGCCGATCCTGGCGGTCGTCAGATCTACTTCGGCGTCCGCGAACACGCCATGGGTTCGGCGCTGGTCGGCCTGGCCAAGCATGGGGGCATGCTCCCACTGGGCGGCACGTTCCTGGTCTTCAGTGACTACATGCGTCCGGCGGTTCGCCTTGCCGCCCTCTCGGGCGCCCAGTGTGTCTTCGTCTGGACCCACGATTCGCTCGGTGTTGGCGAAGATGGCCCGACCCACCAGCCGGTCGAGCACCTCATGTCACTTCGAGCGATTCCTGGTCTCCAGGTGATTCGCCCGGCCGATGCGGTCGAGACCGCCGGCGCATGGCAGCTGGCACTCGACACCGATGGCCCAACGGCCATCATCTTGAGCCGACAGGATCTGCCGGTGCTCGACTACTCCTCGATTGACGGCGTTGCCCAGGGCGCGTATCTGGTTGCCGATCACGAGGCGCCCGAGGTCACACTCATCGGCACCGGGAGCGAGGTCTCGCTGTGTCTCGATGCTGCGGCCGCACTCGACGAACTCGGCATCGGTGCCCGCGTGGTGTCGATGCCTTGCTGGAATGCCTTCGAGGATCTGTCGATCGATGAGCAAGACGACGTGATCTCGCCTGACATTCCTTCGATCTCGGTCGAAGCTGGCGTGACGCTCGGTTGGGAGCGCCACGCCGACCTGGCGGTTGGTATCGATCGATTTGGCGCTTCGGCGCCGGGAAGTGTCGCACTTTCGAACCTGGGAATGAACGTCGAGAACATCGTTGGAGCCGTCAACGAGCTGCTCGACAGCCTCGACGACTGACGGTCCCGACACACCGTCTGTCACCCTCGACAACGCCCCAACAGTAGTTTTCGAACCCGTAGCTCCGAGCGAACGCCGAACAAGAGGATCTCACCATGAGCCGTCTCCACGAACTCTTCGAACTCCAAGGCCAGAGCCCCTGGCTCGACAACCTTCGTCGAGGCTGGATTGCCTCTGGCGAGATGCAGGAATGGCTTGATCGCGGTGTGCGCGGCCTCACCTCCAATCCCTCGATCTTTGCCAAGTCCATGATCGAGAGCGCTGACTACGACGCCGATCTCGAGTCGCTCGTTCGTGCGGGCACCAGCGTCGAAGACGCCTACTGGTCGCTGGTGGTCGATGACATCGGTCGAGCCCTCGAACTGCTTCGCCCCATCCACGACGCATCCGACGGCGAAGATGGGTACGTCTCGGTCGAGGTCTCGCCACGCCTCGCCACCGACCAAGCCGGCACGGTGGCAGCCGCTCGTGAACTCGACACCATCATCGATGCGCCGAATGTGTACATCAAGGTCCCGGCCACCAGCGAGGGCGTCGGCGCCATCCAGACCCTCGTGAGTGAGGGGCGTTCGATCAACGTCACACTCATCTTCAGTCTGTCTCGCTACCAGGCCGTGATGGAGGCCTACCTGAACGGACTCGAAACCTTCGACGGTGATCTTCGCAACGTTTCCTCCGTCGCCTCCTTCTTCATCAGTCGGGTCGATGTCGAAGTCGACAAGCGCCTGAGCGCTATCGGCACCGATGAGGCGCTCGCCCTGAAGGGGAGGGCTGCCATCGCCCAAGGCGTGCTGGCCTATGAACTCTTCCAGCAGACGTTCTCAGGTGAGCGTTGGGCTGAGCTGGAAGCCAGGGGAGCCCGGTATCAACGTCCGCTCTGGGCCTCCACCTCGACCAAGGATCCGTCGTACCCCGACACGCTGTACATCGACACGCTGATCGGTCCGAATACGGTCAACACGATCCCCGACGCCACCCTGCTTGCCTTCGACGATCATGGCACGGTCGCCCGCACGATCGACGCCGACGTTGCTGGTGCCCACCTGGTGATCGAGCAACTCTCGGCCCTCGGCATCGACCTCGAAGAAGTGGCGGTGCAACTCGAAGACGAAGGCGTCGCCAGCTTTGCCAAGGCGTTCGATGACGTGCTCGACACCCTTGGTGCACGCGCCAGCGAGTTCACTGCCGACTGAGCGAGGGCAATCCGAGCGAGGGCTGTCTGAGCGGGCAGTAAGTGGCCTTCATCGCCGAGGCAGTGGACGAGTTGGGCAGAGGGTCAACCAACCACCGCGGTGTTCGACCCTCCGCCCGACGTGAGCGTAATGTGAAATAGCGGTCGATCCCTTGCTTCGAGCACCTGGGCATGGCAGCATCCGCTCCTTCCTCATCAACGAAGGACTGGGCCTCGTGTTCGTTGTCACCATGGATCGTCGAGTTGAGTAGCGAGTCGGCACCTGCTGATTCGGTGTCGAGCGAACGCGGGTCGGTCGAGCTCATCGACGTCACCAAGCGCTACGGAACGATGGTGGCGGTGGACGGTCTCGACCTTCGAGTGCGACCCGCAGAGTTCCTGTCGTTGCTCGGGCCGTCGGGCTGTGGCAAGACCACCACGTTGCGGATGCTGGCCGGCTTCGAGCAACCAGACGAGGGTCGTATCCGGATCAACGGTCGCGAGATCCAGGGGGTCCCTCCCTACAAGCGTGACGTCAACACCGTTTTCCAGCAGTACGCCCTTTTCCCCCACATGACCGTGGCGGAGAACGTGGCCTATGGACTTCGCCAGAGCAAGACGCCCAAATCCGAGATCGCCGATCGGGTTCGTGAAGCGTTGGCCATGGTGAAGATGACCAAGCTCGCTGAACGGCACCCTCGCCAGATGTCGGGAGGTCAGCAGCAGCGGGTGGCGGTGGCGCGAGCGCTGGTGAATCGGCCGAGCGTGCTCCTGCTCGACGAACCGCTCGGTGCGCTCGACCGCAAGCTTCGCGAAGAAATGCAGATCGAGCTGAAGCTCTTGCAGAGCGAACTCGGCATCACGTTCATCTTCGTCACCCACGACCAAGAAGAGGCGATGGGCATGAGCGACCGGATCGCCATCATGCTCGACGGCCACATCGAACAACTCGCCGATCCTGAGACGGTCTATGAAAAGCCGGCCTCGGCTTTCGTCGCCGGGTTCATCGGTCGCAACAACTTCTGGAGTGGTATTGCGGTTGCCGAGGGCGTCGAGGCCAGCGATGGCACCGTTTTCCACGCCACTGATCCCGAAGAGCGAGTGTCGGCAGGCAAGAAGGCACTGGCTGCCATCCGTCCGGAGTGTGTGATGCTCGTCAACGCCGCCGACAGGCCAACCAGCGATCGACCGATCAACGGTGTGTCGGGTCGACTCGCCAGCGTGTCGCACTTTGGTGATGTGCTGCAATACGTCGTACGAACGCCGGAGCGAGATGTCCTCGCCCTGCTTCCACGTCAGAGCGCCCCCCGCTTGTCGGCTGGCGACGATGTCTGGTGCTCATGGAACGCAGAAGACGTCTACATGTTCTCGGCCGACCAGGCCGATCTCGTGCTCGCTGATCCAGCTGAGGAAGCAGCTGTCTGAGTCACCCACTTCGACCGGAGCAAGCGCATTGCCCTCGATCGCTTCGCTGCCGGCCCTACTGTTCGCCCGATCCCAATCCCCTCAACTGTCACCGGGAGTATCACCATGTCAGAACCAACCGAGCTGCGCATCCTCGCGCACCACTCCTTCCGCGAGAAGTTGGCCAGGCGCCAATTCCTCCAAGTTGGCGGCGTCGCCGGCGCAGGCCTCGTCCTGGCTGCCTGCGGTGGCGGCAGCTCCTCCGATTCCGGCTCATCCTCAGCGTCCTCCGAAGGCGGGTCCAGCGAAGGCGCCGCCGAGGCGAGCGGTGACTACAGCCGAGTGATCAACAAGGGTTCGGGCGATCTCGCCATGTACACCTGGGGTGACTACAACGATCCCGAGATCGTCGGTCAGCAGGCTCAAGACACCCTCGATGTCGCGATGCGAGTCGACTACTACTCGAGCAACGAAGACTTGATCGCCAAGCTCGAGGGCTCCAACGGCACCAGCGGTTTCGACATCATCGCCCCGACTGGCCCCTACATCCCCCAGATGGTCCAGAAGGGACTCCTGCAAAAACTCGACAAGTCGCTCCTGCCGAACATGTCGAACATCGACCCGATCTACATGAACCGAGACTGGGACCCGAACAACGAATACGGCGTCTGCAAGGACTGGGGATCGACCGGCTGGCTCTACAACAAGACGATGATCACCACCGAGATCAAGTCCTGGTCGGACTTCATCAAGGTCTGCCAAACCGAGGCTTCAGGTAACTGCGCCATCCTCGACTCCCCGCCCAACCTCACGGGCATGTACTACTGGGCGAACGGGATCGATTGGACCACCGAGGAAGCGGCCGACCTCGACGCCTGCGAAGACTTCCTCGTGAACGAGTTCGCCTCACATATCAAAGCCTTCGATTCCTATCCGTCAGACAAGATCGCCGAGGGCGCTTATTCGATCGCGATGATGTTCAATGGCGACGCCCGTCAAGCCTATGAGAAGGTGGCTGACGCTGGTGGGAATCCAGAGGACTGGGTCTGGGGGCTGGGTGCGCCGAACACCGAGATCTGGATGGACCTCTATGCCATCCCCGCCGGTGCGCCAAACCCCGAGGCTGCCCACGCCTGGATCAACTGGCTGTTGATTCCCGAGATCTCGATGCAGGACCTCGCTTACCACGGCTACCACTCGGGCATGAAGAACATCGACACCTTGCTGTCGGAGCTCTATCCCGATCTGCCCAAGCCAGAAATGATCTTCTTCACCGAGGAACAGGTCGCGACGATGCAGACCGGGGCCGTCAACTCGGCGCAGGATCGCACGGTCGAGATCTACAACAAGGTCCTGGCTGCTGCGGGGTCATGATCAGATGACTGACATGGCAACCGCATCCTCCACCCTTGACGCACCTGCGCCCTCTGGGCGGCGGTTGCGGTTGCCATCGTTCGCGCTCGCACTACCCGAGATCCTTTGGTACGTGCTGTTCTTCATCATGCCGATCTTGTTGATCGTCTGGTACTCGTTCGGGGTCAAGGACAACGCGTCCACCTCGGGAGTTCCCGTCGACATGTCGAGCTTGACGTTCGACAACTATCGCAATGCCTTCGACGACACGTTCTTCAGCGTCTTCGAGACCACCATTCGCATCGCCGTTCTGGCCACCCTGCTTTGCCTGCTGATTGGTTTCCCGGTCAGCTACTTCCTGGTCTTCAAGGTGTCGGAGAAGTGGAAGGGCATCCTCCTCGCCTTGATCATCGTGCCGAGCTTCACCAGCTTCTTGATCCGCACGCTGGCGTGGCGAATCCCGTTGGCCGCCAACGGCGAGCTCTCTCGCTGGCTCCAAGACGTCGGGTTGATTGGTGGCCCGATCAACGTGCTCGACACCAAGTCCGCAGTCCAGATCGCCATCGTCTACAACTATCTGGGCTTCATGATCCTGCCCATGTTCGTCGCTCTCGACCGGATCGATCCCGGCCTGCGAGAGGCCAGCAAGGATCTCGGCGCCAACCGCCTGCGTACGTTCCTGTCCGTCACGCTGCCACTCGCCGGACCCGGCGTCGTTGCCGGTGTGCTGATCACCTTCATCCCGATGTGCGGCGATTTCGTCACGGCGAAGCTGCTCGGTGGTACGTCCGGCAACATGATCGGTTCGATGATCGAGGGTCAGTTCAAGGCGGCGCAGAACTGGCCGCTGGGCTCGGCGATGGCCGTGATGATGATCGGTGCCGTCCTGCTGGTGCTGGTCATTGCCAGCTCGCTCGTGAAAATCGTGCAGTTCGCCTTGAAACGGCGCAGGCAGTTCGCCCTCGGAGGTCTGTCATGACATCGCCAACCGCAGCCAAGCGCTCGATCGACAGCGCCAAGATCGTGATGGGTATCTGGACCGGATTGGTCATCGCGTTCTTGTTCATCCCGATCATCATGGTGATTCGGCATTCGTTCAACAGCGGTGGCTCGTTGATCGTGTGGGCGGGCAGCTATTCCACCGAGTGGTGGGGCAATCTCTTCGACGGCGGACGCGTCTTGTCGGGGCTGCTGCTCTCCATCGCGCTCATCGCAGCAACGGTGGTCGGGGCGCGGATCTCGAAGCAGAAGGCGCTGGTCAATTGGGCCGTGCCAATCGGTGTCGGTCTTGCCGTGGTGGTGAACGCTCTCGTCTCCGACAGCTTCCGCGACTTCTTCGACAACTCGAACGTCGGCGACACCCTTCGCAACTCGTTCATCGCAGCCATTGGGGCAACGGCGGTCGCAGTGACGATCGGCGGGATGGCCGGAGTGGCGCTCGCTCGTCGGACTGGTCACTGGTCAAAGCCGTTCATGTTCGTTCTCTTTCTCGTGTTGGTGACGCCGGAGATCATGGACGCCATCGCCCTACTCGGCTGGTTCGTCCGCATCGGTGGTCCGTTCAACTCGCCGGTCGGGCCGGTGAACAACGGCATTCTCCGTCTCTGGGTCGGGCAGTCGCTCTATACCTCGGCCTTGGTGACGCTCATCGTTCGAGCAAGACTCGAGGGGCTGGACTCTTCGCTGGAGGAGGCAGCGGCCGACCTCGGTGCAACGCCGTACCGTGCGTTCCGTGAGATCACCCTGCCGTTGATCGCCTCGGCGCTGGTCGCAGGCGGCCTGCTCTCGTTCACGCTCTGCCTCGACAACACCATCATCGCCAACGCCGTCGCCACCGCCGGCTCCACCACGTTCCCGGTCTTCGTGATCGGTACGGCCAAGAGTACGACGAAGCCCTTCGTCGGGGCCGCAGCAGTGGTGCTCTTCGGCGTCACAGTAGCCTCGCTCGCCTTTGTCTATTCGGTATTGCGACGCTCAGGGCAATCATCGAGTGACATGGCCAAGACGTTCGCCGGTGGTTGATCCCTCGTTGGTTCGAGCGGGCGACTCATGAGCCGGTCTGGCAGACTGTCGGCATGACCGTTGTCACTTCTGCCACCGCCTCGAACGTGCCCACGTCGGATCTGCTCGATGCCGCTCACGGATTCAACGCCAACACCATCGACCTGCGTCGAGCCATTCACGCTGATCCCGAACTCGGGCTCGACCTGCCACAGACGCAAGCCAAGATTCTCGATGCTCTGACCGGACTTGGTCTCGACATCACGTTGGGGGAGTCGCTGACATCAGTTGTCGCCGATCTCGACTCGGGCAAACCCGGTCCAACGGTACTCCTTCGTGGCGACATGGATGCCCTACCGCTGCAGGAGGACCATCAGTCGGAGTTCCAATCCCGCAACGACGGGCGGATGCATGCGTGCGGCCACGACGCCCACGTTGCCATGCTGGCCAGCGCGGCGCGATTGCTGAGCGAGAACAAGGACGAGTTCACTGGCAAGATTCGTTTCATGTTCCAGCCGGGTGAAGAGGGCTTTGGTGGAGCGAAGCTCATGATCGACGAGGGTGTCACCGTTGGGGTCGATCGAGCCTTTGCCATTCACGTCATCTCCAACATGCCCGACGGCATGATCTTCACCAAGGGCGGCTCGCTGATGGCCAGCGCCGACACCTTCACGATCACCATCCACGGGGCTGGCGGTCATGCGTCGGCACCGCACCACGCCATCGATCCCATTCCTGCGGCGGCTGCCACCGTGCTCGGGCTCCACACCATGGTTGGCCGAACCATCGATCCCACCCGGTCGGGCTTGCTCACCGTTGGCCAGTTACACGCCGGGACCACGAACAATGTGATCCCACCGTCGGCCTTCATGGAGGGAACGATCCGAGCGCTCGATGAAACCACACGCGCCGAGATCAACGAGAGCATCGATCGCGTTGCTTCCGGAACGGCAAGCGCCCACGGTTGCAGCTGCACGACCACGTTGACGCCCGGCTACCCGGTCACCGTCAATGATGTCGAGCAGGCGGCACTCACCGGTCTCGTCGCCTCGAGCGTCCTCGGAGCCGGCAATTATCACGAGATGCCGCGGGCGGTGCTCGGGGCAGAAGACTGGAGCTACGTGCTTCAGCAAGTCCCGGGATCCATGGCCTTCATGGGGGTGACCCCGAGCGATCTCGACCCGTCGAAGGCGGCACCGAACCACTCCAACCTGATGCGAATCAGCGAGGAAAAGCTGGCCAACGGCGTTGCGCTCTACGCGGCCATGGCCCTCGTTCGCTGATCAGCGCCCTACCTGATCAGCCCTCTCCTGATGAGCCCTACCTGATCAACCCTCTCCTGATGAGCCCTTCCTCTGATTGAGTCGTACGGCTCACAGCGAGGAGCGGATTGCTCCTTCTGGTCGAGGCCGCATCTGCCGATACTCCGCTGTGGCTCGCAACGACTTTCGATCTCGCACGAGACCGACCTCCCATTCGAATCGCCGTCCGCGTGAGCGGCGCGCTCCAAGTGTTGCGTCCCTCCTCATCGCTCTTGCGACGGTGCCGTTGCTCGGTGCTGGTTGGTTTGCGTCTCGAGAGCTCAGTTCGGTTCATGATGCACGAAGCAACGCGATGTTGGTCGATGGCGAAACCAGGGAACTCGTTCGATACACCGCACTACAGGCGAGCCTGCTCGAGGAGCGCAACTGGCGCCTCGCGGTTCTCGGGGTGGAAGAGATCGGTATCAGACCAACGGTCGTAGCCAGTTTGATCGGTGTCGATCCCGCTGCGGAATGGGAACTCGCCGCCGGTCGAGTTGACGCAGTGGCGGCGGAGATCGATGACCCTCAGCTCTTCGTCTCGCTCGAGAATGTGCGTGTGCAGGACGAGACCGACCTTCGTGAATTGGGCGGACGCTACGAGGAACTCGGCGTCGACCTCAGCGAGCGCAGCGATCAGCTCTTCGACGAGCTCCGGGCCGTTGCCGGCGACCTTCCCAATGGAGCGGCATTGCTTCGAACGGCTCGAGTGCTCGAGGCTGCCGCAGCGACCCGAACCAGCACCGCCATTCAACTATCCAGCTACTTCAGCGCCCGTTTTTCTGGCCCTGATACCGCTCGGGACGAGGCGACCGTCCTCGTGCAACAGCAGGTCGTCTACGACGGGGCCATCAAGCAGATCAATCGATCGGTGAGGCCGAACTCGAATGTCGCGGCACAGATGCTGGTCGTCGAGCAATCAGCAGAGATCGCAAGGTTCGAGGAGGGCGTCGCTCAGCTCATCGTCGACATCCAGGCTTCGGCTGCGGTCGGCACGGCGGAGGGGTTCGCGAATATTGCCGGGGATCTCGACGGCGTGGCTCGCCAGTTCGAGGCAGGCAAAGTGTCATCTGGGGTCCACCTCGATCTCGTGACCGCGGCGGGCACCGACGTGATCGTGTCGAGCCAGATGTTGACCAGCCGGGCGAATGACGCAACCCGGCAGGCGACCGCCACGATTGCGGTGTTGAGTGTGCTGTCGGTTGCCTTTGCCATTGCCCTCACTCGGTTCATCGGCCAACCGCTCTACCGGCTTTCCGAGACGGCGAGTCTGTTGCGCGACGGGGTCCATCGCGACAACGAGGTGTTCTCGGGACCGAGCGAGATTCGCGAGGCGGCATCGGCCCTGAATGAAGCCTCGTCCCACCTTCGACTGGCCGAACGCCAGGCCAATGCGCTTGCTCGTGGTGACCTCGACGCTGCTGTTCTAGCGGAGACGGCGCGCGGCGATCTTGGTGTCTCGCTGCAAGCGGCGGTGCAGACGTTGGCGGCATCGTTGGCCGAGCGGGAGGAGTTCCGCCGGCGATTGGCGCATGAAGCCAGCCACGACGGACTCACCCACTTGCCGAACCGCAAGGCGTGTCTTGCCCAGCTCGAAGCGGGTCTGGTTCGAACGGATCAACGGAGATCGACCCTTGCCGTGATCTTCATCGACCTCGATGGTTTCAAGATCGTGAACGACCAGTTCGGCCATCCAGCTGGTGACCTCGTGCTCGAGACGACCTCGGCTCGACTTCTTGCCGGCGTTCGAGAGGGTGATCACGTCGGTCGACTCGGGGGCGACGAATTCGTCGTCATCGCCGAACCGGTGGCGAGCCTGGACGAGGCTGAACGTCTCGCTGCTCGGCTGCTGGAAGCGATCGGTGAGCCGATCTCGCTGGGCAAGGCGACCGTCCGAGTCGGTGCGAGCATCGGCATTGCGATGGCCGACGAATCACACGCCGAGGCTGATGCGTTGCTGCGTGATGCTGATCTTGCGGTGTATCGGGCCAAGAGTAACGGTCGTAACCAGGTCGTGGTCTGTGATGAGGAGCTTCGCTCGCTCGTCGTGCACCAAAACGAGCTCGAGGTGGAGCTTCGCCTCGCCATCGAGAACGATGAGCTGACGCTCTTCTATCAGCCGATCGTCGATCCCAACAGTGGTGCTTTGGTGGGTCTCGAAGCGCTCATCCGCTGGTTCCGACCTGATGGCACCCTGGTCTCGCCCGATGCATTCATTCCCTTCGCCGAGCGAAGCGACCTCATCGTCGAGATCGACTGCTGGGTGGTGGCGCGGGTAGCTCGTCAGCTCGATGCGTGGCGGCGAGGCGGGGCTGGTGCTCTCCTACCGGTTTCGATCAACATCTCAGGTCGCCATCTCAGCGTCGACGACTTCGTTGTCGATGTCATGTCGCCGCTCGAGCAATACGGCGTCGATCCGACCCTGATCATCATCGAGGTCACCGAAAGGGCGCTGCTCGATGACCTCGGAGGAGCTGCCACCAAGTTGCAGACCCTGCGGGACAACGGGGTGCGGATCGCCATCGACGACTTCGGAACCGGCTACACCTCGCTCGCCCATCTCAGGACGTTGCCAATCGACATTCTGAAGCTCGACCAAAGCTTCACGCGCGACGATTCGACACAGTCGCTCGTCAAGCTGATCATCGATACCGGCCACCTTCTCGGTGTCAGCATCACCTCGGAAGGCATCGAGACCGCTGACCAGGCGCGAGCACTGTCGGAATTGGGAAGCGACGATCTCCAGGGCTATTACTATGGTCGGCCCAGCCCGCCGGAAGACGTCGTCTTCGGTGCGAACGAGCTTGCCGACGAGGTCAGTTCCTGAGCGGCAGGCTCAGGACGTGGTCGTGCCCTTCACCTCGTTGATGACGCCGGTGGTGACGTCGTACACGAACCCGCGCACGTACTCTTTGTATTGCACGAAGGGCGTGAGCATCAGTCGGTTCATCGACTGGAGCACATCGGCGTACGGGTCGGTGAATGACTCGACGGCCCACCACGGTTTGATTCCGAGTTCGGCCTCGATGTCGGCCTTGAAGGTGTCTTCGGTGACGTGCTGGAGACCGCAATCGGTGTGGTGGAGAAGGATGATTTCTTTGGTGCCCAGATAACGCTGGGAGAGGCAGAGCGAGCGAATGACGTCGTCGGTGATCACGCCGCCGGCGTTGCGGATGATATGGGCTTCACCGTTGCCGAGGCCGAGGACCTTGAAGATGTCCATGCGCGAATCCATGCAGGTGACCACCGTGAGGTGGCGCTTGGGCTCGACCTGCAGATCGGCGTCGTGGAAGTGCTCGGCGTAGCTGCCGTTGTGCTCGATCAGTTCATTGGTATTCGGGCGAAACGCTTCGCTGGTCATGGGTTCCCCAGGTGGTACGCAGCTCGGCTTGGCAAGCTGCCATGTCGAACGAGCGTATTGGCGATGGTCAATGTTTGCGATCCGCGGTGTTTCCGATGGCGTGGGGGTCGTCGTGCCAGCGAGCGGATCGACGCGATCGGCGGTTCGTGCTAGACCACCGCCCATGATCTCTGTACTCATCATGTATCCAAAGACCGACGACTCGACCTTCGACATGGACTACTACACCTCGACACACATGCCCATGCTGGCCGATGCGCTCGGCGACGCCTGCCAGGGGTGGGGTGCCAGCACACTCAAGAGCAAGGAATGGGCTGCCTATGGGTGGGCGACGGTCGAGAGCCAGGAAGCGTTCGACGCGGCAATGGCGGAACACGGAGCCAAGATCATGGCCGACGTGGCGAACTACACCAACGTTGCCCCCCAGCTCATGGTCGGCGAAGTCGCTCGCTGATCCGCTGATCCGCTGATCTGGCTGCGGCGGCGAGGTCGATCGACCTTGCCGCCTCATGGTGGGAGTCTTGCGATGGTCGGCAGCAAACGTCAACGTTTGAGCAACGGGCGACAAAAACCTCAAGTCTGGTCGGCGGTGTTCCGTTATCAATGAGGACTTCACGGGAAATCTTCTCGAGATTTCCCGAGGCGGGAATCCAACGGATCGCCGCCGATCACACGCCCCCACTCACGAGCCGACCGAGGAGCCTCCAGGTGCAAACAACCGCCCTACTTCGACGCGCCACATTCGTGGCAGGCACCCTCATCGCCGTTGGAGTTTCGGTTGCCGCCAGCGCATCGAGCACGGGAACCTCCAGATCGAGCAGCGGGAGCGGAGCACCGGCGCCAAGAATCGTGGTCCACGCCGGCTATCAGACCGAACACGCCACCGTGGCGCTGGATCCTGCCTGGTCCGGCAACGGTTCGAGTTGCGACGCCGGCACGATTTCGTCGGCCTATCAACAGCAGCAGGTCGATCGGATCAACTACTACCGCCAGCTTGCCGGGCTCGATCACGAGGTCGAACTCGATGTCGAGTCGAGTGACGAAGCCCAGGCCGCGGCGTTGATCATCTGGGCCAACGCCGCAGTCGATCACAACCCTTCGATGTCGGCAGCCTGCTACAGCGAAGCCGGCGCAACGGGCTCGTTCAATTCCGACCTCTACCAGCGGACCGGCTACGACGCACTGCGCGGCTTCATGGAAGACCCAGGCGAGGCCAACGTGAGCGTTGGTCACCGCAACTGGCTACTGATGCCTCAGCTGCGACGAATCGGCATCGGCGAGGTGCCGACCTCGGCCTCGGACGTCGACGGTGGGTATGCGGTCAACTTCCGCAACGGCTTCGAACTCGAAAAGGATTCGAGTGTCGTTGCCTGGCCGGCCGCTGGGTTCTTCCCGGAGGAATTGGTCGATGCGCGCTGGTCGGTGTCGATCTACGGCGCCGACTTCTCGAACGCTGAGGTGTTCGTCACCCGAGACGGCGAGCCGATCGAAGCGCCGATCGTCTTCAACGAACTGCGGCCTGGTGTATTGCCGGCCTCGATCATCACGTTCACGCCCGAAGGTGTTGCGGACCACCACAATGGCGACGACACGATCTACCACGTCACCATCTCCGGTGTCGTCAGCGACGCCGGGTCGACCATCGACTACACGGTGAACACCTTCGACGCTGAGGCCCCACTCGCCGGTTGAACGAGCGGCTGCAGAGCGTGCGATGCTCACGGCGTGCTTCGGGTCAGCAACACGTTGGACGAGTGGTCATGCCCGTTGGTTCGTCGGTGAAAACGAACTCCCCGATCTCGGCGCCCGCAGGATCTCCTCTATGAGGATGCCGTATACGGCATCCTGAAACCGCAGTTCCTCGCTGATCAACCCGATCCGCAGGATCTCCTCTACGAGGATGCCGTATACGGCATCCTGACACCGCAGTTCCCAATCGACCAGAGCGGCGCTCACCAGTCGCACCGGTGCGAACGATCTGATCGAGTGGCCGGGGAGCGGTGACCGCCCGAAATCGTCGGCCCGAGTCGCCGGCGCGTTGGTGGCTCGCGGCGTTGGCGAGGTTCGCGTGTCTCGTTCGGGCCGGGTTGGTGGCGGCGAGGCGGAGGTGCTCGTGCCGACGTCGTAGAACACTGCGTGCGATCGTGGAATGGAAGGTGTTGTCGGGAGTGTCGTAGTTGCTCGCTCAGTCCCGTTCGGGGTTAACTTCGGCCATGGCTCCTCCCACCATTGTTCGAGACGGCGACATCTTCGTCATGCGGCTCGATGACGGCGACAACCGGTTCAACCGGAACTCGCTCAGCGCCATCAACGAAGGGCTCGACCAGATCGATGCTGCTGATGGGCCCAGGGGTCTCGTCGTCGTCGGCAGCGGCAAGTTCTTCTCGAACGGTCTCGATCTCGACTGGTTGTCGACCGGTGAGGAAGAGTTGGTGCCCTTCATCGCCGATGTCATGGCGATGTGGGGACGCCTCCTCCAGGCGGGTTATCCAACGGTTGCTGCGCTCAACGGGCACGCCTTTGCCGGAGGAGCCATGTTCGCAATGGCGTTCGATCAACGAGTCATGAGGGCCGACCGTGGATTTTGGTGTGTCAACGAGGTGCTGCTCGGCATGACCCTGCCTCCAGGAATGGCAGGCATTCTCCAGGCCAAGCTGTCGCCCGCCGTCGTGCATCGAGCGGTCACACAGGCTCATCGCTTCGACGCTGCCGAAGCACTGGTGTCGGGCATCGTCGACGCAACGGCCGACGAAGATGGCGTGTTGTCATCGGCGATCGAGCGAGTAGCTGGTCTCAGCCACACGACGGGGCCAACACTGGCGGCGCTCAAGCTCAGGTTGTACGGCCCAGCCATCGGGTTGTTGGTCGGCGCTTCCGAGAACGCTTAGGCCTGTGGACCGCGCGTATCAGCTGCGCCTCCTCGAACGGGTCAGCGCGCACCGGGCAGCTGGTCGTGGTACCGACACCGCCGATGGTCCGCACCGCTTGCCGGTCGCCCATTACACCGCTGCCGACCATCTCGCTGCTGAGCGAACGATGCTGGCCACAACGCCAACCGTTGCTGGACTCTCGGGTTTGGTCCCGACCGTCGGTAGCTATGCAACGGTCGAGATCGGCGGACGATCGGTGATCGTGACGAGGGGAGCGCCAACCGCGGCAGCACCCCGGGGTGTGGTGTCGGCGATGCTCAACGTCTGTCGCCATCGTGGCGCCGAGCTCACCAACGGGTGCGGTGAGGCTTCGATGTTGACGTGTCCATATCACGGGTGGACCTACCGGCTCGACGGCACTGCTGCGGCGCGTCGGCGCCCTGAACACTTCGCCGATCTCCCCCTGGAGGACCTGGTGCGACTGCCGACGGTCGAGCGCGAAGGCCTGATCTGGGTCAACGCCGATCCGTCTGGGTCGATTCTCGACGAGCCGTTGTGTGGGGCAGAGATCGAGTTGGGTCCGCTCGACTTGGCCGATCACCGACTCTTCGCGTCGACCCGGTTCACCCGCTCACTGAACTGGAAGCTGGCGATCGACACGTTCTGCGAGGCGTACCACGTGCCGGTGCTGCATCGAGAAACGCTCGCCCCCATGATCTTCGGCGACTTCGCACTCTTCGATTCCTTCGGACCCCATGGCCGCATGGTGACGATTCGGACCGCGATCGACCGTCTCGATGTCGACCGTCTCGATGTCGATACTGAGCCTCATCTGCTGCTGCACTACGCCACGGTGTTGTGGTTCCTGGTGCCAAACACCGTGCTGATCCATCAGCAGGACCATGTGCAGCTCTACCAGAGTCACCCCGGTGACTCTGCCGACGAGGCGACCATGACCGTCAGCTTGTACGTGCCGAACGCGAGCACGAGATCCGATAGCCACTGGACCCGCAACTTCGAACTGCTGGTCGAGGTCACCGACACCGAGGACTTCACCACTGCAGCGGGAATCCAGCGTGGCTATCACTCAGGTGCGCAAACCCACGTCGTCCAAGGCGCAAACGAACCAGCACTCCAACACTTCCACCACGCTCTCGAAGGACTACTCCCATGATCACGATCTCTCCACTCAGCGGCACGATCGGCGCCGAACTCGCGGGCGTCGACCTCTCCCAACCGCTCGCCAACGATGATCTGGAGCAGATCCAGGCCGCGTTCCTGGCCCACCACGTGCTCGTCTTTCGCGACCAACAGTTGACGCCCGAGCAGCAGATGGCCTTTGGTCGCAAGTTCGGCGAGCTCGACTCGCACCCCTTCGTCCAGTCCAGTCCCGACCATGTCGAGGTGCTCGAGATCGTGACCGAGCCCGACGATCGGGCCAACTTCGGAGGTGGGTGGCATACCGACCTCACGTTCCTCCTCGAGCCCGACCTGGGTTCGATCCTCTACGCCGTCGACGTTCCGGCTGTGGGTGGCGACACCCTCTTCGCCAACCAGCACGCGGCTTACGACGCCATGAGCGAACAGATGCGAACCATGCTCGACGGACTCGTGGCCACCCATTCGGCCGGGCCGCAGTACGGGGCTGGTGGCTATTCGACTCGTTCGAAAGCGATGCAAACCAAAAACGAAGAGCTCGTGAACCAGGTGGTGGAACACCCGGTGGTGCGGACCCACCCCGAAACCGGACGCAAAGGAATCTATGTCAATCCGGCCTTCACGACGGGTATCAGAGGACTGCGGAGAGACGAGTCTCAGATGATGCTCGATCTGCTCTATCGCCAGTCGGTCAAAGAGCCATTCACGTGTCGAGTTCGCTGGGAGCCGGGAACGCTGACCATGTGGGACAACCGGAGTGTGCAGCACTTCGCGCTCCATGACTACACCGGTCAGCGCCGCCACATGCGTCGTGTCACGGTCAAGGGCGACCGTCCGATGTGAGCCTCTTGTAGTGACACGGGTGACTGGTGACTGGTGATGGTGGCCCTTGACGGTGTGACTTGTGGCGGTTCTACCAGCACGAAGACATCAGCCCAAGGTCTTGGCCCTTCGCCTACCTATCGTGGTTTGTTGCTGCAAGGAGCGTTTTTCGATGAGTGAGCACGACCCCGACCCGTTTTTCCCCGAATCCCTACCGGCTGATGCCAGCGCATCTGGCTCGATCGAGGTCGTTGTCGTTCCCGCCATGATGGTCGACGTCGCCGACGAGCCAGAGCCCGTGGTAGTCGAATCTGAAGTGACCACCGAGCCAGAGCCAATCGCGGTCGTCGAGCCCGAGCCGGTGGTGGTCGAGCCGGAGCCGGTGGTGGTCGAGCCGGAGCCTGTCATCGAGGCCCCAGTCGGCAACGACTTCGCAGCACTCGGACTGCGCAAGGAGCTCTTGAGCGCGTTGAGCGCGCTCGGCTATGACGCACCGACACCAATTCAGCGAGAGACGATCCCGCTGCTGCTGTCGGGCCAAGACATGCTTGGTCAGGCCGCCACCGGAACCGGAAAGACCGCAGCCTTCGCCCTCCCGATCTTGCAAGCCATTGGTGCGCAGGCCGCCGCGATTCCCACCGCGCTCGTGTTGGTGCCAACCCGCGAACTTGCGGTGCAGGTGAGCGAAGCGTTCGCCGGGTACGGCAAAGATCTCGGTATCAAGGTCGTCGCCGTGTACGGCGGGCAGCCAATCGGACGCCAGTTGGGTGCGCTCGATCGTGGCGTTCACGTGGTGGTCGCCACCCCCGGTCGTGCGCTCGACCACATCAAGCGCCGCTCGTTGCAGCTCGACCAGATCCGCACGGTGGTGCTCGACGAGGCCGACGAGATGCTCGACATGGGCTTCACCGAAGACATCGAGGCCATACTCGAGAAGACCCCCTCGGATCGCCAGACCGTGATGTTCTCGGCAACGATGCCACCGCGTATCAACTCGATCGCCAAGCGGCATCAGCGTGACCCTGCTCGGATCCAGATTGCCAAGGCTGACGCCGACGCGGCCAAGGCGCTCATTCGCCAGACCGTTTACATGGTGCAGCGCAACCACAAGGCGTCGGCGCTCGGGCGTATTCTCGACGTCGAGGCGCCATCGTCGGCCATCGTGTTCTGCCGGACCCGCTCGGAGGTCGACGAGCTGACCCAAACCATGAACACCCGCGGCTACCGGGCGGAGGCCCTGCACGGTGGCATGGATCAGAACCAGCGTGATCGGGTCATGGGTCGCCTGCGCGATGGCACTGCTGAACTGCTGGTGGCCACCGACGTCGCCGCCCGTGGCCTCGACGTCGACACGCTCACCCACGTGGTCAACTACGACGTGCCGACCGCGCCAGAGAGCTACGTGCACCGCATCGGTCGCGTTGGCCGTGCCGGGCGCGAAGGCGTTGCCATCACGCTCGCTGAGCCTCGCCAGAAGCGCCTCCTCCAGAACATCGAGCGCATCACCAAACAATCGTTCACGATGAGCAAGGTGCCGACGGTTGCCGACTTGCGTGCCCGTCAACTCGAACTCACGGTCGGCGCCGTTCGTGAGGCACTGGCAGCGGACAATCTCGAGAGTTTCAATGCCGTGCTCAATGCGTTGGCCGGTGAAGACTCCGACCGCAACATTGCCCTCGCTGCCATCAAACTGGTCCACGAGGCCAACACCTCGGCCGTCGATGAAATCGACATTCCCGACGCGTCGCAGCGTGGCTCGAAGTTCGATCGTTCGAACAAGGGCGGAAACGATCGAGGTCGTTCCGATCATGGTGGCAGCGGTGGTGGCTCTGGTGGTGGCGGTCGGCCAGACCGAGGCTCTGGCGGCAGCCGCCCCAGCGGTCGAGGCAACGAATCGCGCAGCGGAGCAACCGCCTCGATCTACGTCGGCGTGGGCCGAAAGGGTGGCATGCGTCCGGGCGATCTGGTCGGAGCCATCGCCAATGAGGCGGGGCTGGAGGGTCGAGAGATCGGTCCAATCCAGATCAGCGATCATTTCTCGATCGTCGGCGTACCCGAGGAAGCGGCTGATCGAGTCATCAAAGCCATCAACAACACCTCCATCCGTGGCAAGCGGGCGAAGGTGCGTCGATTCACCGACTGATCCTCGCTCGGTTTCGGCGCACGTCGAACGGGTCTGGCAGACTCAGCCCATGACCCTTGCAATCGTGACCGGTGGATCGACAGGAATCGGACTCGCCATCGTGCGGGCGTTGCTCGATCAGAACGTCGCCACCGAGGTGGTGGTGTGGGATCTGCGTCCCGCCCTCGATGAGCCGCTGCTCGAAGGCATCACCCAGGTGGCGTGCGATGTCACCGATGAAGACTCGGTGCTCGAGGCCTTTGCAGCGCTCGGACGGGCACCGCAGATCCTGGTCAACAACGCCGGTGGCGACCCGAATCCGCCAGGCGGCGCCGGGCTGGCCGGCCCCGATCCGTTTGGTTCGGTCGAGGATTTTCGTCGCATGGTCGACCTCAACTTCGTTTCCGCCCACGTGGTCACCAGCGTGGTCGGCCCGTCGATGGAGCCCGGTTCCGCCATTTGCAACACGGCCTCGATCGCCGGCCAGCGCCCCGGGGGCCTCTTCGCCTACGGCGCGGCGAAGGCGGCGGTCATCCATTGGACGGCATCGATGGCGCTGTATCTCGGCGAGCGGCGCATCAGGGTCAACGCCGTTGCGCCTGGCATCATTCGCACTCGTCTGTGGGAAGAAATGGCCCCGGAGCAGGCAACCTATGACGCCTTGATCCAGCAGCTCATGCCGCTGGGATCGGACCAGTCACCCAACGACATCGCCAACACGGTCGCCTTCTTGTGTTCCGATGCGGCGCAGCAGATCACCGGTCAAACCATCGCCATCGACGGCGGCATGACCCTGGGCCGTCCCCCGGCGCGCTGATCGTTCGTTCGGCGCTCAGCCGAGCGGCAACGAATCGAGGGCTTGGCGAAGATCGGCGATGATGTCGGCGGTGTCTTCGATACCGACCGAGAGACGCACCAGGTCGGCCGGCACTTCGAGCGGCGAACCGGCGGCCGAGGCGTGTGTCATGACGCCCGGGTGCTCGATCAGTGACTCGACGGCGCCGAGGGACTCGGCGAGGGTGAACAGGGAGGTGGATTCGGCAATGTGGGTTGCTCCCTGCTGACCACCGCGAGAGCGGAAGCTCACCATCCCGCCGAAACCTCGCATCTGGCGAGCGGCAACGCCATGGCCGGGATGGCTCTCGAGGCCGGGGTAGAGGACGCTGTCGACGGCGTCGTGGTCAACAAGGAGGTCGACGACGGCGGCGGCGTTTTCACAATGACGGTCCATGCGAATCGCCAGCGTCTTGGCCCCGCGCAGGGTCAAGTAGGCGTCCCACGGTCCACCGATCGCGCCAACGGCGTTGGCGATATAGCGCAGGTGTGACTCGATCTCGGCGGAGTTGGTGGCAACGAAGCCGCCGACCACGTCGGAGTGGCCGCCGATGTACTTGGTCGTCGAGTGCACGACGATGTCGGCGCCGTGGTGCAGCGGCGTTTGCAGGTAAGGGCTGGCAAAGGTGTTGTCGACGACGAGCAGGGCGTCGTTGCGGTGCGCAACCGCGGCAACCGCGGCGATGTCGACCACCGTGAGGAGCGGGTTCGTCGGAGTCTCGACCCAGACCATCGCCGTGCCTTCAGGCCAGTTCGCATCGAGCGAGGCGAGGTCGGTGAAGTCATGTGCTGACCAACCAATGCCCGCCTTGGCGAACACGGTCGAGATGAGCCGGAAGGTGCCGCCGTAGGCGTCGGTGCCCATGACGACGTGCTGGCCTGGCGCAAGCATTCGCAGGATGGCGTCTTCGGCGGCAAGGCCCGAAGCGAACGCCACACCGGCCTGGGCTTCCTCGAGTGAGGCCAGGGCCCGTTCGAGTGCGGTGCGGGTGGGGTTGCCGGTGCGGGCGTACTCGTACCCCTTGTGTTTGCCGACGCCCTCTTGGGCAAAGGTCGAGGTTTGGAAGACCGGCACGGTGACCGCACCAGTGACTGGTTCGGGCTCCTGCCCAACGTGAATCGCCCGTGTTGCGAATCCCCAGCCGGTTGCGGGGGTGGTCTCGTTGCCGGTTTCGTCATCGGTTTCGTCCGTCTGGTTCGTCGTCATCAGCGTGCTCCTTGCGTGGCGCCATCGGAAAGGAACGAGAGTACGTCGGTTCTGGCGATGACCGTGCACGGCCTGCCACCGTCGAGGACGAGCAATGCCGGTGCGTGGTCGAGGAGCGCAACGGCGGTGTCGACCGTTTGTCCGATTCCCACCGTTGGCAGGCGCGGTCCCATGACCTCCTCGATCGTGAGGTCGAGGACGGCATTCGACCGGAACGCCATTTCCATCAGGCGGAGCTCGTCGACCGAACCCATGACCTCCGCTGTGGCCAAGGGCATTTCACCTTTGGCGACGGGGAGCTGCGACAGCCCGTGCTGGCGCATGAGGTTGACGGCATTGCGCACCGGTTCGTGGAGCTGCACGTAGGCGAGTGGCGGGAGCTGTCCGTCTCGTGCCTTGATCACGTCGGCGACGGTTGGTCCTTCAGAAGCCAAGAACCCGAAGCCGGCCATCCAGTCATCGTTGAAGACTCTCGACAGGTAGCCGCGCCCGCTGTCGGGAAGCAGCACCACGATCAGATCGTCGGGGGTTCCTTCGGCCGCCACCTGGAGGGCGGCAGCAACGGCGGTCCCGCACGACCCGCCGATCAGGAGCCCCTCTCGCTGGGTGACCCGGCGGGCCATGGCGAAGGAATCGCGATCCGAGATCGCAATCACACGATCGACGACGCTGGGGTCATAGGTGGTCGGCCAGAAGTCCTCGCCGACTCCTTCGACCAGGTAGGGGCGACCGGAGCCGCCGGAGTAGACCGAGCCCTCGGGGTCGGCCGCTACGACCTGGATGTTCGGATTCATCGACTTCAGGTAGGTCCCGACGCCGCTGATGGTGCCGCCGGTTCCGGCGCCGGCAACGAAGTGTGTGATCTTGCCATCGGTCTGATCCCAGATCTCAGGACCGGTCGAGAGCACATGCGCCTCGGGATTGTGTGGATTCGCATACTGGTTCGGGCGGAAGGCGCCGGGGGTTTCTCTGAAGACACGCTCGGCAGTCGAGTAGTACGAGGCAGGATCGTCAGGGGCGACCGCAACCGGGCACACGATCACTTCGGCGCCGTAGGCACGCAAGAGATCGATCTTTTCCGGCGCCACCTTGTCGGTCACCACGAAGATGCAGTCGTAGCCACGCTGGGCGGCGACGATGGCGAGGCCGACACCGGTGTTGCCCGAGGTCGGCTCGACGATGGTGCCGCCTGGCTTGAGCAGGCCGTCTCGCTCGGCCGCATCGATCATCGTGACCGCCGGTCGGTCCTTGACGCTGCCCCCGGGGTTGCCCGCCTCGACCTTGGCAACGATGCTGGAGGGGAGCCCTTCGCTGATCCTTCCCAGTCGAACCAATGGGGTGTTACCGATCAAATCGAGCACTGAGTCAGCGATGTCCATCGACAGACCCTACTGACACGAGCCCCGTGAGGCAGATTCAGCCCCGGTATGCGGCGCTGGAACGAGCGAGCGACTTGGCCTCGGGTTCGAGAGCCGAGTGATCGCCCGGTTGATCTATGGTCCGAGGATGCCGATTTCGACGACTGCCATCACCATCACCGGCCCGAGCCGGGCTCCGAAGCAAATGCTTGCCGAGCAGACCTACGACGGACACCTGAGCGTCCACGACGAAGCAACGGCGGAGAAGCTCGGGCTTCCCGGTGCGCCAATCGAGGGTCCGACGCACTTCAGCCAGTTCGACCCGCTGCTCGCATCGCTGTGGGGTGAACGTTGGTTTGCCAGCGGCACCCTCAGCTCACACTTCCTCACCATGGTCGTCGAGGGCGAAGAGGTCACCGCTTCGGTCTCGATCGATGGTCCCGGCGCCACCACCGCCACGATCTACGCCGAGAAGGCTGATGGCACGCCGGTTCTGGAAGGCACGGCCTCGATCGACGGGGCTGGTTCGATGGACGGTGCCGATGCCGGAACGGCGCTGGCAGCCCGCCTGGCCAAGGCGCAGTCGAGCCCTCCTGGTGACCTCTACATCATCGATCAGATCAAGGTCGGGCAAAAAGGGGAGGAAGCCGAGACCATCTCGATCGGTGTCGATGACCACCTTGGTGATCTCTACCCGTTCACCCTGCGGCAAAAGCTCGACAAGATCACCGAGTCGATCAGCTGGTACGAGGCCGGCGCCGACGACAATCCGTGGGGTCGACCGATCGTGCCGATCGAAATGATGAGTGTGATCACGCACTCGGGATCCAAACGCGTGGGTTTCAAGACCCGGCAGCCGTCGGTCGGTTTGTTCATCGATCTCGAGGTGCAGATGGTGAACGGCCCGGTGTTCCTCGACCATCCGTACCGTGTCGAGCGTGAGGTCATTGCCCTCGGCCAGAGCCGCCGCACCGAGTCGCATTGGGTGCTCACCACGTTGACCGACGACGAGACGAATCTCGTCGCTGCCAAGGTTCTGCTCCACTCCGGCGTCTTCAAGGATTCCTACCCGGACTACCCCTCCGCCTCCTGAACCGTCGTCACCGGAACCCTCCGCCTGGCCGAACCGTCGTCACTGGAACCCATCCAGCTCAACCATCGACACTGGAGCCCAAAGCGGGGCTTGAGTGCCAACAGTTCGGGCGAGTGGGCTCCACTGGGGACAGTTCAGGGCTGGAGGAGGGCGATGCCGGACTCGCCGCCGAAGGTGTAGAGCAACAGGTCTTCGAAGACGGCAGGGTCTCGCAACTGGTTGACCAAGCCATAGGCGACGCTGCGTCGTGACGGCTCGACCGGAGCAGTCGCTCCTTCCCAGGCGTGCTGCGGTCGGATCACCTCGCTGGCCGGGCCTTCACGCCACTGTGTCCACGGGCGATCGGTGGCGATGACCGAACGAAGGATCCGTTCGGGGGCATCGCCGACACGGGTCCAGAACACTTCGATCGATCCTTCGAGTACCCGCACGGCACAATGGCGCATGTCGGGTTCGAACAGCATCGGCCCGGTCTCGGCTGCGTCGATACGCCCGTCGGGCAGGCGATAGAGCTGGCCTGGCATGGCCAGCCCGTAGGTTTCGCCGTCGACGTCGAAGACCCGTAGGTACGTCCGTTCGAGGATGGCAGGCTCGGCGAGGAAGTCGATGCCGTTGTTCGAGGTCGCCCGGCGGGTGACTTGGCGGGCGAGGCCTTCGAGGCCGTGGAAGTACATGACGATCTGACGATCTGAGACGTGGACATCGGGCGAGGCAATGTGAGGAGTGGTGACCTCGGTCCGAACATCGTGGAGGAGTTGCAGCTTGGCGTAGGCCGCCTCGATGACGGCGAACTGTTCCTCGGTTCCGGTCGGTGGTTCGGTTGGAAAACCTGACGATCGCAGATGGAGCGACCCCGGCTCGTGCACCGTCCAGGGTCCAGTGGGATCATCGGCATAGGCCAGGCGGATGTAGCTGCCTTTGTGGTCGGCAAAGTAGAGGTAGAACGCTCCGAGCCGATCCTCGACCCAGTCGGGCACGCGGATCATCGAAGGACCTTGGATGTTCGCTCCGAGACTCGGGTGGGTCGAAGCGTCGATCAGGAGCGTGCGTGTGCCAGGCATGACCGACAGTCTGCTGCATTAGGGTCGAGCCATGCCGGAGCCAGACTTCCTTCGATTCGACACGCTCAGCTTGCACGCCGGTCAGCGCCCTGATCCAACAACCGGGGCACGGGCGGTACCGATCTACTTCACCACCTCGTACAACTTCCCCGATACCGATGAGGCAGCGGCGCTGTTCAACCTCGAGTCGCCGGGCCACCTCTACAGCCGGATCTCGAATCCGACCGTTGCCGTGCTCGAAGAACGGATTGCTGCCCTCGAAGGCGGCGTTGGTGCGGTGTGTACCGCGAGTGGCACCGCTGCGCTTCACCTTGCCGTCGCCTCGTTGTTGAGCGCCGGCGACCACATCGTTGCGTCTCGCAATCTCTACGGCGGCTCGTTCAACATGATGAGCCTCACGTTGCCGAGATTCGGGATCACCACGACGTTCGTCGATCCCCGAGATCCCGATGCGTTTGCGGCAGCGATCCAACCCAACACGAAGCTCGTCTATGGCGAGACGCTCGGTAGTCCGGGCATCGAGGTGCTCGACATTGCTGTCATTGCCGATGTCGCTCACACACACGGCTTGCCGCTGATGGTCGACTCGACCTTCTCGACGCCCTACCTGATTCGACCGATCGAGCACGGCGCCGACATCGTGATGCACTCGGTCACCAAGTTCCTCGGCGGCCACGGGGTGGCGCTCGGTGGTGTCCTGGTCGACGGTGGTCGTTTCGACTGGTCTGCATCTGACAAGTTCCCGACCATGACCGAGCCGTACGCCGGCTATCACGGCATCGTCTTCGCCGAGGAGTTCGGTCCGGCGGCACTCGGGATGCGAGCTCGGGCCGAGGGGTTGCGAGATTTCGGCGCCTGCATGAGTCCGGTCAATGCGTTTCAACTTCTGCAGGGGGTCGAGACCTTGCCGCTGCGAATGCAACGCCACGTGTCGAACACCGACGCCGTGATCGAGATGCTCACGAATCACGAGGCGGTGCGTTGGGTGCAACATCCGCGAGTGCCGGACCATCCCGATCACGAATTGGCCAAGCGCCTGTACCCGAAGGGTGCCGGTGCCGTCTTGAGCTTTGGGGTCGAGGGCGGCCGAGCCGCCGGCCGCACGTTCATCGAGTCGGTGCAGTTGGCATCGCATCTGGCCAACGTCGGTGATGCCAAAACACTGGTGATCCATCCCGGCTCGACCACCCACGGGCAGATGTCCCCGAGTGAGCTGGCGGCGGCCGGAATCAGCGAGGACTTGGTCAGGCTGTCAGTTGGGCTGGAGGACCCGCTCGACATTTGCGACGACCTCTCACGTGCGTTGAAAGCGAGTCAGCGATGATCGTCGAAGTCCAGGGACGCCAGGCCCACGCTGCCACCGGCGGTGTCGAGCTGGCCGGTGGCGATCCGGTCGTCGTCTTGATCCACGGGGCCGGGATGGACGCAACGGTCTGGCAGCTGCAGACGCGCTCTCTGGCCCACCGAGGGTTTCGTGCGGTCGCCGTTGACCTTCCAGGGCACGGCCGATCCGATGGCGAGGCGCTTGCGTCGGTTGCCGAGATGGCAGGCTGGCTCGGTGACTTCCTGGAGGCCGCCGGTCTCGCCGGTGGCGACCACGCTCCCGTACACCTGGTCGGCCATTCGATGGGTACGTTCGTTGCGCTCGATCTCGCCGTGACCCGGCCCGAACTCGTTGCGTCGGTCGTGCTGCTCGGCACGGCAACGGCCATGCCCGTCCACCCCGATCTCATCGACAAGGCCGAGCACGACCTGCCGGCAGCAGCGGCGCTGATGGCCGCATGGGGTCACGCCAAACCCGCGCACATCGGCCAACATCCAACACCGGGAATGTGGATGACCGGCGGTGCCCAGGCGCTGGTCGAGCAGAGTCGCCCCGGTGTCCTTGCCTCGGACTTCCGAGCTTGTGCCAGCTACGGCTGGGACAGCAGTATTTCGTGCCCGGCCACGGTGGTCATCGGGCTCGGCGACAAGATGACGCCGCCGAGGGCTGGTCGGGCCCTCGCCGCAATGTTGGACCCAGTCACCGTCGTCGAGCTCGGCGACACCGGCCATTCGATGATGACCGAGAACCCGGTCGCGGTGAAGCGAATCATCCTCGATGCGCTGCGCCGCTGAGTGGATTCGATCAGCTCTCTGCCGGTCGCGGGTGGTAGCCGCGACGTTCGAGTTGGTGCCCGGCGAGCAGACCGATCCCGAGGTGATCGCAGATCCAGTCGTGGTCGGCAACCAGAGTCTCGTGCCGCTCGATGGTTCGGATCGACCAGCAAGGGGCTCGGGCTCAGGCGCCTGCCTCGGCGGGCAGCCAAGCGCTGTAGCCGCCGATGATGTCGGAGACGTCAGCGAATCCGGCCTGGCGCAGCACACTTGCTGCAACCGACGAGCGATAGCCGCCGGCGCAGAACACCACGGTTGGTCGGCTCGGATCGAGCTTGTCGACCAGATTGGGGAGCTGACCGACGGGAATCAGTGTTGCTCCTTCGAGCGTGCCGAGCGCATGCTCGCCGGGATTGCGCACGTCGACGATCTGCAGGTTGTCGAGCGTTGCTGCCCGCTGCTCGTACTCGGCGCGGGTGAGGCGTGAAGCCTGTTCGACCATGCCAGGGTTCTCGACCATGACCCGCAACGGCTCGGCGAGGTAGCCAACGACGTTGTCGAACCCGATGCGGGCCAGACGGTTGCGGGCCTCGATTTCGAAGCCTTCGTCGACAACGAGGACGATGTCGGCGTCGCTCGGAACCACCGACCCGGCGAATTCGGCGTAGCGGCCGTTCAGGCCGACGTTGATCGATCCAGCAAGGTGGCCGCGTGCGAAATCTTCAGGATCGCGACCGTCGAGCAGAAGCGCTCCGGTGGCCACCTTGTTCTCGACCGCAGCAAGCGTGAGTGCCGTCGGCATCGACTTTTCGTCGAGCAGGGGCCGGTCCTGGCGGTTCAGGATGGCGTCGAAGACGAAGTATTCCGGTGCCGGCGGTTGGCCCTCGGTCACCAATTCGATGAACGTCTTCTTGTTTGGCGCCAGTAGCGCATAGTTGTTGGCGCGCTGCTCGCCCATGGTCGACTGGGTTTCGCTCGACAGGTTCTTGCCGCATGCCGAGCCGGCGCCGTGACCGGGGAAGACCCGGGTGGCATCGGGCAGCGGGAGCAGCTTGGTATGGAGGCTGTCGTAGAGCTTGTCGGCCAGTTCGTTGCGGGTGAAGCCGATCGAGGCGAGAAGGTCGGGGCGCCCGACGTCGCCGATGAAGAGGGTGTCACCGGTCAGCACGCCGTATGGCTCGGTGTCATCGGCGTGTTCATAGACCACGATGCTGATCGACTCGGGAGTGTGGCCCGGCGTGTGGAGGATCTCGATCTGGACGTCGCCGAGGTCGATCCGTTCGCCGTCGGCCAACGACCGATGGGCGAATTCGGGTGAGGCGACCGACGAGAAGCCGATTTCGGCTCCGGTGGCCTTGGCCAACTCGAGGTGGCCGGAGAGGAAGTCGGCGTGGAAGTGGGTCTCGAGAATGAGTTCGATCGTCAGCCCGTCGGCCGCAGCGTCGTTGACGTATTCGACGATGTCTCGACGAGGGTCGACCACGATGGCTCGACCGGTGGTCTCATCACCGATCAAGTACGAAGCCTGTGAGAGGCAGTCGAGGTAATACTGCGTGAACTTCATGGGTCCGCTCCTGTGTTTGTTGGTCGTGCGTCATCGGTCGAGATCGACAGTCCTAATGTCCGTACAATAGTACACCATGGAGGTTGACCTTGCTCCACGATGGGCCGTTGGTCCCAGATCGGGACACGCTGCCCATGTCGTGCAGGCGGCGGGTGGTCCACCCTGGAGTCCATGACTCCTCGGCACTTGCTGCGACGCACCCTCGCTACCTTGACTCTCGCCCCGGCGTTGGCGCTGGTCGCAATGGGGCCTGCGGCAGCACTCGATCCTCCGACCATCAGCGATCCAACGGCGGCTGACGGCGCAGACACCATCGATCTCTTTGCCTCACCGTGCCCGGAGATGACCGACTCGGTGTATCGGCTCTACTCGGCCTTCTTCGGGCGGGAGCCCGATGCGCTTGGTTGGGAATACTGGATGAGCGTCTACGTCGCCCCGACGACGAACCTCGAGTCCATTGCCAACGACTTCGTCATGTCTGACGAGTTCATCGACACCTACGGTTCACTCTCCAACGCCGACTTCGTTCGTCTCGTTTACAACAACGTGATGGGACGCGAGCCCGACCAGGGCGGCTTTGAGCACTGGGTTCGCTCACTCGGCAACGGCTACTCCCGCGGTGCGGTCATGATCGCCTTCAGTGAGTCATCTGAGTACGTCGACCTCACCGATACCTGGCCGCCGCTTGCCGGCTTTCTCCAGTGGTACAACCGGCCCGTGCAGTTCGCCTGTGGCAATGGCCCGGTGATCGTGACCCCCGAGCAGCAGGCCGCGTTCGCCGATCTGATGATCTGGAACGATGCGCCAGCACCCATTGGCTACCGCGTTGGCATCGATACGCCGTATGGCCCGCTGATGGATGGCTATGGGCAGCTCGATTCGTCCAGCTACTCCATCTATTGGAACATGGAAATCGGTCTGATCGAAGGTCGATCGATGATCATCGAACTGCCCGACCAAGACGACGTGTTCTGGACGGTGGTCTTCTTCGACTCGCCCCACGCCGCAGATCGTGCGCCCTACACCGACGGCTTCGGCGTCTTCGCTCGTTCGGTCGACGGCTCGACCGGTGAAGCCGATGGGGGCTTCCCCTTCGGGGGCGGCGCGACGGCGAGCGGATTCGCCGACTGGTCCCGCTAGCGCTCGTTGCCGCCTCGATCGGTTCAGCGTCGGGCCAGGTGGTCGGCAACCGCCGCCCGGTACCGCTTCACGTTGGCGAGCTTGACGGTGTCGAACCCTCGCACCATGTCGGCGAGCGAGGCGATCTCGACGGCACGGTCATAGTCGTCGGCGGAGAGATCACCGACCAGCACGGTGATCAGCTCGGTGTACTCGCTGATCAGCGCACGCTCGATGCGGCGTTCCTCGGTCTTGCCGAACGGGTCGAGCCGAGTGCCGCGGAGTTTCTTGGTTCGTCGAAGCGCGCGGAACATGGCCCGACCCGCGGTTTCGGGTATGGCGACCTTCTTGTCATAGCCAACCACCTTCATGGTCGGTGGTTTGAGTTGGTAGCTCATCGCCCCTTCGATACCGCTGGACTGCTGATCGAACCGCAGCGCCAATCGAGCGACCTCGTACTCGTCCTTGTAGGCCATGAACTTGTAGAGGTAGCGAGCAACGGCCTGGCTGAGGTCGGTGCGAGCACCCACCACTCCGGCCTCGATCGTTCGGACTTCGCGAACCTTGGCGACGTAACGCTCGGCGTACGCCGCGTCTTGCCACGCCATCAGCTCGGGGATGCGCCACGCCAGAATTTCGCTGAGCTCGGCGTCGATGCCGAGGTCGGCGGCCATTGGATCCAGCGGTGGGGGAGTTGCCGTCTCGGCGACCTCACCGAGTTGATCGAGGAGCGACGGGTCGGCGGCGATGCGTCGACCGAGCCGGAAGGCAGCCAGGTTGGTGGCGACAGCGACCCCATTGAGTTCGATCGCCCGTTCGAGGCTGGCGGCAGTGACGGGAAGCAGGCCTCGTTGGTAGGCGAGGCCGAGTACGAGCACATTGGCTGCTGGCTGCGATGCCCACTGGCGGCGGGCGATGCCTGCGGTGTCGAGCCAGAGGCTGTCGAGGGTCGAGGCTTCGACCACCGTGCGGAAGCGGTCGAGGGCGGGGAAGGCCTCGTCGCCTCGTCCCGACACCATTGCGCCAGTGGGGATGAGGCCGGTCGAGATGATCGCCCGGGTGCGGTCGTTGCTCGCACGGTCGAGGTTCTTGGAGGCGGCAACGAGGTCGAAGACGAGCATGGCGTCGGCAGTGTCGACTCGGTTCGAGGCCCGTGCCCCTGGTTCAGCGCCGGCAGCGCCGGCAGCAGTCGCAGTGCCGGCCGGGTCGTGTGCGGTGATCCGAACGTTGGAGACGACCGGGCCGCCCTTTTGGGCCAGTCCCGTCTGGTCGAGACCGTTCGAGTGCTTGCCATCGAGCATTGCTGCGGTGGCAAGTACCTGGCTGACGGTGACGACGCCGGTGCCACCGATCCCGATGAGGAGCACGTCACCGTTGTCAGCGATGGTGGGCTCTGGCGGGAGTTCGCCGTCGGCGATGATCGACCCGACGCGCGGAGTCTCGGTGGCCGCAGCGTCGGGATCGATCTCGATGGTCACGAACGCCGGGCAGTTGCCCTGGAGGCAGGTGAGGTCGTAGTTGCACGACTCCTGGTGGATCTGGGTCTTGCGGCCGAACGGGGTTTGGACCGGGTGCACGCTGGCGCAGTTCGAGACCTCGCCGCAATCCCCGCATCCCTCGCAGATCGCTTCGTTGATCACGACCCGCGTGGTCGGGGTGGCGATCAATCCTCGTTTGCGGTCACGGCGCAGCTCGGCCGCGCAACCCTGGTCGTAGATGAGGACGGTCACGCCCTCGATCTCGCGGAGTTCTCGCTGGACGGCGTCGAGCTCGTCGCGGTGTTCGACGCGCACACCCTTCGCCATGGGTTCGCGGTACTGCTTCGGGTCATCGGTGATCACGACCGTGGTGCCAACGCCCTCGGCGGCCAGCCAGTGGGTGAGTGCCGGGACCTCGATGTTGCCTGCGGCGTCTTGGCCGCCGGTCATGGCGACGGTGCCGTTGTAGAGGATCTTGTAGGTGATCGTGGTGTTGGCCGAAACGGCCTGGCGGATGGCGAGTGACCCGGAGTGGGCGAGCGTGCCGTCACCCAGGTACTGGAAGCGGTGACCATCTTCGACGAACGGGGCCATACCGACCCATTGGGCTCCCTCGCCGCCCATGTGGGTGACGCCGTGCACCTCTCGGTCCATGTACAGCGACATGGAATGGCAGCCGATGCCGCCATGGGCGGTCGAGCCCTCGGGAATGATCGTCGAACGATTGTGGGGACAGCCCGAGCAGAAGTGTGCGGTCCGCCCCGGCAGCTCGGCGGTGATGAGGGGAATACGGGATCGTTCACTGGCGAACCGGTCGGCGGGAAGGAAGACACCGAGGCGGCGACGGAGCGGGGCAACGAGATCGTCGGCGACGAGTCCGCCGTGACTGGCGAACAGTTCCCCACTGTCATCTCGTTTGCCGATGACTGATGGAGCAGCGGGCCGGCCGTAGAGCAGGTCGCGGATCTGGGTTTCGACGAAGGCCCGCTTTTCCTCGATCACGACGATCTCGCGCAGACCCTCGGCGAAGCGGCTGAGTTGTGACGGCTCCAGCGGCCAGATCATCGCCGGCTTGTACAGCCGAATGCCGTTGTTGGCAAGGTCGGCGTCGGTCCGCAAACCCAGCCGGGCAAGCGCGTCGCGAAGCTCGCCATACATCGCGCCGGCAGCAACGATGCCGAGTTCGGCCGGCCCCGACCCGACGATGCGGTCGATGCCCTGCGCGGCAACGAAGGCCTTGGCTGCTTCGAGTCGGCCACCCATCATCTCGCGTTCGAGTTCGAGCGAGAACGGTGCAATGAGTGTGGTGCTCTGCGAGTGTCGCCACTCGTGGTCGACCGGAGCGATCGTGATCCGTCCCGGCTGCGGGTCGACGGTGGCGAAGCCATCGGCAACGTTGGTGACGATCTTGAAACCGACCCAGGCGCCGGAAAAGCGTGAGAGCTCATAGCCAAAGCGTCCGAAGTCGAGCACTTCTTGAACCGAACCGGGGTAGAGCGTTGGCATCGCGAGATCGGCGAGTGACCATTCCGAAGCCGACGCGATGGTCGATGACTTGCACGAGGGGTCGTCGCCGGCGACGGCGAGCACGCCGCCACGATGGTCGACGCCCGAGGTGTTCGCGTGGCGTAGCGCGTCACCCGAACGGTCGACGCCGGGACCCTTGCCGTACCACATGCCCAAGACGCCATCGAAGCGAGCGGTTGGTTCCATCGCCGCCTGCTGGCTGCCCCACACGATGGTGGCGCCGAGGTCTTCGTTGACACCGCTGATGAACCGAACGTTGTTGGCTTCGAGCACGGCCTGATCGGCCTCGTAGGCGCTGTCCATCCCGCCAACCGGCGAGCCTCGGTAGCCGGCGATCATGGCGGCGGTTCGTTGGCCACGTTCGGCGTCGGCCCTGATCTGATCGAGGGGGATGCGAACAACGGCCTGGATGCCGCTCATCGCCACCGTGCGGTCGGTCGCCTCGATGCGGTCGCTCAGCTCGTAGTCGGTCACACCGAGACACTAGTGAATCTGCTGCTCGT
>JBBQUN010000006.1:0-43391 GCA_038212405.1 Acidimicrobiales bacterium | reverse complement strand
CTTGGATGCCAGGTTGTCCCCGTCGATATCGATCTGGGAGGCGTCGCCCGGGCCGTCGAGCACTTCGACCTCGAAGCCGTTCGTGCGAAGTGCGTCAACGATGTCGTTGCGTTGTTGAGCGGGTGCGATGCCGACAACTTCGTCGGTCTGGAAAGGATTGTTGATTTCAGCCATGGTCAGGTCCATTCCCGTCGACGAGGCGTCGAAACTCCTGCTTCCTGAAGCCCATGTTCCTGAAGCCCATGTTTGTCCAGACCATCGACGGGGGAGGAACGACCCATGATTGGATCGAGCACATGAACGAGTCCACGCAAGAATGCCTCAAGGTCGAGTTCCCAGCGAGATCACGTTTCTTGAGTCTCGCCCGTCTGAACGCCGCCGCCATGGCAACTGGTGGTGGCTTCGACGTCGACCAACTCGACGACGTTCGACTGGCAGTCGGCGAGGCCATTGGGTGGCTACTACTCGACGAAAGTGCGGGGGGCTCGGTCAAGCTCACGGTGGAATCGCACGACGGCGAGTTCCGGCTACAGGCCGAACGGGTCGCGAGTGACTTGCCAAACAACCAGGCCGATGATCTCGTTGATGCCATCCTCGGCGCCACACTTGATTCGCACGAACTCGGCACTCGCCCCAACGGCGAACGCTGGGTCGAACTCCACAAGGAGCGGATCGTCGTTGAGCGTTGAGCGCGAGGCCGAACGCGAGCGCCTCTTCCTCGAACTCCAAGAAACCGGCTCGCAAGCGATCAGGAATGAGCTCGTCGAAAGCTATGCCCCGCTCGTCGTGTACTTCGCCAAGCGCTACAGCAACCGCG
Organism: Acidimicrobiales bacterium; assembly: GCA_038212405.1. Classification (GTDB taxonomy): domain Bacteria; phylum Actinomycetota; class Acidimicrobiia; order Acidimicrobiales; family SZUA-35; genus JBBQUN01. Next base: position 42,574 of record JBBQUN010000006.1, on the reverse strand, counting down.
GCGTCTCCGACGAGGACCTACGGCAAACGGCGCAACTGGCGTGCGTCAAGGCGGTGGACCGCTTCGATCCCTCGCTCGGTATCAAGTTCTCGACCTTTGCCGGACGAACCATCGAGGGCGAACTCAAGCGCTACTTTCGAGACAAGACATGGTCGGTGCGGGTGCCGCGCAGTTTGCAAGAGCGCAGCGCTGAGGTCCGCACGGCGATCGACGCTCTCTCTGGTGATCTCGGACGGCCGCCGTCAGTCCAAGAATTGGCGGTGAGGACTGGCTACACCGATGACGAGATCCTCCAGGCACTCGATGTGCAGATGGCCTATCGCGCATCGAGTATCGATGTTCCGACGAGTGGGGGTGACGATGGTCCGGGCCAGTCGGTCGCCGCTCGTTTGGGTGAACCCGATGCCGGCTTCCACCAGCTCGAAGTCTCGATGGCTGTGCGCTCGCTGATCGAGCGATTGCCCGAGCGAGAGCGAGAAATCATCGAGCTTCGATTCTTCCACGGACTCAAACAACAAGAGATCGCCGAGCGAGTTGGCATGAGTCAGATGCACGTCTCGCGACTGTTGCGGCGAGCCCTCGATCGAATGCGTGTGCACCTACCTGCACAGGGCTGACGAACCGACAGACGAACCGACAGTGGTCAAGCGGTACCGAGCCCGAAGAGCTCGAGTAATCCGACGATGCCGAGGACTCGTTCGACCGGTGCTGATGGCCGAGCAATGGTTACCGACCCGTTCGGGCTTTGCTCCCGCAAGGTGATCAACGCCGAAATGCCAGCCGAGTCGAGGAAGGTGACGTCGCTCATGTCGAGCACGAGACCACTGGGTCCCGGCTCGATCTTGGCGAGCTCCGCCAAGATCGTGTCGCTGTGATGTGCGTCGAAATCGCCCTGGAGGGTCGCAACAGTGACGCCGTCTTCGGTTCGTGTTGATACGTCCATCTCTCACCTCTGGCTCGATGGGAAAGGTTATCGCCCTGTTCGGGACGACCAATGCGCTCGGGATCCTACCTGGCCGCAGTCGAGGGGTTCGAACGAGGGCCCTTCGAGAGGAGAACGGGAATGACAATGCCAGTGACGGCGACGGCGGCGGCCGACCCGACATGGACGATGAGGAGGCGCTGGATCGTATCGACACCCACTGCGGTGTCGTCGATGATCGCAAATCTGACGTCGTTGCCGAACATCCAGCCGTAGCCACGCACGTCCGAGCCGGTGGTGACCGCTTCGAGCGCCAACTGATCCCAGCCGAGAAGCACCCCGGTGAAGATGGCGATCACGAAGGCAACGAGGGAAAAAGCGAGGCTCAGCACACGTCGAGCGGTTTCGGCCGGCCGTAACGAGGTGATCAGGCCCATGACCCCGACAACCACGATCGCCTGAGCCCCGACAGCGATCGACAGCAGATGCACGAGGGTGAGTGCCCGCGAGAAACCATCCCCAACGGGCTGATAGCGAACGAAAAGACCGGTGCCGGTGAGAACCGTCAGCAGCGCTGCCCCCAAGGCAACAGACCGAGCAACATGATTGGCGCCTTCATAGGGTCGGCTCACGCGCCTCACTCTATTGACCGCACCCGAACTGCCGGGCTTGCTGGTGAGGGACCTGGCATGATGCGCGTCATGTTGATCCGCACCCACGACGACGCCAGCGACGACGAACGACGCTGGCGGTCCTTCATCGCCGACAACAGCTTCGGACATTTCGTGGCAGGCGGAAGAGACCGGGCCGTACCCGTGGTCGTGCCAACACAATTCGTGCTCACCGACGATCGGATCGTTTTCCACCTCGGTCGCCAGAATCCGGTCTTCGAGGCGCTGGCCGAGAACGACTCATGTCTCTTGAGCGTCGCCGGCGATTGGGCCTACATCCCCGGAGCATGGAAGGCCGTTGGGCAGGAGGATCCACGCTGGGGCGTCCCGACCACGTATTACGCCGCCGTCCAACTGATTGGCCAGGCGACGGTGCATGACGCGGCGTCGGACATCGCGCCGGTGCTCGTGACGCAACTGGCCGATCTCGAGCCCGGCGCTGATCTCGTCGACCCGATCGAGCACGGCACGCTACTGAATGGAATCCGTGCAATCGTGGTCGAGCTGCGCGATGTGCGAGCCAAGTTCAAGTTCGGCGGCAATGCCGATCAACGACATCGAGACCAGATCGCCCAGCGCTTGGCGCAGCGCAACGGCCCCGGCGATGCTGCCGCTCGTTCACACATGCACTGAGCCCAACAACCCGCCGGTCAGTTCGACCTCGCTCGAAGCGCGAGAGAGCGAACGTCGGCAGATGGAGTTCGGTTTCGAAGCTCGGATCCAGCGGGTCATCCTCATCACTCATCGCCAGACCCGTCGTCGACGTACCAGGTCGCGGTTGCCGCCGTGAGTGCGGACCCAACAATGATGAGCGAGACCCACCGCCGTTCACCGGTTTGTTCCGCCAGCACACCGGCACCGACGGGACCGATGGAACCGACCAGCAGGAGTACCGAGCTGTAGAAGCCCATGGTGGTTCCCAATTGTGATCGGTCGAACAGCTCCTCGGCTTTCATGCCCTGGAGCGGGCTGAAGGCCCCGATGCCGAATCCAGCAACGATGGCAAAGACCCCCGCAACGGCAATGGTTCCGGCCACGCTCAAGATGGCGCCGCCGGCGGCAATGGCGGCAAACGCAAGTAGCAGCGCTCGATCGGATCCCAATCGATTCACGATCCGTGGAAGCGGCACACGCCCGCCGATCTGAGCAAACCCCCGGAGGCCGGCCATCGTCGCTGCGGTGCCGGCCGAAAGGCCCGCTGTCGTCATGATCGGTACCTGGTAGACCAGCAGCGTCGACAGGGCAACGCCACCGAAGGCGATCGCCACCGTGAAGTAGCGGGCGCCATGCGAACTCACTGTCGCTCGAATCACCTGACGCAACGATGGGCGGGTCGGCCGATCGACCTCGACCTCCTCGGTCTCGGTTGCAGGAAGGACGAGCGCGGCAGCAACCAAGGTCGATCCAGAAACGAGGGCGAGTATCCGAACGGTTGCCCGCCAGTCGGTCACGTCGACCAGCCAGGCGGTGAAGGGCAAGTAGATGGCCGAGGCGAACGCGCCCCACATCGTGAGGACGGCGATCGCTCGCTTCGGCTCGTTCGGGTTGAGCCGCACCGCCGTCGTCATCGTCACGTGATAGAAACCCAACGATCCGAAGGCACCGAGACCGATGGCAGATCCAGCGAAGAAGACCGTCACGCTGCCGGCGATCGATGCGACGAGCAGTCCGGCCCCGCCGAGGGCGCCGCCCAGGAGAAGGACTCGACGATGTCCTGCACGATCCAGAAGCCGTCCGCCGCCCAGCGAGAGCACACCGATGAGGACCGTGCCAGCCGAGAACGAGGCGGCCAGTACCGACTCGCTCCATCCGGTATCGAGGCGAATCGGATCGAGCAGAACACCGAAGGCGTAGTACCAGGACCCGTACGAACAGATCGTGACCAGGCCGAGGATGGCGAGACTGCGATGATCGACCTTCGCCACTTCTCCATCTTGCCCGAGGTGGTGGCAGGATGTGGCATGACTTCACTGACTTCAGCAGATGGCCACACTTTCGATGCCTACGAGGTTGGCGAAGGAGCCAAGGCGATCGTCGTCGTTCAAGAGATCTTTGGCGTGAACCCACATATTCGCTCAGTGGCTAACCGCGCAGCAGAGGCGGGCTATCGGGCGATTGCGCCTGCCTTCTTCGACCGGGTCCAGGCCGGAGTCGAGCTGGGCTACGACGGCGACGGTATGACGGCTGGCATCGGCTTTGCCTCGCAACTCGACTGGGACAACACGATGGCTGACCTCACCGCAGCCATCGAGCATCTTCACGCTGACGGTGTCACGAGCGTCGGCGTCGTTGGGTTCTGCTGGGGCGGAACCACCTCGTGGCTCGCGGCATCGAGCGCGCCGGTGCAAGCGGCAGTCGGGTACTACGGCGGGGGCGTGATCTCGATGATCGACAAGACGCCACTCGTGCCGACGATGCTGCACTTTGGCGCCCTCGACGCTCACATTCCGCTCGACGGCGTACAAAAGGTCGCCGAGGCCCACCCGTCGGTACCGGTCTTCGTCTACGACGATGCCGATCACGGGTTCCATTGCGACGCCCGAGCGTCCTATCACGAGGAATCGGCGAAGCTGGCCTGGAGCCGGACACTCGACTTCTTCGCCGAAAACCTCTGATCAACGCGTCCACTGCGTGCGACGATGTCTGGCATGTCCAGACAACACCCCGAACGACGCCGCATCAGCCAAGGCAGCACGTTCGAACAGCAGATCGGCTACTCGCGAGCGGTGGTCGATGGTCGGTGGGTCTTCGTGAGCGGCACGACGGGCTTCGACTATGCGTCGATGACCATCGCCGACGGTGTGGTGGCTCAGGTCGAACAGACCCTGGCCAATATCGACGCCGCATTGATCGAGGCCGGCTCGTGCGCCGCTGATGTCGTCCGGGTCAAGTATCTCGTTCCTGATCCCGACGACTTCGAGCCGTGCTGGCCCTCACTCAAGGCCTATTTTGCCGACGCAGAGCCGGCGGCCACGATGATGGTGGTCGGGCTCGCTGACAGCCGGATGAAGATCGAGATCGAGGTCACTGCACGTAAGCCTGCTTCGCCGACATTCACCGTGCTGTAGTACAACCAGGCCGTGACTGCGTCCGAGCCGGCATCGTCGAACAAGCGCTCGAACGATCTGCCGCCGATGGTTTCCTTCGTCGCTCCGTCTGGCACGGGAAAGACCACCCTCGTCGAGCAGGTGGTCGCAGCGCTCATTGCTCGAGGCTTCCTGGTCGGTGCCGTGAAACATGACGCACACCGAATCGAACTCGACACCGAAGGCAAGGACTCGTGGCGATTGCGTCAGGCCGGCGCCGAAACGCTGTTGGTAGGTGCGAACCAGGCGGCGTGGATGAGCGATGCGGGGAGCGCCCCTGCGCTCGATGACTTGGTCCGAGTGTTCTTCGGCGGCCACGACATCGTGATCGTGGAGGGCTATCGGTCGGCGCGTCTGCCCGTCGTCGTCGTGCAGCGACCAGAGGTGCACGATGCAACGTGGCAATGGCCCGACCATGACTGCGTGCTCGCCACGTTGCACCCGAGCGAAGTCGATCGGGCGGTTGCGGTCGTGATCGATCATTTTGGCCTCTCGTAGCTCACTTGTGAACTGTCGCAACACGACGTCAGGTAGGTTGGTGACATGTGTGGCCGGTTCGTATCGGCGTCACCCCCCGACGAGATTGCGAAGTACTTCGGGGCCGTGCCGCCAGAAACCACGTTGGAGGAGAACTACAACGTGGCACCAACGAACCAGGTGTATGCCGTTCGCGCCGAGGCAGGTCACCGCTCGATAGCCCTCTTGCGGTGGGGGCTCGTGCCATCGTGGGCCAAAGATCTCAAGATCGGCTCCACGATGATCAACGCTCGCTCCGAGACCGCTTCGTCCAAGCCGGCGTTTCGCAGTGCCTACAAGAGCCGACGCTGTCTGATCCCGGCCGACGCGTTCTATGAGTGGCAGAAGATTCCCGGGGTGAAGAACAAACAGCCCTACCTCATCAGTCGGATCGACGAGGAACCGCTGGTGTTTGCTGGGCTGTGGGAACGGTGGGCGCCAAAGGACGATGAAGGCCACTGGCTCGACGATCAACGGGTCGAGAGCTGCACGATCATGACGACCGAGGCCAACGCAACGATGGCACCGGTGCACGATCGAATGCCGGTGATGATTCCAACCGCGCGTTGGGATGACTGGCTCGATCCCGACACCGATCTCGAATCGTTGACGCCGCTTCTCGTTCCCGGCCCTGTCGGTCTGCTCGAACTGAAGGCAATCACCACCGCAGTGAACAACGTTCGTAACAACGGACCGCATCTGATGGATGCTGCTCCACCAGTGACGCCGGCCTCATGAGTGACCTGTCGTTTCAGCGTCGGGGGCGGCGTCGACTCGTTCGCTTACAGGCTCGTCTGGAGGCGGGAACGGGCGACCGCTGGATTCCGCTGATTGCTGCGGTCGTGCTGTCGGGCGTCTTGGCTGCGTTGTCGATCGCTCGAGTCCGCGGGGTGGACGCCGGCACCGATCTCGCCGGATACACCCAGGCACTGTGGCTGCTGGGCGAGGGCAAGCTCCCGCAGGCATCGCTGTTCGGTGACGGAGTTCACCTCCTCGGCGTGCACTGGTCCTTCGTCGTCTATCCGCTTGCCTTGCCGGCGACGTTGGCACCGACATCAGATGTCTTGGTCGTTGCCCAATCGATTGCGCTCGGCATCGGCGTCATCCCGCTTTGGCGTCTTGCTCGTCGAGTGGCCGACCTCCGGATCGGGGCCTCCGTTGCTCTCCTCCTCGCGTACTCGTTCTACCCGGCGGTGCATGAGCTGGCGCTCGACGACTTTCACCCCGAGGCCTTTGCCGTGCCGGGCCTCATCGGCATGGCCTACCTGGGATCGGTCAAGAACTGGATCGGCTACTGGGCGTGTGTGGTCTTCGTGCTGGCCTGCCGCGCCGATCTCGGACTAGCGGTTGGGCTTTGGGGCTTCGTCCTGCTGAGCGAAGGAAAGCGACGGCCCGGCTTGTGGACCATCGGTGTTGGTACGTCGTGGGCACTGGGACTGTTGCTCGTCGTGCAACCAGTGCTGTCAGGCTCGGTTGTTCGCCAGTACGGCACCTACGGCGATTCGCTTGGTGAAGCGATCCTCCAGATGGTGACCAACCCACTCGATCTCATCGGCGACCTGACTTCACAGGCGAACGTCACGCTGCTGGTCGGCCTGCTGGCACCGGTCATCTTCTTGCCGTTGTTGTCGTTCCGACATCTCGTTCCCGCCCTGCCGCTTGGCGCGCTGTATCTGGTGACCGCCGACGAGAACGCTGCCTTCTCCGAGCGCTACGGACTCCTGACCGCCTTCGTCTTCATTGCCTCGACCTTCGCCCTCGCCCGCCTCGGCACCATGGGTGTCGATCGGGTGTTCGTCGATATCAGGCTGTTGCTCTCGCTCGTTGCTGCATCGATTCTGTTGTTCATCAACGATGCACCGTCGTCGCCCTATGGCGAGCCATGGCGCTGGAGCGAACTGAGCGAAACCGATCAGGCGATCAACGAAGCGGTTGCGCTGTTGAACAGCGATGACGCGGTGCGGACCACCCCCTCCGCGGTTGCCTCGCTTGCTGAGCGGTCGTGGCTGCACGTTCTCGATACCTCGCAACAACCGCAGATCCTGAGCGCCGTCTACCAGGTTCGAGCGGTGCTCATCGTGGAGGACGATCTGCCGCCGCTTCTCGAGGACGATCGCCTTGCCCAGCGAGAAACGTTCGACGCCGGTATGCGAGGCCAGGGCTACGAGCTGATCTATTCCGACATTCCTGACGGCGTGTTGCTGTACTACCGCCCATGACCCTTCTCGTTCCGACCCTTCTCGTTCCGACCCTTCTCGCTTCATGACCGTGCTCGCTTCATGACCGTGCCAGAGGACCAGCCGGCAACGACCGCAGCATCGTTCTTCGAAACGCTGTCGCTGCGGGACATGGCGACGATGCCGAACCTGATCACGTTCGTCCGCCTCCTTCTCATCCCGGTCTTCGTCTGGTTGCTGTTGGCCCGAGACGATCGGGGTGGCGCCGCCTGGTTGCTGGCAGCCCTCGGTTCGACCGATTGGGTCGACGGCTGGGTTGCTCGCCGCTTCGGGCAAGTCAGCGAGTTCGGCAAGGTTTTCGATCCAGCGGTCGACCGGCTGATGTTCCTGGTCGCCATTCCCTGCCTGCTGATCGATGGCTCGGTTCCGATCGTCATCGCCATCCTTGCGCTGTTGCGAGAAGCGATCGTTGCCGTTGCCGCCCTGGTGTTGGCAAAGGCCGGGGTCGCTCGATTCGACGTGACCTGGGAAGGCAAGACGGCTGCGTTCCTTCTCATGTTCGCCTTCCCGCTGTTTCTGGGGAGCAATTCGACACTGTCGTACGCCAACCTCTTGGGGCCGCTGGCCTGGCTGTTCGGCGTTCCTGGTTTGGCCTACAGCTACTACTCGGTGCTGTTCCAATACGTGCCGCTCGCCCGGGCAGAATGGCTTCGCGCTCGCGCTGAGACGACGCGCTAGCGTGGCGGGCATGAACGTGCCTGATGACCTTCGCTATTCCTCCGATCACGAGTGGGTCCGGTCCGAGGACAACGGCCTCGTTCGTATCGGTATCACCGACTATGCGCAGGATCATCTCGGCGAAGTCGTGTTCGTCGAACTTCCCGAGATCGGCGCCAGCCAGAAGGCGGGAGCATCAGTAGGCGAGGTCGAGTCGACCAAGTCGGTGTCAGAGATCTACACACCGGTCAGCGGCACCGTGGTCGAGGTCAACACCGAGCTGGTCGATGCACCCGAGCGGCTCAATGATGACCCGTACGGCGACGGTTGGATTTGTGTCATCAAGCTCGACGAGGGCGCCGACGTCTCCGCTCTGATGGATGCCGAGGCATACCGCACACTGACCGAGGGCTGAGAGCGTGGACAGCCTTTGCGCACATTGCAACTACGACAACCCCCTCGGTGCGAACTTCTGCATGTCATGCGGAAAACAGCTGTCGCGACCCCAGTTCGACCAACACACCGCAACACTCGACACCACCGGTCCGACCGCCGTCGCCGTTGCCGACGTACCAGCCAACGTCGAACGCCCGCAGGCCGTTTTCGTGGTCAGGGTCGGCGTCAAGCGCGGTAGCCGCATCGCGCTGGACGCCGACCTGGTGACCATTGGCCGCCACCCCGAGAGCGACATCTTCCTCGACGACATCACGGTCTCGCGACGCCACGCAGAGGTCAGAAGAACCGAGCTGGGCTTCGAAGTCGCCGATGCTGGAAGCCTCAACGGTACCTACATCAACAAGGAACTGATCGAACGCGGGGCGCTCACCGATGGTGACGAGCTGCAAGTTGGCAAGTTCAAGCTCGTGTTCCTCGAACTCGGAGGGCAGGAATGATGGCGGTTGGCGAATACTGGTCGATCGGTGAGGTGCTATCGCTCCTTCAAGACGAGTTCCCCGAGATCACGATTTCGAAAATTCGTTTTCTCGAGAGTCAGGGACTCATACAGCCAGAGCGAACACCATCGGGATACCGCCGCTTCTACCAGAACGACTTCGATCTGTTGCAGTGGATTCTCGTTCAGCAGCGTGACCACTACCTGCCGCTCAAAGTGATTCGTGACCGGATCGAGTCCGGCGATACCGAGCAGGGACTGCTCGACTTCTCCGCTGGCACCGGTGAGCAACCCTCCGCTGCCTCCACGAGCAGGGGTTCCCCGGCGCGGGCAACCGGCAAGGAACGCCCTGATGAACACGAGGCTGATCGGCCCGAGGTCGATGACGATGCTGAAGCTTCATCGGCGATCGTGGCTGCGACGCTGGCCGGGGATCAGTCACGAGTCGGTTCGCCGTTGACGGGTGAACCATCGCCGGTCACCGAACGTGGTATCGACGAGCAACCGGGCGAGCAACCGACCCTGGCATCCACCAGAATCGTGGCCTCCACCGGGCCAAAGGGCAGCGCTGTTGCGCCGATAGTGGAGCCCGTCACTCCGTTGGCGCTCACCAGAGACGAATTGGCTGAGTCGTCGGGCTGCTCGGTCAAGATGATCGGCGATCTCGAACGCTACGGACTGGTGAAGGGGCGCAAGGCCGGGCCGACGGTGCTCTACGACAACACCGCGCTCCTCATCTCCCGTATCGCCGGCCAGTTCGCCACGTTCGGACTCGAGCCGCGCCACCTTCGCACCTTCCTCATCGGCGCCGAGCGGGAAATCGGTCTCGTGCATCAAGTCGTCGAACCGATGTTGCATCGTCGAGATGAAGAAACTCGCCGCAAGGCACACGAAACGCTCGAGGATCTCACCGACCTGGCCGGCAGCCTTCGGTCGATTCTCATGCGCCAGGCGACCGAAGAACTACTGCCAAAGCACTGAGGCAACCAAGCGCCAGCAACTGCTTGGTCGACGGGGTGCCGGACCGTCGTGTCGAGTACGGTGTCGCCATGGCTGTAGAAATGGAATTGGTTGGCGTTCGCGTCCAGATGCCCACCAATGCACCTATCCTCCTGCTGCGTGAAGCCACCGGCACGAGGCGAACGGTTCCGATCTACATCGGCGGCCCCGAAGCGCACGCGATCGATCTTGCGCTCTCTGGACAACCCACGCCTCGTCCGATGACCCACGACCTGTTCGTGAGTGTCATCGACGGATTGGGAGCGACGCTTGATCATGTGGTGGTCACCGAACTGCGTCAGGGGACCTACTACGCCGAGATCGTGCTGCGCGTTGGCGATGGCGCCGAACATCGTTTCTCGGCCCGGACCTCTGATGCTGTCGCCCTTGCGGTTCGAGTACATGCGCCGATCCTGGCGAGTGAGGCCTTGGTCGATGAGGCTGGGATCGAAGACGAACCAGACGAAGACGAGGTCGAAGCCGAGCAGATGGTCGAGGAGCTTCGCAAGTTCCTGGACCAGGCCAATCCTGACGATTTCAAGTCCTGATCTCGTTGCTCGCGTTCGGTCCAGCCAGTCTCAGTGTTGCCCGAGGTCAGCAACATCGAGGTCGACCAACGCCTGGCCGATCCGGCGCAAGCTCGTCGCGATGAAGACGGCGGTTCGGGTGTCTGGCGCCTCTCGCTGAGCCAGATAGAGCACGGCCAAGCCCGGGAGGGCGAAGCCAACACGGAACGAAGCTTGGTCGATGTCGACCCCGCTCGTACGCCGGTAGGCCTCCAGCAGTGTCGGCTCGGCTTCGCGGCGAACCGATGGCTCGAGACTGGTTGCTGCCAGCCACGCCAGGTCACCAACGCCGGGCTGCCGGGCGATCTGTTGCCAATCGAACAGCAGCGGCCATGAGCGATCGGGCTGATTGCCGAACACCAGATTGTCGGCTCGCGGATCGCCGTGGCACACCACCGCCGGGCCCGCGGCGGCGAAACGCTCACTGACGTTGCGCTGAACGTCGACCAAGTGAGCGAATGCATGGCGTTGCTCGACCTCGACCGCATCGCTCCAACGGTCGGCGAGGGTTGCCAAACCACGACGAAGCGTCGCTGGATCGAGCGAGGCGACCGTGTTGGTTCGCAGCGAGCGGGCCTGAGCTTGGGCGCCGATCGCGGGCAGGTTGATGCTGCTGGCGTGCAACCGGCCGAGCGCAGCAGCGACCGCGACGGCATCGCCGACGCCAAGCCCGTCGACCTGGTCGACGCTGCGACAGCTCGACAGGTCTTCCAGGACGAAGGTCGGACCCAGAGGTTCATCGATCACGGCGAAACACTCAGGGGTGTGCACATCGAGGTGGGGGAGGAGCGTCTGGTAGGCAACCGCTTCACGTGCATATGCACCCGATCGACGGGCCACCTCACCGTTCGCTCCGGCCACCGCAAGTTTGATCGCGATGGTGTCGGGTGCAGCGGGTTCGGGAGCGAATCGGACGCGGCGTACGTCACTGAAGACGCCGCGACCCCGATTGAGATCGGTGACCTCGACCACCGTGCGACCAGGAAACGCCTCCGCTGCTGCTGCTCGTGCTCGTTCGGTACTCACGTCGTCTTCGCTCCGTTCGACCGGTCGGGCCAGCACGAGTAGTGGCTGGTCACGCGCGGTTCGCGCGAACAGTCCTTGACCGTCTCGCTCTCTCACTTTATGGTTCTCGGTGTTGCACTGTCGTAATTACGAGCTCGTGACACGGGTTCGGCGGCAACTCGAGGAGGATGACCGGTGCCGGTCGAGGAAAGCTTCAGTGGAAAACGCACGGCCGAGATCGTCGGTATCACCTACCGTCAACTCGACTACTGGGCTCGAACCGACCTGATCAGGCCTTCGATTGCCGAGGCTCACGGTTCGGGTTCGCGGCGCAGGTACTCCTACCGCGACCTTCTCGAGCTCAAGGTGGTCAAGACGTTGCTTGACGCCGGCATTCGGCTCGAGTCCGTTCGCGAAGCCTTCGATTTCCTGCGCGATCAGCTCGGCGAAGACGTTGCGTCGGCCAACCTGGTGATCAATGGCGCCAATTCGGTGGTGATCAGTTCCGGTGACGAGCTGATCGAGCTGCTCCAACGAGGCCAGGGCGTGCTCAACATCTTGCCGATGGCCGGCGTCAAGGAAGAAGTCGACGCTGCCATCGTGCAGCTCCGGCTTCCGCTGTCGTCAGCCAAATACGCTTCATGAGACCGCGCTCGACCTGGCAGACCTGACGCCAGCTTCTGGTGCCGCTCGTCGGGCAACTGCTACTGGCTGCCGGCATCCTCGACCGTCAGGCCGGGTCGCCACAGTTGTGCCTGGTTTTTTCCCTTGGCTTTTGCTCGATAGAGCGCACGATCGGCTCGTTCGAACGTTTCCTCTGAGTTGTGTTCGCCCTCGTGGAGAGCGACGCCAGCGCTGAGCGTGGTGCCGTGCCCTTGGTGCTCCCATCCGATCAGCACACGATTGGCAACAGTGAGTGGGTCAGCGAAGGCGCGTCGGGCAACGATGAGGAACTCGTCGCCGCCGAGTCGAGCCGAGGTGTCGGAGTCTCGAAGCGTTTCTTGCAAATGGCGGCTGAGCGCCTGCAGGACCTGATCGCCGGCCGGGTGGCCCTTGGTGTCATTGATGGTCTTGAAGCCATCGAGGTCGAGCAGGATCAAGGCATCACCCGGCTGGAGGGCCCGAAGGAGCGCCTCGGCGTGGCGACGGTTGCCGATGCCGGTGAGTTCATCTCGAGTGGTTGCTCGGTTCAGTTCGTCGATGACGAAGAGGTGCTCGATGGCGATCGCAATCTGCACGGCGAAGAGTCGGGCGAGTTCGAGGGTGAACTCGGGGTCAGATGTCGCGATCGGATAGACCAGTACGGCGCCCGCTGGTGCCTCGGCTGCTGGCAGCGGTAGGACGAGCATGGTGCCGTTGCTCTCGGTCGGGATGAACTCGGGCTGGTCGCCGGTGACGGCCTTGGCCACCAACTGCGAAGCCAACGGACCCGGCGCGTTGTTCGTTGTCGAGCCCACACTGACGGGAATGAGGGAGCCTTGCGTATCTCGAAGGACCACCGTTGCTCGCTCGACATCGAAGATCTCGGTAGCCGCCGCTGCCACTTGATGAGCAGCCTGCGCCAACGAGCCGGGCTGCCGGAAGCGACGCAGAACGTCTTCGAGTTGCGCCAGGCGCTGGAGTCGAGTGTCGGCTTGGGTTCCGGACCGGGTGACCCGATCGACCAGAGCGGAGATGACTTCGGCAGCAAGCGCCGATGCCGGCACGGCCACGAGTGGGAGCGCCAGCGACAGCCGATCGGACTCTCGCCAGTAGGCGAGGAGAAGCGCAAGGAGCACGATGGGGCTCAGTCCCAGCGACAACCCCGGTGCCGACACGAAGCCGACGAAGCCGAGAATCAGCGACGCAACGAGCGTCAGGCCGACTGGTGCGTAACGAGTGCTGGCGACACCGCCCATCGTGATGGCGCCGACGAGTGCTGCGGTGGCAACCGCAGCGGGTGCGAGCCGCATCCAGGGATTCGCCATACTCTCCCATGGAATGAAGGCGGCAACGACGGCGCTGAGCGCAAGGGCAATGGCAATCAGCGTCAGGGTTCCCGACGCGTCAGAGGAGCTCGATCTTGCAGCAAGATCAAGGAGCGCCAGAAGCGCTGAGCCACCGAGAAGCACCGCTGCTGCCACTCGATAGCGTTTTGCCCACAAAGACTCCGCCATTTCCTTCTTCCCGCGGTCACCGACCGTGTCAAGGACCGTACCCTAGGTGAGTCTGCGACGGAAGGATGCCCTCTAGGCGGATTCGCCACCGGGCTGACTTGCTCAGCTCGCTGTCGTTCCCGGCTCGCTGTCGTTCCCGGCTCGCTGTCGTTCCCAGCTCGCTGTCGTTCCCAGCTCGCTGTCGTTCTCAGGTGGGGGGCTCAGCGTCGGCGGTGAGCGGACCGGTGTGGGCGGCGTCGTTGAACGACCGCACGACCCACGGGCCATTGGGATCCACGACGAGCATCGAAATCGCGCCATTTCGACAACCGGCAAACGTGAACGGATTGGTTCCGGTGGCATGACCAAGGAGGGCACCGACGACACCGCCGTGACAGGCGACAACGACGAGTTGCTCAGGATGGCGAGCACTGATCGATTCGATGGCGCCAACGGTGCGAGCGGTGAAGATGGCGTTCGATTCGGCGCCGGGAATCTCTCCCCATTCCCTGTTCTCACGCATGCGGAGCGCCGCTGGGTGTCCTTCGGCTGCCATCTGGCGGAATCGGCCACCTTCGCCCTCGCCGAGGTGCACTTCACGTAGATCGGCCTCGATGGCGATGTCGAGACCGAGGGCCAACGCCAGCGGTGTCACGGTCTGCACGGTGCGCTGCAACGATGATCCGTAGATGGCAGCGATCGGTTCGTTCCGAAGTCGCTCGCCGACCATCGTCGCTTGGAATTCACCAAGGGGCGACAACGGTGGGTCGCCCTGTCCGCCAATGAGCGGAAACGAGGTGCCTTCGACGAACGGCGCCGACTGGCCATGGCGGACCAACACGATCTGACAGGCCCCGGGCGGGGGTAGGAAAAAGGTCTGGGGATAGGACTTTGGTTCTTCGGGAGTCGTCATCGCTGATGGAACGTAGTCGCTAGCCTCCGGGCATGGAATCTGAGGAGTTGCAGGCACCGACGGCCGAGGCTCGCCCAACCGAGCGAGTCCTCTGGGGCGAGACCGTGGTGGATCACTACGCCTGGATGCGCGAGAAGTCCGTCGAGGTCACCACCCACCTCGAAGCGGAGAACGCCTATGTCGAGTCGATGATGGCGTCGACCGTCGATCTCCAGCAGACGATCTTCGATGAGATCAAGAAGCGGGTGAAGGAAACCGACCTGTCGGTGCCGGTCCGCAAGGATGGCTGGTCGTACTTCACTCGTACGGTCGAGGGCGACCAGTACGCCATCCACTGTCGGCGGCCAATCGAGCTCGACCCAGCATCGGGAACAGAGCACGAAGGCGACGAGCAGATCATCCTCGACGAGAACATCGAGGCGGCTGAGGCCGAGTACTTCGAAATCGGTGTCTTCGAGGTCTCGATCGACCACCGGATGCTGGCCTGGGCTGACGACCTCACCGGCGATGAGCGATTCACGCTGCGCTTCCGCGACCTTACGACCGGAGAGGATCTCCCCGACCGGATCGACGGAGTGACCTACGGCAGTGCGTGGGCGGCCGACAACACGACCCTTTTCTACGTCCGACCAGACGAGGCCACCCGGCCCTATCAGATCTGGCGTCACAAGCTCGGCACACCAGTCGACAACGACGTCTGTGTCTTCCAAGAAGATGACGAGCGCTTCTTCGCGTCGGTAGGGCGAGACAAGGACGACCATTTCATCCAGATCGGTGTCTCCTCGGCCATCACCGATGAGACCTGGCTGCTTCCCGCTGATTCGCCAACTGCCGAACTCGAGCTGGTGACAGGGCGTCGCGATGGCATCGAGTATTCGGTGATGCACCGCAATGGCCAGCTGGTCATCCACACCAACGATGGCGCCGAGAACTTCCGCATCATGACCACTTCGCTGGACGCGCTTGGTCACGAGTCATGGGTCGAACTGGTCGCGGAACGCCACGACGTGATGGTGAGCGGCTTCGACAGTCTCGGCGACTACCTCGTGCTGTTCGAACGAGCGCAAGGGCTCACCCGTTTGGCGGTTCGTCGCTGGAGCAACGGTGAGACCTGGGTGCTCGACCAACCAGAGGAGGTCTATTCCGTTTGGGCCGGTGCCAATGTCGACATGGACACCAGCGTGCTGCGCTACGGGTACACGTCGATGGTGTCACCTCCGTCGGTGTTCACCGTCGACCTCGACACCGGTGAACGCACCCTCCTCAAACAGTCCGAGGTGCTCGGGGGCTATGACCCCGATCAGTACGAAACCTGGCGAAGCTGGGCAACCGCATCAGATGGGGCCAGTATTCCGATCAGCCTCGTCCGGCGTCGGGGGAGTGGCGACGATGGTTCGCAACACGATCGTCCCCAACCATGTGTGCTCTACGCGTACGGTGCCTATGAAGCCTCGATGGATCCCACCTTCTCGGTGGCGCGGTTGTCGCTCCTCGACCGTGGCTTCGTGTTCGCCATTGCTCACGTGCGAGGGGGCGGCGAGATGGGGCGGCGTTGGTACCTCGGCGGCAAATTCGAACACAAGATCAACACGTTCACCGACACCGTCGCCAGCGCTCGGCATCTCATCGACGAAGGACTCACCTCGCCGACGCAACTTGCGGTTCGCGGCGGATCTGCCGGCGGCTTGCTGGTTGGATCGGTCATCAACCTTGCGCCCGAACTGTTCGCTGCCGCCGTCGCCCAGGTCCCATTCGTCGACAACATCAACACGATGCTCGATCCGAGCCTGCCCCTCACCGTCACCGAGTGGGAAGAATGGGGCGATCCAGCCAAGAGCGAGGCCATCTACCGAGCCATGCGGGCCTACAGCCCGTATGAGAACGTGGCAGAGCGGCTGTATCCAGCGGTGTTTGCGACCGCTGGCTTGAGCGATCCTCGCGTTGGATTCTGGGAACCGGCCAAGTGGGTGCAGCGCTTGAGGGCCGAGACGACGAGCGGAGCCCCGGTGCTGCTGTGGACCGACCTCGGCGCTGGTCACGGCGGTCCTTCCGGCCGCTACGACTCGTGGCGAGACGAGGCTCGCACTCTCGCCTTCATCATCCAAGCGGTGGGAACGGCGACCCCCGGGCTGCGCTGAGAGGTCGAAACCCTCACCGCGTTCCTTCGGCGGCCGATGGTGCGTGTAGGGTCGGACTGTCGGACGCAGCAGGAGGTAGTGCCGTCAACAAGTCAGAGTACGAGCGCCGCCTTACCGCCTACGAAAGCGGGATGGCCGAACTGCAAGTGCAGCTCAAAGCGATGGAAGAAGAAGTCATCACTCTTCGCCGTCGCCTCCAAGACGCGCCAAAGCGGGTCCGCACCCTGGAAGAGCGTTTGCTCGATACCAAGGGCCAGCTCGCCCAGGCCGTCAGCCAGAACGAGAAGTTGACCTACACGCTTCGAGAGGCGCGCGAGCACATCGCTGCCCTTCGCGAGGAAGTCGAGAAGCTCACCCTTCCCCCTTCGGCGTATGGAACTTTCCTCGGCATCAACGCCGACGACCAGTCGGCCGACGTCTTCACCAGCGGTCGCAAGATGCGAGTCGAGCTGCATCCCGGCATCGATGCATCGAGTCTCGAACGAGGCAACGAGGTCGTACTCAACGAGTCGCTGAACATCGTCAAGGTCCGCGGACCGGAGCGTTCAGGCGAGGTCGTTTCGATCAAGGAGATGATCGACGGCGGAAATCGAGCCATCATCATCGGCCGTGCCGACGAAGAGCGAGTGGTCGAACTGGCCGAGCATCTCAAGGGAACGCTCGTGCGTGCCGGCGACTCGATGCTGCTCGAACCCCGCGCCTCGCTGCTGATCGAGAAGCTGCCGAAGCTCGAGGTCGAAGAACTCGTTCTCGAAGAGATCCCCGACGTCAGCTACGACGACATCGGCGGCCTCGACGAGCAGATCGAACAGATCGTCGACGCCGTCGAACTCCCGTTCCTGCACGCCGATCTCTACGCCGCGCATCAGCTGCCTGCACCGAAGGGCATTCTTCTCTACGGTCCTCCCGGTTGCGGCAAGACGCTGATCGCCAAGGCGGTTGCTGCGTCGTTGGCCAAGAAGGTTGCTGAGGCATCCGGTGCCAGCGAGGCCCGCAGCTACTTCCTCAACATCAAGGGCCCGGAACTGCTCAACAAGTACGTCGGTGAGACCGAACGTCAAATTCGGCTCATCTTCCAGCGGGCTCGCGAGAAGTCCGAAGAGGGCATGCCCGTCATCATCTTCTTCGACGAGATGGAATCGCTGTTCCGTACCCGCGGCAGTGGGATCAGCTCCGACATCGAGTCCACGATCGTCCCGCAGTTGCTGGCCGAGATCGATGGGGTCGAGACGCTGAAGAACACCATCGTCATCGGTGCATCCAACCGCGAAGATCTGATCGACCCGGCCATCCTGCGCCCGGGTCGCCTCGATGTGAAGATCAAGATCGAGCGTCCCCAAGAGGTCGCAGCACAGTCGATCTTCAGCCGCTACCTCACCACGGAGCTGCCGATCCACGAGTCGGAGATCGAAGCCGAAGGCACGATCGACGCCGCGGTCGCCTCGATGGTCGACAAAGCGGTCGAGCACATGTACCGCCGCGACGATGACACCCGCTTCCTCGAAGTCACCTATCAAAACGGCGACAAGGAAACCCTGTACTTCCGGGACTTCTCCTCTGGTGCCATGATCGAGAACATCGTGCGCCGGGCAAAGAAGTTGGCCATCAAGCGTTTCCTCGCCAACGGTCAGCGCGGTATCAAGTGCGAAGACCTCATTGCTTCGGTGAGCCAGGAGTTCAAGGAGCACGAGGACCTCCCGAACACGACCAACCCCGACGACTGGGCCAAGATCTCCGGGAAGAAGGGCGAGCGAATCGTGTACGTCCGCACCCTTGTTGGCAAGAATGGCGGCGACAAGACCGGCGGTCGCACCATCGAGCAAGTCGCCACCGGCCAGTATCTCTAGGGATGGCCGTCCCCAAAGTCATTGGTATCGAGACCGAGTTCGGCATCATGGTGCGAGGCACCGACGACTGGAATCCGGTCTCGGCATCGTCGGTGATCATCAACGCCTACGTTGGTGCTGCAACCGGATCACTCGGTGAGCGGTCTCGAACCGTTGCCTGGGATTTCATCGACGAAACCCCAGGCGCCGATGCCCGAGAGTCAGCGTCGCTCGAGTTCGCGATGCCTCCCGAGGTCGAGACCCACCTGGTGAATGCGGTGCTCACCAACGGTGCTCGATATTACGTCGACCACGCCCACCCCGAGCTTTCGACGCCGGAGTGCCGGGACGCGTTGTCGGTGGTGATCTTTGATCGAGCAGCGGAAATGATCGCCGTCGATTCGATGGACCGGGCACGCGAGCTGCTGCCAGCCGGTCAAGAGATCATCCTCTACAAGGACAACTCCGATCGCAAGGGTAATGCCTACGGTTGTCACGAGAACTACCTCCTCGATCGCTCGCTTCCCTTCGGACAGATCATCCAAGCGGCAACACTGCACTTCGTCACTCGTCAGGTGTTCACCGGCTCCGGCAAGGTCGGCAGTGAGCTACCCGACACTCAGATCGACTACCAACTCACCCAGCGGGCCGAGCATTTCGAGGAGGAGGTCGGACTCGAAACCACCTTGAAGCGGCCGATCGTCAACACTCGAGACGAACCGCACGCCGACTCGGCTCGTTACCGCCGTCTGCACGTGATCGCCGGCGATGCCAACATGAGCCAGGTCGCAACCTTCCTGAAGGTCGGCACCAGTGCGGTGGTCTTTGCCATGCTGGAAGACCACGCGTTCGACCGGTTGCCGACGTTCTTGGATCCAGTGCAAGCAATGCACCAGGTCAGCCACGACCTGTCGCTCCGTGGACCATTGCGACTGAGTGATGGCACTACTGCGACGGCCATCGAGCTGCAGGCCGACATTCTGGAGCAGGCACGGGCGTGGGCCGATCGCTACGGCTTCGAATCTGTTGGCGGTGACAGGGTCGGCATGATGATCCTGGATCGCTGGGAGCAGGTGCTCATCGGTCTCGAACGCAATCCGATGGACGTGGCCGGCCAGGTCGACTGGGTGGCAAAGTTGCGTTTGCTCGATGGGTTCCGAGAGCGCCACGACATTGGCTGGGATGACTCTCGCCTACGTGCGCTCGACCTCCAGTACCACGACCTCCGACCGGAGAAGTCACTGGCGGCCCGAGCCGGACTCGAGACCATCGTCGACGAAGACGACGCCCGCCGCGGACGAACCGAGCCGCCGACCGACACCAGGGCCTACTTCCGAGGACGCTGTCTGGCGAAGTATCCGAACAACGTGGTTGCCGCAAACTGGGACTCCATGGTGTTCGACACCGGCTCGGAACCACTGCGGCGAGTTCCCATGCTGGAACCGCTTCGCGGTAGCGTCCAACACGTTGGTGCGCTGATCGATTCGAGCGACACCGTCAAAGAACTACTCGAGAAACTGGGGGCTTGACATGGCCGAACGTGAGCAGATCAAACGCACCTCTCCTCGCCCGAGCGAAGAGGTCAACGAGGCAGCGCCCTCAGTGAGCGAAGCCGGGGGCAAACTCAAGTCTGATCTCGACGACCTCCTCGACGAGATCGATGAAGTCCTCGAGACCAACGCCGAAGATTTCGTCAAGAGCTATATCCAGAAGGGCGGCCAGTAGGCCGGTCGTTCTTGGCGAGACTGTTCTCGGCGAGGGTGCCTGATCGTCGATCGCGACCATCGAGCCAGACGGTGGTCTGCTGGTAGCTCCACAACACCGCAACGCCGATCGGTATGGCCAGAACGGCGTCGAGTGGCCAGTGCTTCCCGAGAACCAGCCGAGTTGCCGCCTCGAGTACCCCGACTCCAAGCGGAAGCGCCCACATCACGCGCCAATCCCGAGGGGCGAACCTCGACGCGAAGACGAAGGCGATGAGGCCGCTGACCACGAGCGCTCGAACCACCCCGCCGGAGTAGAACGGACCGGCGTTGCCAACGACGTGCTCGGTTGGCACCACGCCGTCGGCGACGGCGAACGTGAGCCACTGAAGACCGTGAATGCCGATGAGCGTGGCCACGATCAGCAGCGCTTGTCGAAGCGAGCGGTTGACAATTGCGACATAGAGAGCCAGGGCGGCAGCCGCGTTGTAGGCGATGTTCTTCGACCCGATGTCGGTCAGGAACAGCGACGCACCGACCAGCCAATCGGCCTGTTGCAGCCATGGCACCAGTCGGTAGAAGACGCGCTCGTCGATCGAACGCACCGGCGCGAGAAGCACCAACCGTGCAGCGAGCAGGGTCATCGCCGTGGCGATGACCGCAACGGTCACTGCGCCGACGATGCCGTGAGCATCGATTGAGCTGCGCTCTTCGGGACGTCGTTCGAGCAACCTGCGCCTCCCGCCTCTCTGACTACCGTAGTCGCAGGCTGCGAGGGCTAACGTGGGACATATGACCCTGCCATTGTTCAGTACGTCGGATGATCCCGGCCCGAGTTTCGCTGGTTTGCTCCAGCGTGTCGGTGTCGATCCTGGGTACAAGATCGCGTCAGCGGCTGGCGACTCGCTCGACATCACCCATGGCACCACGGTCGTTGCGGTCAAGTTCGACGGCGGCGTGGTGATCGGTGGTGACCGCCGGGCGACGTCGGGAAATCTCATCAGTCATCGAACGATGGAGAAGGTGTTCCCCGCTGATCGCTGGTCGGGTGTTGCCATCGCCGGCGCGGCCGGTCCGGCCATCGAGATGGTCAAGATGTTCCAGCTCCAGCTGGAACACTACGAGAAGGTCGAGGGGCACACGTTGTCGCTCGAAGGCAAGGCGAATCAGTTGTCGGGCATGGTCCGCAGCCATCTTCCGGCGGCGATGCAGGGCCTGGCGGTGGTGCCACTCTTCGCTGGCTTTGACCGTCGGCGGCGCAAGGGCCGTTTGTTCGCGTATGACGTGACCGGCGGCAGATACGAAGAAGAGAACTATGTCGCCTCTGGGTCGGGATCGCTGCACGCCCGCACGGTCATCAAGTTGGGTCATCGCGAGGCGGCCTCGTCGGTGGATGCTTCGGTCGATCTGTTACTGAAGGCGCTCTTCACCGCAGCCGACGAAGACTCAGCCACCGGTGGACCCGACCCGATGCGAGGCATCTATCCGATCATCGCCACCATCACCGAGGCGGGCTACCAGCGCCTCGACGATGACCATCTGGCCAACCGATTCGCTGCCCTCGTTGCCGAACTCACCGAGAGGGGCTGAGCCATGAACATGCCGTTCTACGTTGCACCCGAACAGGTCATGAAAGACCGCGCCGACTATGCCCAGAAGGGCATTGCTCGCGGCCGGAGCCTGGTCGCCATCGAATTCGATCAGGGCATCCTGCTTTGCGCCGAGAACCCGTCGCGTAACCTGCGCAAGATTTCCGAGATCTATGACCGGATCGCGTTCGCCGGTGTCGGTCGTTACAACGAGTACGACCAACTCCGCATCGCTGGCATTCGCCACGCCGACCTCAAGGGCTACACCTACAGCCGCGACGATGTCGACTCCCAGGCGCTTGCCAATCAGTACGCCCAGATGCTCGGCCAGATCTTCACGCATGAGATGAAGCCGCTCGAGGTCGAGATCCTCGTGGTTGCCATTGGTTTCGTGTCCGACGGTGATCGACTCTTCCACATCCGCTACGACGGTTCGGTCACCGACGAAGATGTTTTCGTCGCCCTTGGTGGCGACGCAGAAACCATCCGCGCACGCCTGGCCGCAGCCGATCTGGCCGACCTCGACGCTGCCGGTGCCGCCAAGGCGGCGATCGCGGCGCTCTCGGGGCCAGACCGTTCGTTGACGCCGGAGGAAATCGAACTGGCGGTCCTCGATCGTCGAGAAGATGGCCGTTGTTTCCGGCGCCTCTCCAACGACGACATCTCGGCATTGCTGATCTGATGCACCAGAAGCGGATCTACGGCATCGAGACCGAGTACGGCGTCACCTGTACCTTACGCGGCCAACGCCGTCTCAGTCCCGATGAGGTGGCTCGCTACCTGTTCCGTCGGGTGGTGTCGTGGGGACGTTCGTCGAACGTCTTCCTCGTGAACGGCGCTCGCCTCTACCTCGATGTTGGATCCCATCCCGAGTACGCAACGGCGGAGTGCGACTCGATCGGCGACGTCGTCATCCACGACAAGGCGGGGGAGCGGATTCTCGAACAGCTTCTCGACTCCGCCGAGGAACGGCTGCAAGACGAGGGGATCCGGGGAACGATTCACCTGTTCAAGAACAACACCGATTCGGCAGGCAACTCCTATGGCTGCCACGAGAACTACCTCACCACCCGTAGCGACGACATGGCGCACTACGCCGAGGTCCTGATTCCGTTCCTGGTTTCGCGGCAGATCTATGCCGGCGCCGGCAAGGTGCTTCACACCGCACGGGGATCGGTGTTCGCCGTCAGCCAGCGTGCGGAACACATCTGGGAGGGCGTCTCCTCGGCGACCACCCGCAGTCGGCCGATCATCAACACGCGCGACGAGCCACACGCCGACGCCGAACACTTCCGCCGCCTGCACGTGATCGTTGGCGACTCGAACATGAGTGAGTACACGACCTACCTCAAGGTCGGGGCGATGGCGATCCTGTTGCGCATGGTCGAGGATCCGGCGTGTGTCTTGCGAGACATGACGCTCGAGAATCCGATCAGAGCCATCCGTGAGATCTCCCACGATCTCACGCTGCAACGCAAGGTTCGCCTGGCCAACGGACGCGAGGTGTCGGCCTTCGACATTCAGTCCGAGTATCTGCAGCGAGCACTTCGCTACGCCGACACCAAGGGGTTGCCCGACGACGAGATGAAAGCGTTGGGGATGTGGGAACACGTCATGACCCAGCTCGCCGCCGATCCGTTCAAACTCGATCGCGAGCTCGACTGGGTGATCAAGCACAATCTCATCGAGGCGTATCGGGCCAAGCACGGTCTCGATCTCGACGATGCCCGGGTGCAGCTTCTCGACCTCCAGTATCACGACGTTCGCCGCAGCCAGGGTGTGTTCTACCGAATGCAAGATCGCGATCTGGTCGAGCGAACCCTGACCGATGACCAGATGCTCGATGCCATCGATACCCCGCCACAAACGACGCGAGCAAAGCTGCGCGGTGACTTCATTCGTCGGGCCAAGGAACAAAAGCGTGATTACACCGTCGATTGGGTGCACCTCAAGCTGAATGACCAGGCGCAGCGAACGGTCCTGTGCAAGGACCCGTTCAGGTACGAGGACGAGCGCGTCGCCAAACTCATCGAATCGCTCTAGGCAACGCATCGGCCGCCATGTCAAAGCTCGAACGTCTCCTGAACCTCACTGCGGTCTTGCTCGACACGACTCGCCCACTCAGCGCCGAAGATCTTCGTCAAAGCGTCGAGGGGTATCCGCCCCCAGGTCCGTCGTTTCGCCGAGCCTTCGAGCGCGACAAAGATGATTTGCGCACGATGGGGATTCCGCTCTCGATTGCTCGTGTCCCGGGAGTCGATCCGCCGGTCGATGGCTATCGGATCCTTCCCGAGGACTACTACCTCGCCGATCCCGGTCTTGATGCCGATGAACTCGCAGCGCTGCACCTGGCAACGATCGCGGTTCGCGTCGATGGCAGCACCGAGGGACGCGAAGCCCTGTGGAAGCTCGGTGGTCTGCCCGGTGAAGCCACGCCTGACGGTTCGCCCTCGGTCGCCAGTCTCCCGATCGATCCGGCAGTGACACCGCTGTTCGAAGCGATTCGTGAGCGACGTGCCGTGCAGTTCAGCTATCGCGGTGAGGTTCGCACGCTCGATGCTTGGCGCCTGCATTTCCAGCGCGGCCGCTGGTACGTGTCGGGCTTCGATCAGACCCGACAGGCCGAGCGAAACTTTCGCATCGGTCGAATCGAGGGCGAGGTCACCGTGCTCGTCGATCAGCCATGGTCGACTGATCCACCACCGCATCGTGAGGCAGGCCGAGCCCTTCAGGGATGGGAACTGGGCGAAGACAGCCCAATCGCGGTCGATCTGCTCGTCGACGTCGAGCGGGCGGTATGGCTTGGTCAAGAGCTCGGGCCGTCCGCTTCGCAGCGTCCGGCAACGTCCGAGGAAGGACCGTCATCGAGCGTGGTCTTCACTGTTCCGGTCGTGAACCAGCGGGCGTTTCGATCCTATGTACTCGGCTTGCTCGAACATGGCGAGGTCTTGGGGCCAGCTGAGGTGCGCGCCGACCTGATCGAGTGGCTCGAGGCAATCGAGGGGGCGGCCTGATGGCCGTACCGGCACCCGCCGCCGATCGGCTCCGGCGCGTCCTCGCGATGGTGCCGTGGATCGTCGCCAACCCGGGGATCGAAGTGGCAGCCGTCGCCAACCGATTCGGACTGACCGAGGCCGACGTCCTCGACGACCTCAACGTCGTGTGGATGGTCGGTCTGCCGCCCTACACCCCTGATGCTCTGGTCGAAGTAGCGATCGAAGACGACAAGGTATGGATTCACTATGCCGACTTCTTCTCGAGGCCGCTGAAGCTGACCGCAGGCCAGGGACTGGCGTTGCTGGCGGCGACTGACGGGCTGTTGTCCGTCCCGGGTACCGAACTCGACGGCCCGCTCGCTCGGGCCCTCGCCAAACTGGCCGGCGTGCTCGGCGTCGAACCCGACGTCAACCTCGAGGTCGACCTCGGAGCAGCCGAAGGCCCAACGCTGGCGGCGCTGCAGCGCTCCGTCGACGCTGCCACCGATGTGATCATCGACTACTACTCCTATGGCCGAGACGAGCGGACCACCCGCCGGGTTTCGCCTTGGCGGGTGAATGCCACCGGCGGGGCCTGGTACCTCGAAGGCTTCTGTCATTCGGCCGAGGGCGAGCGGCTGTTCCGCATCGATCGGATCGAAGACCTTCGTCCGACCGATGACCCAAGCGAGCACCGGCCTGATGATTCCGGACTCGATGTGCGAGTCTTTCATCCCCGGGCCGAGGATCCAAAGGTCACGTTGTGGTTGGCGCCCGAGGCGCAGTGGGTCATCGAGACCTACCCGACCGAGTCGGTCAAGCCCCGAAGCGATGGTTCGAGCGAGGCAACGCTCGTGATCACCGCTGATGCGTGGTTCGAGCGCCTCCTGCTGCGGTTGGGTCCACAGGTGCGCATCCTTGCTGCCGATGACGAGCAGGCGGCGAATCTGGGGCGGTCCGCAGCCGCACGCGTTCTGGAGCGCTACCGGCGTTAGTCTCGGCAGCGATGGACGACGACGCCGACCAAGGGGTTCAGCAATCTGGCGACGACGCCGATGGGGAGGCGATGATCGCACCCGTCGATGTCGCCGAACCCCTCCTCGAACCCGACGCCGATCAGCGGGCGGTTCGTGCGGTCATGGAATGGGTGGTCGTCGTCGTTGGCGCCATCGCCATCGCCCTGGTGGTTCGGGCGTTGCTGTTCCAGCCGTTCTGGATTCCGTCGGAGTCGATGGAGCAAACGCTGCAAAAGCACGACCGCGTCTTGGTCAACAAGTCGAGCTACCGGCTCGGCGAGATCAGCCGCGGTGACGTCGTTGTTTTCAAGCGCCCCGACGATGACCCCAACGGCTACCAAGACCTGATCAAAAGAGTCATCGGCACTCCCGGCGACGTTGTCGAAGGCCACGACGGCGCGGTGTTCCTCAACGGCGACCGACTCGACGAGCCATACCTCGACCCGGCCGACACGATCCTCGATTTCGGGCCGATCACTGTGCCAGCAGATGAGTACTTCATGATGGGCGACAACCGAGACGACTCCTATGACTCACGCTTCTTCGGCACGGTTCCCGAAGCCAATGTGCTGGGTCGCGCGTTCGTGCTGTTCTGGCCGCTTGATCGCATTGGGTCCCTCTAGGTGAGCGAACCTGTCGACGCCAGGTCCGACGGCCCTTCCTCACTGGATCCAGAGCGACAAACAAAGTCCTCGCCAATGCGGGTCGCGCTCGAATGGGTCGTCGTCCTGGGTGGCGCGGTGCTGCTTGCGCTCGTTGTGCGGAGTTTCGTGCTCCAGGCGTTCTCGATTCCTTCGGAATCGATGGAAACCACGCTGCTGATCGGCGATCACGTGGTCGTCGACAAGCTCACGTATCGGTTCAGCGATATCGATCGTTTCGACATCGTGGTGTTCGATCGGCCACCGGAGCTTCCCAGCGAATACGACGAACTGATCAAACGGGTGATCGGACTGCCGGGCGACACCGTCGAGGGCCGCGATGGAGCGGTCTATGTGAACGGCGAAGCCCTCACTGAGCCCTATCTCGACGCCGATGTGACCATCATCGACTTCGCGCCTGAAGTGGTCCCTGAAGGTCGTTTGTTCATGATGGGCGACAATCGCAATCGTTCCAGCGATTCCCGGGTCTTCGGATCGATCGACATCGAGACGGTGGTCGGCAAAGCCAGAGTTCGCTACTGGCCACTCGACCGAGTCGGCGGTCTTTGACCGAGCATCGGGATGTGGTCGAGGCGGGGGAGTGTCGCGGCCCGTCCCTCGAGTGAGACGCCCGAAACAACCACCGCGAAGCGGCGATGTCGCCGATCCCAGAACTGGGCGGCGTCGAGCAGGATGTCGACCGCGAGGTCGGGCAACGGAGCCTGGAGCACCACCAGCACCTTCGCCCGAGGCAACCACGACAGGTCGGTCATGGCGTCTTCGAATGCGTCCCAGTTGTTCCCCACCCAGTCGGGGAATGCCGCAGCCTGGCGCAGCGCTGCCAGGAAGTCTGGTTTGGTCGACGCTTCTGCTGCGATGATGGGCAGCCATCCAGCAGCCTGTGCCCGCTCTGCAATCGCTGGTGGCAGCGTGGTCGTTGCCCAGACGCCGGGTGCGGTCCAGCCAGTGAGCAGCGCGTCGATCGGCTCGATCACTGGCCGAAGACGATCTCTCGAAACGAGTCGTAGTGATCGTCGGTGTAGTAGAGCGCCCCTTCGGCGCCGGCGACGATGCGTCGGGCGCCCCGATCGCTTTCACCCGGCGTGTCAACGCTGTACTCGCGGTAGTGGCCGCGCTCGTGATCGGGGAGAATGCCTTCACGATTCTGGAAGACCGAGTCGTCCTTCGAATAGGGGTACGGCCCGCCGGACGCAATGAGGTCGAGGGTATCGATGGCCTCGATCGGGAGGTCACCGGGAGCAATGGTGGTGAGATCGCTGTAGCGAACACCCGTCGCTTCGACAGGCGCGGTCTCTGTCTCGGTCCCTTCCTCGGCCACCGGTGCTCGGTCGGTCTCGGCTGCGATCTGGCCGCTCGGTTGCTCAGAGTCGGTGATCTGGTCGGCGCCGCTCAAGGAAGCAACGGCCCAGAGCAGCGCAATCGCAACAGCTCCTGCCACGAAGCGTTTGAGGTTGGGTTGCACGTCTTACTCCTGCTCGAGTGGGAAAAAGTGGTGCCATTCGGCGGCGAGTCGATCGGAATGGTCGCTGAAGACGCCGTCGATCCCCGCATCGAGGAGATTGGCGATTTCTCTCGGATGTTGTGCGTCCCACCCGAGTGCGAAGCGTTCGAATCGGTGGAACATGGCGATGGCACCGCCTGACCAGTCCATGTGGCGAAGATTGATGGCGTCGATGCCGCCATCTCGAAGCCGGAACGCTCGACGCTCGATGCCCTCGGTGATCTTCGACAACCGTGTCGAGTCGACGAGCCGAGCGTCGGTGCCATGACGCCATCGCACGAGTTGGTCGAGACTCGGATGACAAAGCCAGAGTTCGTGCTCGGCGCCGGCGTTGCGAGCAACGGCCACCACCGCGTCGAATGCCGCTGGGTTCTTCACGTCGAGTGACAGGGGAACGCGTTCAGTGATCGAGTCGAAGAATTCGGCGAGGGTCGGTACGTGATCGGGCAACGCCGAGCGTCGCATCTCGCCGATTTGTCGCCGTCGATAGCGTGGGCCGAACGCACCATCGTGATCGAGTACTGGCTCGCCGTCGGCGGTGATCCAGACGTCACTCTCGAGTCCGGTAGCTCCCAATCGCAGAGCAAGTCGGAACGCTTCGATGGTGTTCTCCGGGGCATGCGCACGTGCTCCACGGTGGGCAAACGCGATCGGAACGTCCAGGAGCGGAGGGAGTCTCGGGGCCACGATCTCCATCTTGCCGCCAGACATCCGCCGCAACCACCCCGCGACCGGGCACAATGTCGCAGGGGCAGGAGAGCTGTGTTCTCTTGCCCATGTACTCAAGAGTGCCCTACCTCCTGCCGAACCTATGCGAGTAGACGAGGAAGACGGTAGGAGGAACTCCCAATATGGCGACCATTCGAGCCAGTTGCCCAGACTGCGGCGATGTCGAGCTCACCACGAACGATGTTCACGTTCGCATTTGCGACGACAACAACCATGGGACGTATTCGTTCCGCTGCCCCCACTGCCGCATGGTGGTGGTGAAGTCGGCAGAGACCCGCACGATCGATCTTCTGGTCGCCAGTGGGGTTGCGTTCACTACCTGGCGTCTGCCGGCCGAACTCAACGAAGTGCATGCCGGTGACCCCATCAATCACGACGACCTTCTCGATTTCCATGATCTCTTGATGGACGACTCGGCCCTCGGCCTGGCCCTGTCGGAATTCACCGGCTGACCAACGCTCGATCGGTACTACCTCGTCGAATCGAGCCACCGGGCACTGTCCGGTGGCTCGCTCGCGTTTTGGACACCGCTGCCGGATTGGTTTCGATACGAACTGGTCGAAGGCGAGGCTCTGCCACCGATGCGCCGACGCTAGTCTTGCCCCATGTTCGGAATCGGAGGAGGCGAGTTTCTGGTGATCGCCCTCGTGGCGCTCATTGCCGTCGGTCCCGAGCAGTTGCCCTCGGTGATGCGCAAGTTCGGTGGGTACGTCGCTCAGTTGCGAGGGATGGCCGACAGCGTTCGTGGTGAGTTCATGAATGGAGCCGATCAACTCGACCCCGGAAAATGGACCGGCGATGGGTCCGATGAGAAGCCGATCGTCCCGAGGGGGTTTGCCGATTCGGCGACGACCACACTCGGCACACCAGTGGTCAAACCAATGGCGAGCAACCCAGCGATCGACAAGGCCTTCGGCAAGAAGCCCGATCCCGGCCTCGATGCCGACCCCGACTCGGCGGGTGGTCCATCCGATGCACCGGCGAGCGAGGTCGTGGAGCCAGCGGTCGTGGAACCCGCGGTCGTGGAACCCGCGGTCGTGGAACCCGAGCAGGAACCGCCGGCCTCGTGAGGTTCGCTGTTCGCAGGAAGAACAATGATCAGGCGAAGGGTGTCGACATGTCGCTCGTCGACCACCTGTCCGAACTTCGGTCCCGTCTGATCAAGAGTGTGCTCGCCGTGGTCGCCGGGGCCGTGATCATCCTGATCTTCCAGGATCGGGTGTTCAACTTCCTCACCGAGCCCTACTGCGACATCGGCACCAACCTCGGCGCAGCCGAGGAAACGGGCGAATGTGCCAAGTTCCTTGCCACGAGCCCACTCGAGCAGTTCGACGTCTTGCTGTCGCTCGCCGGTTGGGGCGGGCTGATCTTGGCGTTGCCGGTCATCCTGTATCAGATGGCTCGCTTCGTCCTGCCCGGTCTGTATCCCAACGAGAAGCGGGCCGTGCTGCCATTCCTCGCTGCGTCGATCGTCCTGCTCCTCGCCGGTCTCACCATGGCCTACCTGTTTCTTCCGAGATCGCTCGAAGTGCTGAGCAGTATCGGCAACGAGGATCGATTCGCACAGGTGTATACCGGTGACCAGTACCTGAGCTTCTTCATCAAGATGCTGCTGGCTTTCGGTGTTGCCTTCGAGTTCCCGCTGGTGTTGGTGTTTCTCCAGATGATCGGCGTGGTACAGACCGCCACCTTGCGACGTCAGCGCCGTATCGCCCTCGTGCTGGTCGTGATCGCTGCTGCGGTCATCACCCCGACCGGTGATCCCTTCACTTTGGCGGTGATCGGGGTGCCGATGTACTTCTTCTTCGAAGTTTCGCTCGTCATCGGTGGTCGACTCACCAAGAAGCGAGAAGCCCTGCTGTGACCAACTCGTCGCCGTTCGTTCAGTCCCTCGACTTCGAGCCTGATCGATTTCAACTCGAAGCGTTCGACGCATTCGACGAGGGCGCACAGGTCATCGTGGCGGCGCCAACAGGTGCCGGTAAGACCCTGGTTGCGGCCTATGCCATCGACCAGTCGCTGCGTCGCGGTGAGCGTGTCTTCTACACCACGCCGATCAAGGCGCTCTCGAACCAGAAGTTCCGAGATCTGGTCGATACCTATGGTCTCGATCGCGTCGGTCTCCTGACGGGCGACAACGCCATCAATGGTGATGCCCCGGTCGTGGTGATGACCACCGAGGTGCTGCGCAACATGCTCTATGCCGGGCGCCGTCTCGATTCGCTTGGGGCCGTCGTACTCGACGAGGTGCATTACCTCCAAGACAGCTATCGGGGCCCGGTGTGGGAAGAGGTGATCATTCACCTTCCGCGCGAGGTCCAACTCGTTGCCCTCTCGGCCACGGTGTCCAACGCCGACGAACTGGCTGAGTGGATGGAGACAGTTCGGGGAACGACTCGGCTCATCGTCGAGACCCAACGGCCGGTAGAGCTCGAGAATCGCTACCTCATTGGTGAACGCGCCAGCGCCAAAATGCATCTGATCAAGACGTTGGCCCAGGGAAAGCCCAACCCCAAGGGTTTCCGGTTCGACCCCGAACTGCAGCGCGGACTCAACCGGAAGGGGCCAAAGGGGCCAAAGGGCCGTACCCGCCCGAAGTGGCAGACGCCGCGCCGGGTCGACGTCATTCAGCTCCTGCGAGAGCGAGAACTCCTTCCGGTGATCTACTTCCTCTTCTCGCGTGCTGCGTGCTCAGAGGCTGCGCTTTCGATGCTCGATGCCGGCATCTCGCTGACCACGACCGAAGAACGCCGCCGCATCCGTCAGATTGCCGCCGAGCGGATGGCGAACCTCTCCGACAGCGATCGCCAGGTACTGGGTTATGACCGCTTTCTCCAGGCGCTCGAAGCTGGCGTTGCCTCACATCATGCTGGCATGGTGCCGCCAATGAAGGAGGTCGTCGAGACCTGCTTCGAACAGGGCATGGTCAAAGCCGTGTTTGCCACCGAAACGCTCGCCCTCGGCATCAACATGCCCGCACGTACCGTGGTCATCGAAAAGCTCACGAAGTGGAACGGCGACGGCCATGAATTCCTGAGCCCGGCGCAATACACCCAGCTGACCGGTCGTGCCGGCCGGCGCGGCATCGACGAGTTCGGTGACGCAGTCGTGCTGTGGTCGCCATGGATACGGTTCGAACAGGTTGCCACTCTTGCTGCGAGTCGTGACTACGTGCTGCGATCGGCGTTCCGGCCGACCTACAACATGGCTGCCAACCTGGTGCGACGCTACGACGCTGCTCGAGCGCGCCAGCTCCTCAACCTCTCCTTTGCCCAATTCCGAGCCGATGCCGATGTCGTGCGGAGTGAGTTCCAGCTCGAGAAGCTGCGTGACCGGTACTCCCAGGTCGAAGGCCGCATCGAGCGCGAGTTCGGTCCAATTGCCGAGCTCCGAGCTGCCCTCGACACCGAGAGCGAGATCGAGTCTGACCCCGACGACATTGCCTTTGCCCTCAGTCAGCTTCGCCCCGGCAACGCGCTCGAAGTGGTCGCCAACGAGATTCCATCGCCAGTGGTGGTCATGGCGGTCGCCTATCGCAAGGGCGGACGGGTGAAGGTGTTGGTCGCCGACACCGAGACCAACAGCTATGAGATGACGCCAGCCATGCTCGAACGAGTGCCGGTGCTCCTCGGGGAGGTCGTGGTTCCCGAGCCGTACCTGCCCAACAGTGTGTCGTTCATCTATGAGATCGGTCAGGCGCTCGGGCGAGCGAACTTCCGAGCGGGCAATCGTCGATCCATGGGGCCGACGACGATCCATGCGTCGCAGGGCGACGTGCCGGCGGGTGCTCGCAAAGGGCTGCGACGACTCGAAAAACTCGATGGTGAGATGGCGGCGCTCCAACGGGGAGTCAATACGCGAGCCGAATCGCTAGGCCTGCAATTCGATCGTGTGATCCAACTGCTCACCGAGCGCGGCCATCTCGATGGTTGGGCGCTCACGCCTTCGGGTGAACGATTGGCCAGGATGTACCACGAATTGGATCTTCTCGTCGTCGAGGCGATCCAATCGGGGATGTTCGACGAACTGTCGCCATCGGAAGTTGCTGCCCTCGCCTCGACCTTCATCTTCGAGGAGCGACGCAGTCATGACGTCCCCGAGCCATGGTTTCCCGCCAACGAGTTGCGCCGTCGGTTCGGGGCTCTCACCCGGCTCCACCACGACCTCTCCAAGCACGAGCGAAGGCTCCGACTCACCGAGAGCCGGGCGCCCGACGCCGGCTTCATGGCCGTGGCGCACGGCTGGGCGGCGGGAGGTCACCTCGACCAGGTGCTCGACGACGAGGACCTCACCGCCGGTGACTTCGTGCGCACCGCACGATTGTTGATCGACCTCCTGCGCCAGATCGGCGTTTTGGCGCTCGAACCGGCAACGCAGCATGCCGCAAGAGCCGCCGCCGAGGCCGTGCACCGCGACCTGGTTGCGGTCTCCTCGGCGATCGAACTCGACGACGGCCCAATCGAGGATGCGACCGAAACCGAATGATCGAAACCGAATGATCGAAACCGAATGACGATCGAGAAGAACGCCACGTGGGCGACCGAGACGGTCTGGCCTGAGAGCGGCCCCCGTTTCGACAGCGACCACGCGATTGCCGTTGCTGCTGCTGCTGCGCTGGACCGGGGCGACACGCTCGAGGCAGTGCTCACCGCTGGCGACCTTCGACAGACGTTGGGCGGTCCCCGAGGCGCAGGAGCCGCGCCCTACCGCTATCCGTGCGATCTCGGCTTCGTACGACTCGACGACGGCGTGGAACACCCCTTCGTCGCCCATGTCATCTGTCATCGACGATTCTGGGTTGGTGAAGCCGCCGTCGTGATGAACGCGGCCTACCAGGGGCAACGGTATCTCGGACCACGATCACACCCCAATGACGACCTGCTCGACGTCACCTTTGGTGCACTTGGGATGCAGCAACGATTGCTTGCGAACAAGCGATCTCGGCAGGGTACCCATGTGCCGCACCCTCAGTTGACGGTGAATCGACGGCCGAGGTGGGAGCACGACTTTGCTCGGTCGACCTCGGTCTGGGTCGACGGCAAGCGGGTAGGCCGGTGTCGTCACCTGGCGGTTCGGCTGGTCACCGACGCATTGGTGGTCATTGCCTGACCTTGGTCGGGATCGGTTGGGGAGCATGCACCCCCTTGGGTGTTCATGCGAATACGCTCTGTCACCGTGAGTACGTATGTGGTCGAGGAATTCACTGCCGCCGAAGCCGATGTATTGCGGCGCTATTTCACCAACCTCGATCTCCCGGTCTTCGCACTCGTCAATCTCCCCGAGGTCGTCAAGGGCGCGCTGTTCGCTCGCTATTCACGTTCGCCCAAGAGTCTGCGTCGCCTCTTCCTCGACGAGTTCGTTGGTGAGCTCGACATCGAAGGCGATTCAGGAGTCGATGCCACCATGGGTGTCGATCGGGCCGAGACACTCTACGAGCGCATCTTCGTCGAATACGGCGACGACTCCGTCGCGCAGCTCGGCGGGGTGCACTTGGCCTGTGAGCAGGCATCGAATCTCCTTACCAAGGTGCTGGAATGGGGCCGGTTGGCCTCCTATCTCGAGCAGTCGACCCGCTATATCTCCTACGACAGCCGGGTTGGTGGCCGCTACCGTTACTACCGAGACCCGGTGATCCTCGGATCAGAGCTCGGCACGCGGTACGTCGGCGATCTCGACCGTCTGTTCGACACCTACACCGAGCTGGCAGCGATCGTCACCGATCATGTGCGAGTCACCACACCGAAAGCGGTGTCGGACTCCGACTTCATCTACCGGCAGGCCATCAAGGCAAAGGCGCTCGACGCCGTCCGTGGGATCCTGCCCGCCGCTGCCCAATCCAACGTTGGCATCTACGCCTCCGGACAGGCCTATGAGCAGCTGCTGCTGCGCATGCGAGCCCACCCGCTACCCGAAGCTCAGCAATACGCCGACATGATGCTCACGGAGCTTCGCAAGGTGATTCCCTCGTTCGTTCGTCGAGTCGACCTTCCGGAGCGGGGCGTCGAGTGGAGCGAGTATCTCGCCGACGCCCGATTGTCGATGGAAGACATCGCCGAAGACCTGCTCGATGAAGCAGGCACGCCCGATACCGATGCTCGGGTCGAACTGGTCGACTTCGACCCCGACGCCGAAATCAAGGTCGTGGCATCGATGCTGTATCCGCACAGCTCGTTGTCCGAGCACCGCATCGAGGAGCAGGTTCGAGCCATGTCGGTCGAGGATCGGCTGCGGGTGATTCGTGCCTACAACGGCGATCGGCGCAACCGTCGCCATCGCCCGGGTCGGGCACTCGAGCGGCCGTTCTACCGCTTCGATATTCTCGCTGACTACGGCGCCTTCCGTGATCTGCAACGCCACCGACTGCTCACGGTCGACTGGCAACAGCTCACGCCAAAGCACGGCTTCACCCGTCCTGAGTTGGTCGATGAGGCCGGTGTCGGCGATCGGTTCGATGCCGCAATGGAACGATCGGCCGCGCTGTTCGAGAGTCTCGAACCAGCCTTTGGCCCGCAAGCATCGTTGGCGGTTTCGCTGGCTTATCGAGTCCGGTTCAACTTCAATCTCAACGCCCGCTCGGCCATGCACATGCTCGAACTCCGCTCGACGCCACAGGGCCATCCGGCCTATCGCACCGTTGCTCAAGAAATGCATACCGCCATCGCCGAGAAGGCCGGCCATCACGCCATCGCCGCCATGATGAGCTTCGTGAATCATGACTCCGAGACCGACCTGGAGCGTTTGGAGGCCGAACGACGGGCCGAGGCCCGGCGAACCGCCGCAGGCGGGGAGTGATTTTTCGCGGGCGGCGAGTCGTCGTTCGCTCTCGTTGTTTCGTCGTTCTTGCCCAAAAGGCTCATTTCTGTCGGAACGGGGCCGAATGATTCGTTATGCCTACTCGTTTGGTTGTACGACATTTGACTGCCGCTGCTCTCTCGCTTGGTTTGGCAACGACCACGGTGTTGGCGCTGCCGGCGATGGCCGGTGCGCAGGACTACACCGTGAGTGAAGGGGAAACCCTTTCGCACGTGGCCGTTCGCACCAATCTCTCGGTCGCCGAGTTGCGAGAGCTCAATGATCTCGATGATGTCGATCGGATCTTCGCTGGGCAGAGTTTGCGAGTGTCGTCGCCGACTCGTACCTACACCGTCAAGTCGGGTGACACACTGTCGCAAATCGCAATCGATTTCGCAACGACGACAAACGATCTGTTGGCGCTGAACTCGCTCGGCAACGACGATCACATTCGCGCCGGTCAGGTGCTCCAGATTCCAGCATCGGCAATGTCATCCGCTGCGGCAGCCACGATCGATGCCGGCAACTACCCGAATCTGCCTGATCGCATCCTCGATCGTCCCGAGCGCTTGGCGTTGATTCCTACGTTCGAGCGTTGGGCCGCCGCCAATGATCTTCCTGTTGACCTGCTGATGGCGACTGCATGGCATGAATCTGGCTGGAACCAAGAGGCAATGTCGTCGGTCGGTGCCGCCGGAATCGGCCAGATCATGCCGATCACCGGCGAATGGGTGGCGGCACACTTGATTGGTCAGCCCGATCTCGATCGCTTCGATGCCGAGGACAACATTCGCATCAGTGCTCGCTATCTCGATTGGCTTCTCGACCGCAACGATGGTGACGTTCGTCTTGCGCTGGGCAGCTACTTCCAGGGACCGACATCGGTCGGTCGTGGTGAGTGGTTGGATGTCACCGAGCGCTATACCGCCAACGTGATTGCCCAGCGTGCACTTTTCACGAACTCGGTTGGCTGAATCCTTTCCCATTCATGCTGGTGAGCAAATTGCGACGGAAGTTTGCAGCGAGATTCGGCTCATGCGGGTGAACTGTGTGTAGAGTCCGGCCGTTCCTGGAGAACCACTGGATAGGTCTGCGGTTATGAGTGACGACGACATCGAAGAAGTAATCGACGAAGAGGTCGAAGACGAGCTGGAGGAAGACCTCGACGCCGACTTGGACGGTGATCTCGACGACGACGAACTCGACGACGACGATCTCGCCGACGACGATCTCGCCGACGACGAGTTCGTCGCATCAGACGAGGTCGTCGAGGATGATGACGAGGACGAAGAAGAGCCTGCTCGGCCTCGTGCTCGTAAGGTCGATCCCGACGAAGACGACGAAGACGATGAACTCGATCCTGACGATGTCGAGGCTGATCTCGACGCCATTCTGAAGGACCGTATGGCGGCGTCGGATGACGACGATGACGACGAAGACGAAGACGAAGTCGCCCAGAAGAAGCCGCTCGACAGCAAGCGGAACGATGAGTTCGTTTGCGAGAGCTGTTTCATGCTCGTCAACCGCTCGCAGTTTGGGAGAGTCACCAATCCGCGTTGCCCGATGGGCGATGCCGAGTGCCCGTCGATCGTACGAATCTTCGGCTGAGATGTCGGCCAGTAGCGAGCCGAAGAATCCGATCGACCAGCTGGTTGATCTCTTCGTCTACGCGCCACTTGGTTTTCTCTATGAGCGCGAGGAAGTGCTCGACAAGGTCGTCACCCGAGGCAAGAGCCAGGTGCAGTTGGCCCGTCTGTTGGCCAAGATGGCGTCCCAACAACCCGGTGGGACCGAGGCCATGGTGAGCGAAGCGGTTGGTCTTGCTGCCGATGCGGTGTCGAGGGGAATGATCGAGGTTGGCGTTGCTCTCGGCCTGGTTCCAAAGCAGTCAACCGATCGCTGCGAAGCTGTGGTCGATGTCGTGGTCGATGTCGCCGAGGATGTCGACGTCGATACTGACCCGTCGGCAAGCGGCGATGACCTCGATGCCGGCTCAGCGTTGCCGATCGAGGACTATGACACGTTGACTGCCAGAGCCATCATTGCTGCGCTCGATGATCTCACGCCGGCCCAGGCCGAAGCGGTCCTACGCTATGAACGTTCGGGTCGCAATCGCAAGACGATCCTCGCCAAGGTCGAGCGGATGACGGCATGAGCGAAGGCGCTCGTCTCGGCCATACCGGCGATCTCGCGCTGATCGAGGGGCTCGTTGCTGCGGAATCGATCGAGCTGGCGCAACAGCGTGGGGGATCCACCTTCCTCGTCGCAGAAGGTGCCGCGTTGCAACCGTTGGCCGAGGCCATCGATGATCCAGATGCCGTGGTGTTCGTTGGCACCTACGATGACGTCGTGCTGGGGGTGGCGAGCATGCGCTTCGTCGTTCGTGCCGACGGACAGCCTGTTGGTCGTGTCGAGCGCCTCCTCGTCGACGCCGAGGCCCGCAAGTCGGGTATCGGCGAGGCGATGATGAATGCACTGCTCGAATCGTGCGCTGAGCGTGGCTGCACCGGCATCGAGTCGATTGCCCTTCCCGGCGATCGCAACACCAAGAACTTCTTCGAGTCGTTCGGGCTGAAGGCCCGCATGCTCACGGTCATGCGAGACCTCTGACCTCGTCGGTGTCGTTTCAGTGCCGGTGTCGTTTCAGCGACCCTTCCACTCCGGCGCACGCTTTTCGATGAAGGCCAGCGGTCCCTCGGCATAGTCCTGCGTCTTGGACAGTCGTCCCATTGCCTTGCCCGAGAGCGAGAAGGCCGCGTCATCGTCGAGTCCGACCGACGCCTTCATCACCCCGAGGCTTTCGCGGACCGCCAGCGGCGCATTGATCGTGATGCGCTGCGCCAGCGTGGTTGCTTCAGCGAGTGCCTGACCCGCTTCGCACAGGACGTTGACCATGCCGAAGTGGTGAGCTCGGTCGGCTGAGATCGGGTCGCCGGTCAGAACCAACTCGGTCGCAACGTTGCGGGGGAGTGCAACGGGCAGACGGAACAAACCTCCAGCTGCTGCGACGAGTGATCGTTTGACCTCGGGAACACCGAACCGGGCGTTGCTCGACGCGACGACGAGGTCACAGGACAACACGATCTCGGTGCCTCCGGCAAGGGCGGGACCATCGACGGCGGCAATGAGGGGCTTGGTTCGCTCACGTCGGACCAAACCGGCGAAGCCGCCCTTTTCGGTACTCATTTGGGCAGCGGTCCCGCTCGACACAGCCTTCAGATCAGCTCCGGCACAAAAGACTGGGCCGGCACCAGTGATGATGCCGACCCAGATGTCGCCGTTGCTTTCGATTTCATCGATCGCGGCTTCGATGCCTTGGGCAACGTCGCCATTCACGGCATTGCGGGCGTCGGGGCGGTTGATGGTGATGAAGCCAATGTGGTCGGACACCGTGAAATCGATCATGGCGCCGACACTAGCGGTCTCAGTCTTTGCTGACCGCTTCCTCGGCTGGTGTTGCTGCTTCGGCTGGTGTTGCTGCTTCGGCTGGTGCTGCTGCTTCCTCGGCTGGTGCTGCTTCGGCTGGTGTTGCTGCTTCGGCTGCGACTGCTTCGGCTGCGACTGCTTCGGTGGGCGCTGGTGTATCGGTTACGGGCGACTCAGTCGCAGCCTTGGGTTGCTTGGGAGCAGGCTTCTTCTTGTTGGCTTCACGCTTTGGCCGGCGACGCTTCTTGGTTGCCGCTTCTGAAGGATCGATCCCCAGCTGGGCGGCGATCGCCGGAATGCGGTCGGCAATGCGCTTCACCGCCTCGAGGAGTTCGGGCGTCGGCTCGGCGGGGAACCCCGACGGGGTGACACTGCCACGAACGGGGGAGTAGGCAAGAGCGTCGACGACGGCGGCCCACCGGTCCGACGCAATGTCGGCGCTGAGCGCCGTCGCTGCGGCGTCGGTGAGCTTGGCCGCGAGTTCAGCCGGGATCGGTGATCCAGCCTTCACCGGACGTGAGCTCAGCCGAAGCGCACGAATGGTACGCCCACCCTGGACCGCCGATTCCAGCTCGGCCAACCAGGCAGCTTGGTCCTTCTCGAGGCGCGCATTGAGACCGGTGCGAAGCTGTTCGGCCTTCGCACGAGCCGACTCGTCCTTGGACGTGGGGTCGGCGGCGCTCACGACCGAGCGAAGGTCGCGCAACTCGAGGTCGTCGAGGTCGATGAGGGCGGCATCGGCACGATCGTGCCAGTCGGCGTTCTTCATGGTGATGACCATGGGCTCGGCAATTCCGAGGACGGTCTTCAACTCGATCTGCGGCGCACCAGCTGCTGCTGCTTCGGTGTTCTGCTTCTCGATTGCGGCCCGCACGGCAGGCAGACCGCCCTTGAGGACCTGCTCAGCGATGGGTCGGTGCTCCTCGGGCACCGACTCGAGCGCAGCGTTGCGGTGCACATGGCCCGGCCGAAGACGCTTGGCCTTGGGCCGATCGTCTTCGCGAGGACCTCGGTTGCTTCTGCCGCCGTCGCTGCGACCGCCGCCGTCACGACGGCCTCCACGCTCGCCAGCATCGCCGCGGCCACCGCCATCACGGCGCGGACCGCGGTCGCCGCCCTCACGACGCTTGCGGCCGCCCCCGCCACCACGACGATCATCGTCTCGGTCACGGCGTCCGGTGCGTACGGCGGTGACGAGCTCGTCGTCGGAAATCGGGCGAGACACCATCTCGAGGAATCCGGTGCGCTCCTTCTTGGCCTTCGGAGCAAAGACCTCGATCACCTCGATGCCGTCGAGGTGGAACTCGGCCTCGACCTTGAACACATCTCCGACCTGGGGGTCGGGATACAGTAGCGAGCCGCTCACCTCACCCTTTGGCTGGCGGGCGTTTGCAGCCCGCCAGGTCCAACTACCGTCATCGCGGCTACTGGTGAGTTCGACTTCAATTCTGCGAGCCATAGTGGTGCTCCTGGGTTACATGTGGGCGCATAGTGGCGCCGGGGCTCGTCAGGGCGACGCGCACGCTGACACGCTATCGCCAGTCATCCTCGGTAGGGCCCGGATCACTGGTGCTCGGTGTTGCGGCCGCTGTGACCTCACGTAGTGCCCGGTAGGCGTCGTTGCTACGCGCCGCAGCGCGCACCTCGCGAGCAGTTGCGTCGACGTAGCGCTGCGTGGTTGCCAGTGACTCATGACCGAGAAGCCGTTGTAGCTCGGTCCCGGAGGCACCGTTTCGGGCGAGATTGGTGGCGAACGTGTGGCGCAGGGCGTGCACCAGGGCACCGCTGGGCACACGAGACCGAATACCGGCCTCTCGGTAGAGACGGTCGACGAGGTACTGGAGGCCGCCTCGCTTCATCGGCTCGCCTTTGGTGTCGACGAAGAGTGGTGCGTCGACGCGGATGCGACCGGGGAATCGACGCAGGCGGGTCTCGATGTAGGCAGCGATGACCGCTTCGACTTCGTCTTCGAGCGGAAC
Organism: Acidimicrobiales bacterium; assembly: GCA_038212405.1. Lineage (GTDB taxonomy): Bacteria > Actinomycetota > Acidimicrobiia > Acidimicrobiales > SZUA-35 > JBBQUN01. Next base: position 1,639 of record JBBQUN010000006.1, on the reverse strand, counting down.
TGTGCGTTCCTTGTTCCCCTTACCTCGCACTGCCAGGACCCGATCACCAGGTGGGCCATCGATCGAGCGGAGCGTGAGGTCGAGGATCTCGGCGAGACGAAGGCCCCCAGTGATCAACGTGACGATCAGCGCCAGATCGCGCTCGGGCCAGGGATCACGAGCCGTTTTGCGCCCGGTTGCTGCGGCGGCCAGCAGGAGCTGGATGCTGTCTTCACCAACGATGGACTTTGGCCTGCTCTTTGGTACTCGCGGTTTCTCGATGGCGGCCATCGGGTTACCAGGCACGACTCCCTCGGCAACGAGGAAGGTGTAGAGCTGATTCCAGGTGGACCACGTTCGGGAAACGGTGGACTCCGAGTGGTGGCTGATGGCAGCGAATGCCCGCCGCAGCGTTCGAATCTCGAGGTCTTCGATCACGAGCTCAGCTGCTGGACGGGCGAGGAGTTCGGCGAGCTGGACGAGAATGGCGTCGAAGTCGCGGCGGTACGCGGCGAGGGTGTGTTCGGAGTGTTTCTTTGGCCGTCGAGCGAGGAAGAACTCGTCGATGAGCGCCGGTAGCGGTTCGGACACGGTGACCACCGTACCCGGGTGGCCGAAGTGGGCCAGCCGGTTGGCTGCTGATCACCCGATTGGGCCGTTTGGCTCATATCGGTCGTGGGCAGGCCGATACCCGTTGCAGAAGGAAAGGGTCCAATGCACCACCGAATCTCTTGTCCCTCGTGTTCCATGAATGCGAGTACCGCCGATCATCGACACTTTGCGCCAGCTGGAACTTCTGACGGAACCGCATTGCGACGTTGCCGCAATTGTGGCGCCATCGTCGCCCTCGCTCGCCACGACGCCATGCCGCAGGCAATGGCCGCGAGCGGCCAGGTCCGGTGAGCAGACGGCGTCGCCCTCGCCCCATCGCCAGCAGCAGAACCCCGTCGATCAGACCTGAGAAGCGATTCGAGACTGGGGTTGTTGTTCTGCGAGCGGCTGCCCGAGAGACGGTTGTCCCGGAGACGGTTGTCCCGGAGACGGTTGTCCCGGAGACGGTTGTCCCGGAGACGGTTGCTCAGAAGATGGTGCTGTTGCCATCGGTGGATGAGCAGGCTGGGGCGGAGCCGATGCTGGTGTTGCTTGCTGCTCGTTGATTCGTGGCGCAGCGATGGCCTGCATCGCAGCCTGCTGCTGAGCCTCTGGCGAAGCCGCCGTTGATGGTGCGACCGGTGCGGCCGTTGCTGACAGGCTCGATGCGGTTGGCGGTGGGCCCTCGGAACCGTTGGTCACGAAGTAGATCTGGGCGACGCGGTCGATCATCTTCAGGTCCAGAGTGCGGGGGAGTCCATCGTACTGTGCGATGCCGGTCATCAAATCGAGAAAGTCGATGGCGACGTACGGACGAAGCTCGCCGATGAAATGCTCAGACACCTTGCGGAGGTGGTGAGCAGCCTCGGCATTGACGTTGATGTTTCTGGCCTTTGCCGCCCGAACGAGAATCCAGTTGAACGCCGTCTCGCTCACCGCGCCGACATAGACCTTGTTGCGAAGGCGCCGAAGGAACGCCTCGTCACCGAGTTGATGGGGGTCGAGGTTGGTCGAGGCGACGAGCTTCAGCTCGAAGGGAACGGTGAACTTCGATCCGTTGACGAGTCGA